>JAPOIJ010000013.1 GCA_029979005.1 Planctomycetota bacterium | reverse complement strand
GGGACAACCCATCTAAAAAACGTCTTCCTGTGCGGAACCGACCAAGGATTTGTTGGAATCATTGGCGCGATGATGAGTGGTATATCGATGGCCAATCTCCACTGCTTGCGTCCGTGAAGTCTTGTGCACTGGCACCCTCAATCCCATTACCATCTGAGTCCGGCTTGCTGAGGCTAACAAATTCCCTGATTGCCCGACAACTGTCGGTCGTTATTTGATCTCATTGAGCGTTTGCGTTTATATTGAGTTCTTCGCTCCGCCTCTTTTTCTACCGGACTTTCACGATGAAACTTAAACAAGTCTTGATCGGCTGCTTCCCAATCGTCTTGCTATTGGCCCTTACCAACGCCGTCAATAGTGACGAATTTCGCGTTGCAAATATTTTCACCGACAATATGGTTCTGCAACGCAATCAGGAATTTACGATTTGGGGTTGGGCTCCCCCCAATGCTCCGATAACCGTCGAACTGCAAAATCAAACTGCTACAGTTTCTGCGGATCGCCTGGGTAGGTGGGAAGCTAAATTTAAGCCGATCGACTTAGGAGATCCGTTCTCGATCACAATTTCATCCACACAACAGTCCATTGTATTAAAAAATGTCCTCGCTGGCGACGTTTGGATCTGCAGCGGGCAATCAAACATGGAATGGGAAGTCCGCCAGGCAGGCAATCCGCAACAAGAAATTGCGGAAGGAAACTGGCCACTTATTCGGCACGTCCGCGTTGATCATGTTACGAGTCCTTCCAAGCTTGACGATGTAAGCAACTCCGGCTGGAAAGTTTGCAGTCCTGAAACAGTCGCCAATTTCTCAGCCGTAGGCTACTATTTCGCGCGAGAATTGCAACGTGAACTAAACGTACCAATTGGACTGCTTCACACATCGTGGGGCGGAACAATTATTGAAACCTGGATTAGTCCAGAGTCTCTTGAAAGCCACCCTGACTTCGCGGGGGCAATCGCAAAAATACAAGCTGTCGCGCAAAACCCGCAAAAACAAGAAGCCCGTGCCAAACAACTGGACCAATGGAATCGAGATTTTCGCAAAGCACTCGAAGACAAATCAACAGAATGGAAAGCACCTGAATTGGACGACTCAGATTGGATTTCAATAAAGGCTCCAGGCAGTTGGGAATCGCAGGGGTACCAGCAGTTAGACGGAATCGCGTGGTATCGGCGCAAGATCGTTCTACCCGATTCTTGGGAATCCAAACCTGCATCCATTTCGCTTGGGAAAATTGACGATATCGATATATCCTTCATCAATGGCTTCAAGATCGGATCTACATCTGATTGGACCAAACTCAGGAAATACGAAATCCCAGCCAATCTATTAAAGGCCGGAGAGAATTCCATCGCAATTCGAGTCACGGATCAAGCGGGTGGTGGCGGAATTATTGGCGACCCAAACGATATGCGAATTGAAATCGCTGGACAACCATCGATTTCACTTGCGGGGAATTGGAAATTCAAGAAGTCGGAACTGACTAGAAAACTTGGTGAGCGACCTGAACAGCCATTTCGAGGTCCCAACCATCCAACTTTACTCAGTAACGCAATGGTTAATCCTTTTTTACAAGTGAAAGCCAAAGGAGTCATTTGGTATCAGGGGGAATCCAATGCTGGAAGAGCGTTCCAATATCGATCGCTAATGCCTCTGTTAATTCAAGATTGGCGAAAGCGATTTGGCCAAGATTTTTCTTTTTACTGGGTTCAATTGGCCAACTTCACAATGCCACGTGAAAACCCTGGTGACAGCCAATGGGCGGAGCTACGCGAGGCTCAAACCATGGCGCTCTCCGTTCCTAAAACAGGTCAAGCTGTGATAATTGATATAGGTGAAGCGAGAGATATTCATCCCAAGAACAAACAAGACGTTGGCAAGCGACTCGCACTCAACGCTCTTGCAAAAGACTATGGCAAATCAGTGAATTTCTCAGGCCCAATGTTTAAATCGGTCCAATTTTCGGGGAACGAAGCGACTATACAATTCGATCATGCCGAAGGCCTCCATTCCCAAAATGGGCCGCTCAAACATTTCCAAATCGCCGGAAATGACCAAAAATTTGTCTGGGCAGATGCCAGAATTGAAGGCAATCAGGTCATCGTATCGAGTGCATCCATCAAAAGCCCTGCCGCTGTTCGATATGCCTGGGCAGATAATCCTGAAGGTTGCAATCTTTATAATGCAGCGGGGCTACCAGCATGCCCTTTCCGGACGGATTCGTGGAAAGGCGTGACACAAAACTAGTGGTATAAAGGCGAGCCTCAGATTCAAGAACCGAACTGCTTAACCACAACATGGCATGCGGCATCGTACACACAAACTACTATCTAAAAAAAGACGGCTGGATGAATCCAGCCGTCTTTGAATATTTTTCTCGCCACAACTCTGTTTAAGTGCTGAACGAATTTCCGCAACCACAAGTCTTTTTCGCATTCGGATTGTGGAACTGGAAGCCGCGTTGCTCGATCCCTTCATAATAATCGACAACCGTGCCATCTAAAAACAGATCGCTCTTTTTATCAACAACAACGGAGACACCATGCTGCTCCGTCATATTGTCTTTTGTTTCATCAAAATCAGATGCAATGTTCAGACCATAATTGAATCCTGAGCACCCACCCCCAGAGACCGAAATACGAAGAACTGCATTTTCGTCGTATTCACCCTCTTGAATGAACCGCTGCACTTCTTTGGCGGCTGTTTCAGTTACCGTTACACTCATTCGAACTCTCTCTCCAAGGCTAATTGAATTACATCGTGCCGACACATTATAACCCTTCTCGTCATTTTTTATAATCAGAGTTTGTTTGTCTAGAGAAATTATCTTAAACCGATTCTACCGTCCCCAAACAGACGTATTAGCAGGCATAACCGCGTTTTTCGCGAAAATAAACTCCGAACGCCCTTAACTGGACATGTGGGAGGTCGACAAACTTCTAAATTGGAAAATCAGCACAGTAAGTTTGCCAAACTTTTCAATGAACGTTTCACGCCGTCAAATCGCCGCTAATTCATCCGAAGAGACTTTCCAAACAAATTCTTGACCATGTCTCATAGGAATCAAGGTCGGCCATCAATTCCGAGACAGGGAGAAAACCGGCGTCCGAAATTTCAGCTTCATTTGCCGATATCTGTGGCTTCTGCACTTCAAATAAATGGACGATTCCTAAATGAACTTTCCCAACTTCATTCTCGTCATCGTTGATTAAACCTACGAGCTTTTGGGTGAACTCGGTTCCGATAACAATCTCCTCCTCTAACTCCCGCTGCATCCCAAGTTCATAAGGCGACTCGTCATGTGCATCGAGGGTCGAGATATGCCCACCAATGCCGACACTTTTCTTAGCCCTCAGACGGGTCTCCCCGCCTCCCTTTCCACGCGTGTACTGAAAGACGTGAGTCGTGCCGGATTCATCGACAAATTTAAAAATACAATAGGGAATCAACTGCTTAAAACTAGGATCCTCTTCCATATCTCCACGAGGCAGATACTGAGTATTCGCTGCGTCGAGTAAGGTCTCTAAGTATTTGTCTGTGTCAGAACAGAAACCTTGAAAATACCCACAATCATGAAAGAGTTGTGTTTTCACAACCATCACTTGTTCCGTACTTACCGTCGACATTTCCTTCTCCTTGGATTCAATCCGAATAGGCTATCTTCAGGGCAACCAATCTCTTCTAAGCCTCCTATTTTAGTCCAACTGGAACTTATTGAACAGCGTCGCGCAAACCTGGCGAAACACTGGCCTAAAATCCCAAACCCGAAGAAGAAAATGCTCAGCCGACTGGCGCAAAATCAATTCCATTCGATTATTGACGGCGTCCCCAACTCTCCACCGCAATCCTTACCGTTTGAAAATGGATATCCACAATATCATCTATCTCCGGAGCGTAACCACCTGCCATCGCAAAACCGATCGGCACTCCTTTTTCATGGCAAAAGTCCATCACCATCCGATCGCGTGCGGCAAGACCATCTTTTGACAAATCCAGCAACCCTAAACGGTCTTTCGAATAAGGATCAGCACCGGCCAGATAAAAAACGAAATCGGGTAAAAACGAATCGAAGGACTCATTCAATCCTTGGGCTAATTTCTCAAGATAGAATTCATCGGTCGTTCCCACAGGCAACGGAATATCACAATCACCGGCTGTCTTTTGAAAAGGGTAGTTTTTCTCGCAATGCATTGAAAACGAAAATAAACTGGAATCTCCGCTCGCAATCGAAGAAGTACCGTTCCCTTGATGTACGTCACAATCAACCACCAATACATTCTTAACGTGCCCTTCACCTTGCATCGTTCGCGCGGCGACACACACGTCATTGAACACGCAAAATCCTTGCCCGTTACCCGCGAACGCGTGGTGTGTCCCGCCGGCCAAATTACCGGCAATCCCGTCTTCTAATGCTGCAAAGCCAGCATCAATGGTTGCCCCTGTGGAACGCCGTGATCGTTCTACCATTGCCAACGACCAAGGAAAGCCAATTCGCCGGACTTCTACATCAGTCAAATTGCCAGTACGTACCGCGTCGAGGTACTCCTGTGAATGGACCCGGCCTAGTTGTTGGTCAGTAGCGGCAGAAGGCAAATTTAGTTCGCATTGCGATGCAATTGAATCTCCTAGAATTCGCTCACGAAGCAATCGGTACTTTGACATCGGAAATCGATGCCGATCGGGCAACGGCAACTCGAAAGTATCAGAATAAAACAATTTCAGCATGACGCTAAACCGTCAATTCAAATTGGCTCGCTGAACCTGACGAAGCATCGCGTCCGCCTGGTTACGACTGGAGTCAATAGTAACCTCCGCGAACGCATTCTCAGTTTCCCAAACCACCACCTTGGTGAGCCTTAGGTCATACCCCTTAATCGTATCAATCAAAGTCGGACCAATCTCATCGAGCAGGTACCTCGCCATATTTTCGGCGGTCGGGTTGTACGGCAAGCGGTAAATTTTATTTGGACGAACCTGTTCAAGTGCCGTCAGCGCGTTTTCGTCGGCATCCCAAACGATAAATCCATGGTCCCAATGATCATCAATCCACCCCTTAAACAATCGATTGATGACACCAAAATCAACAACCCGCCCCAACTCATCAATCTCATTTCCCGTAACATGAAACTGAATTAAATAATTGTGGCCGTGCAAGTTCGCGCACTTACCCTCGTGACCAAGTAATCGGTGACCGGCACAAAATTTTACCTGGCGCATAACCGTAATGCTCATTCTACTCTTCTTCAATTGGATCAAGTGCAATCTGTCGTCAACACACCCAAAGGATGCCGCTATCTCAGCTTAGGATTATTGCGATGCCGCTCGCCGTCTCGCTGGGACTTCTTTCGTAAATTCTCGTCAAAAGCTTCGGTTAAGTCGACACCTGTTTGATTCGCCAAACAAATTAGGACAAATAAAATATCGGCCATTTCGTCCTTTAACGAATAATTTTTATCTGTTTCCTTAAAACTCTGCTCTCCATAAGTGCGCGAAATAATTCGTGACAGCTCTCCCACTTCTTCAACCAGTTGTGCCAAATTCGTTAACTCTGAAAAATAGCGGACACCGACGGTTTTAATCCAGTCATCGACCGATGACTGTGCCTCCCGAAGAGTAAGTTCCGTTCTTTCAACTTGACTTTGCTTATGTGCTTTTTGATCTTCCTCCACAACT
This sequence comes from Planctomycetota bacterium, assembly GCA_029979005.1. Taxonomy (GTDB): domain Bacteria; phylum Planctomycetota; class Planctomycetia; order Pirellulales; family Pirellulaceae; genus Mariniblastus. The sequence goes on along the minus strand of JAPOIJ010000013.1, from coordinate 45,362 downwards.
TCCTCCATTAACGTAAAATCCGACAATCAATATTTAAAATTGGAGACAGCCAACAGGTCAAGCCTCATCGGCATTCGAGGCGTAATAAATTTTGCCCGGCGATTGGACTTCTTGAGAACACTCATCCTTTGAATTACTGCTACAATGAAATTCTTTGATGATCAAACATGTATCAAGTACTCAAGTTCGACACCTCTTTCTTGATCGAAGGAGGCAGGAATTATTTCTATGCGTATGTTAAATCTGTCCCTTTTATTTTTAGGCACTCTGCTTTGCCTCTCCCCATCCAAGGTTGTGGCAACAACCTCAGATCCTCCTGGTAAATCCCCAAATATCATTTGGATTTCCTGCGAAGACATTAGTCCCCATCTGGGCTGTTACGGTTATAAAAATGCAATCACACCCAACATCGACCAACTTGCAGCGAATGCCATCCGCTATGAGAACACATTTACCACCGCGGGAGTATGCGCTCCCTGCCGATCCGCAATCATAACAGGAGTCTACCAGTCGACCCTCGGCACACATCATATGCGCTGCAATGCGAAACTACCCAAGGATATAAAACCGTTCCCAGTCTACATGAGAAAAGCGGGATACTATTGCACTAATAATAGTAAACAAGATTATCAATTTAAAACTTCATCCGATGTATGGGATGAATCGAGCAAAAAAGCACATTGGAAGAATCGTCCAGATCCGAACCAACCCTTTTTTGCAGTGTTCAATTTCACTGGATGTCACGAAAGCGGAATTGCGTCTGATTCAAAATACGAACAAATCACCAAAAACCTGACACAACAGCAACGGCAGGATCCCCAACAGCTAACACTTCCACCCTATTATCCCGATACACCGATCGTGCGAGAGGATTGGAAACGAAACTTTGAGCTTATTACCGCGATGGATTCCTGGGCAGGCGAACTAATTCAAGAATTAAAAGATGCTGGAGAATATGAAAATACAATCATCATGTATTGGTCGGATCATGGGGTTGGGCTGCCTCGGGCAAAACGATGGCTTTACGATTCTGGAACTCACATTCCGCTCATCGTAAAACTTCCAGCAAAATACAATGAAAGTAAAACGACTGGAATCACTAATTCTGAACTTGTAAGTTCCCTTGATTTTGCGCCGACGGTCTTAAATCTTGCCGGCCTCCAACCGCCTACCTACATGCAGGGACGTGCATTTTTAGGTACGGAGCTAACACCGCCGAGAGACTATGTCTACGGAGCCCGGGACAGGATGGATGAACGTTATGACATCATCCGCTCTGTCAGAGATAAAAGGTATCGGTACATCCGAAACTACGAACCTCACAAGCCATACTATCAATACATGAATACGCCTGAAAAAGGCGCGACGATGAAAGAACTTCGACGAGTGAATGAACTCGGGAACCTGCCAAATGCTGCGAAGTTATTCATGAGTGAAACCAAACCGGCAGAAGAACTTTACGACCTCGAAGCCGACCCGCATGAAATCAATAACCTGATTGAAAATACTGAGCACACGGAAGTGCTTAACCGATTACGCCACGCACACCTTCAATGGGTAGTCGACACCCGCGATATCGGCCTAATTCCGGAGTCTGAAATTCAAATTCGCGAAAGTAAAACTGGAGCGCGTTATGATATTTTAAAGAATACTCCTTCAGAACTTATCGAAGCAATTCGCAATACAGCAAACTTAGCGGTGAGCCAGGGTTCTAATTTTGATGCCCTTAGAGCCGCAGTAAGCCATTCTGACTCAGTCGTTCGGTACTGGGCGTTAATCGGTCTTGGAAATCGACCTACAGATGCAGCCGATTACAAAGACTTACTTCATAGTGCACTTAACGACCAATCGCCTTGCGTCAGAATCGCGGCATCGCGAGCACTGTTGAAAATCAAAGATCCTCAACCCGCGCTATCAGCACTAAAAAATGAGCTTGCGGGGGAACACGAATGGGCCAGATTGCGTGCCGCAATTGTTCTCGATGAAGCTGGGGAGGCGGCAAGGCCTCTTATCCCCGAACTCAAAGAGTGCCTCGCGAATCAACCCAATAAATACATCACTCGCGTAGCAAACCGGACACTGAACGTTCTTCTTGGCACGAGCAATGTAGTTAAATAAATCTATACTCTTATTCGACCTGTTACTGATGCGTTGCTGCGACCAACTCAGGTTTCACCCAGCGAACGAATCAATTCACTACCACGGGCGCCAAAAGACTCCGTTGCCTCGCAAGCCGATGTCGCCTGTCGGAATTCCAAGATTCTGAAAGTAAGAATAGTGTAAACCGCCGATGTACCTTGACTCATTATCAATCACATTTAGCGGAGCGGGTCGCCTCCAGCGGTCGTTAAATCGATTCGCTGAATTCGGCCTTATTGCGGCACTCGAGATTGATTGCCGGTCTGATCGATTTGGCGGATTCTCCTGACCCTTCAAGTCCTTATCCACAGATGGGATACGTTGCCAGCGCCCACGAATCAATTGCGCTTCCGACTGCTCCGCTGAAAAAAGAATCAAGCAAATCAGTGTAAGCCCGAAAGCCCGAAGTAGAACCAAGCGATACTTTTTGACGAAATTCAATGTACTGCCTCTCGGTTTAGATTAACTGGAACACCCGATCTCCAAGTCTCAACCGTAACATCATCGGGAACAAGAAGCGAGAATATGAATCCGTCTCGCTTCCACGGTTTTATGGCATTTATCCGACGAACTGGCACAAACGACCTAAATGTTGCCTCGCGATTTAGGTTCAACACATCCGTAAACTGAACGAAAACCGTTTCACTTCTTACCAGCTTCTCAATAAACACGCTCAACGCAATGGATTGGCAAAATACCGATCTAAATCGATTTCATAAGCCACAGAAAGCAAAGAAGGTCGGGGCAAGGTCTTAATTGAGTGCGTGAATTCAGCTCACGGCTCACACGGACATCGAAACCACGAAAACCAAAACAGGCCAAATACGAAAAAGCACCGCGATTTTAGGCTTACATACTCGACAATTTGGTTTTACTTCCCTAGCATAACGCTGAGATTTTCTTCTACGACACTCCCCAGCCTACACGCTAAAAATGCTAAAGACACTGTATCAATTGGCTTTTCGGTACATCAAAGTCAAGAATGTATATCAGGAAGTGGTTATCGATGAACGTCTGACTGACATCCGACCAAAGATTCGAAAAGATATTGAAGCATTACTTTCACACTCCAACAGGCATTGCGAATACTTCCGCGGAAAGTACACCGAGTTCTTATCCGAGGCGCCCAACCTCTCCGATGATGAATTCTTTGAATCTTACTCCAAGTTGCCTGCACTTTCGAAAAAGGATTATGCAGATGCTGGACAATCGGTAATGACCGATAGCTGGGCGTCTATTGACCCTTCCAAGAACACTTTTTCAGTTGAAGGAAAACCATTCGAGTCCATACAAAGGCTTCGCAATGACGATTACTTAATGCCGATGGCAACCGGCGGCTCCACTTCAACTCCGCTTTCAATCATGATGACAAAGCAGCATATGTTTTCAATGTTGTTTACATTTTTCAAATGCTGGTATCGCATGGGGTGGCGTCCCGGCGAAAGAATGCTGATCTTCTACCCCAAAAACACCTACAACATCGATGACATGGTCAAATTCAACCGACTCAGTAAATGGCTTGGATTTAAGTATCATCTCTTCGATAAAATTGATGAAAAAACCGTACGAGGATTGATCGATGACATCAACCAGTACAAACCAAAATTACTCCTGGTCTTTCCCTCGCCGATGAACATGATCGCGAACACCGTCAAGCGCTTTAATCTGGAGGTTAAGCACCATCCAGAATTAATTAACGTCAGCGGGGAGACCTTTTTTGATTGCCAGCGAAAACACATCCAATCGATTTTTTACAAATCTAAAATTGAAGATTCGTATGGGTCGGTCGAACTCGGAGAATTGGCACACGAGACACCCGATGGACTCGAGATTTTTGCGAACGTTGCCTACGTAGAAACGGAACCCAACGAGGCCGGGCAACCCGAGATGATCATCACTCGATTAAATAATTTTGATTTTCCTTTCATTCGATACAAGATGCGCGACATTGCGGACGTAGAATTTCGCGCCTATCAAGATGGAACTGAAAAATACTTGATCACAAAAATTGAGGGGAAAGACTCGAACTTCATATTGAATGATCAGGGGGAACGTTTCTACCCTTCGTTTTTCAACACGCTTGTTAACGACCTCAACTCGGTTGTCTCCGACAGCGTCATTGAAATCAAGGTCTTTGAAAAAGGCCAACGAGAATTAGAAGTTCAGTTCATTCTGTCTGACAACCATTTTATGGATCAGGTTCGCACAGAAAGCAAACGCTTATTGACTGAGCGTTTAAGTAGCGAGATGGATTTTACGATTCGTTTTGTAGATTTCATCGACCACGATTACCGACGCAAGTATCGGGTTATTCAGCGTATCGGCGACATTGAATTCGCCGGTGGGATGGTCGGGGATAAAAGCAAGGCCGGCGCAATCAACGAAGTAGTCTCCGAAGCTTCGGAGAATTCTGAAACCGAATTCAATACTCCCAGCAATTCGATCGCTTGATGCGTCCAAAAGTGATCTTCGCGGTTCTAGGTTTCTTCGGCAGTCCAGCGTTTGACAAGACTACCATTTGACTCCGACGACGCCCTTGGCGTTTGGTAGGATCGCCGATGCTGCATAGTTTGAGTCAAATCCATGTGGTTATTACAAATCAATCGAGATTCGCCCATTTCCCAGGGCTCCACGTAGGCATTTGCCTCCACGTCCACTTGTCGAAAAAAACCGCGACAGGATTCGGCATCCATCTCTCGCCGAACCAAACGGGTGATTCGTCCCTGAATTTGATCCCAAGTATCGACAAGCGGGTGCTCTGAGGGCGGACGAGCAAACTGGTCCAATGTCGATTCCAACTCACCACGCGTTAAAATTTCCGTTGGAAGAGAACGCACCATCGCTGCAATCACCGATCGAAACGGGGCAATTGCCGTAGCAATATTTCTTTCAATTAACTGATGCGGCATTCGTATTTCAACAACGCGAGGCTTTACTGGGCAACTACAGCCATCATGATGGTAATACTCTGCTTGGCTTAATTTACCGTGGCTCGACTTCCCTCGCACCTTTCGGTAGCTAGACGCTGTTGTTCGAACATTTTTACAAACCACCAACCCCTCTACGTCGACTATTTCCAAAAAACTTTCGCGAACGTCTTCTCGCAACAGTACTTGATGAAGATAGTCCTCACCGCCACCTTCCAGCTCAATCGGGCGTTCAATTACAATCCCAAAATCGTGCGGGCGCGTGATTTGAAAACACTGTCCACCGAGTTCAAGCGTTTGAATTCCACCGCTAGATCGGTCCATCATGTCAGATTTCAATTCGAGCACCTCGACAATTCAACAACTTAATAACTTTGACTGGGTAACTTAGCCGCAACCGCTGAAATCCACCAAACGCAAATTGAAGTTTCTCTCCACCAGCTCACTGCCACAGAACCAAAGTAATTTTCCAATGAATTTACGGAAATTTAATTAGGACAGAGTTAACATCGCAACAATCATAGTTTCACTGAAACGATCGATGGATTGGCGATACCCGCCCCAAGCTTACTTCCGCTTAATTTTTAGTTCCATCTCTTCAGCCCAGTCAAACCAGCAGTCAGCCATACGTTTTACCCGTTGGGGATTTTGGTCTGCGAGATCATTGATCTCGCAACGATCAACCGAAAGATCGTATAGCTGCCATTTTTTGTCAGAATTAAGTTTGTCCCAAACTAGCTTCCAGTCTCCCTCCCTAACTGCGCGGTTACCGGCCCATTGCCAGCAGAGATTTGCATGTCCTTCCCGCCCATTTCCCTTCAACAAGCTAACCATGCTTTTACCCTCAACAGGAAGGACTTCCTTTCCTTTAAATTGTTTCGGGTAAACTCCCCCTCCTACCTCGACCAGGGTTGGCAAGAAATCAATGATATGTGCAACGTCACGATTAATCGCACCGCCTGGAATTACGCTGGGCCACCAAGCAATCATTGGGGTCGTTATGCCGCCTTCATTCAACCAACTCTTGTAACGACGAAACGGGGCATTCTGAGCCCAACCCCACGCAGGCCCCACCGCTACATAGTCATCGACTGGTCCCGGATTCCGTTTAGCCGGATCGCGTCCCCCCGGTTCTTCCGCACATCCTCCATTATCTGATAGAAAAAGGATGAGCGTGTCCTCTGCGTGGCCAGTTTGCGATAGTGTTTCTAAGAGCCTTCCAATATTTTGATCGACACTATCAATCATCGCTGCGTAAACCGCCATCCGATGATCTTCAAAATCGTGGTTCGCACTCTCCCAATCATAAGCTCGGCTATCGCCTTCACTTAACTTCCACGATTTTGCAGCCAGTCCCATTTCCTGCTGACGTTTGAATCGTGATTCTCGCATCACATCCCAGCCGTCCTTAAATTTCCCGCGGTATTTTGCAATATCAGCCGGTTTCGCCTGAATTGGATAATGCGGGGCAGTGTAGGTGAGATGAATAAAAAACGGCTTTTTCATTTGATCGGCTGAATGGATCGCTCCGATCGCCGAGTCGGTAAATGCATCGGTTGTGTAAAAATCAGATGGAAAATCAGTGATCAATTTATCGTCTTGACCAAACACACGCGTCCGCCCACCTTTGTATTTTGGATCGGGTTGCGTTGGATCAAAAAAGTTACAGCACCCATCAAGGAGACCATAAAATGAATCAAACCCCCGATGAAACGGGTGATTGATTTTCTCGCGTCCCAAGTGCCATTTTCCGCACAACGCCGTCCGATATCCACACTGTTGCATAACTTCGCCGAGGGTCACCATGTTGGCTCGCAAGTGTTTGTTGCTGTTGGTTCCCCGAGGATAAAGCCCCGTAAGGATTGAGGCGCGTGTCGTAGTGCACTTCGCGTTATTATAAAACTGAGTAAAACGCATTCCGTCTCGAGCAAGGCGGTCTAAATTCTCTGTTTTTACTTCTCCTCCGTAACAGCCAAGATCAGAAAACCCCATGTCATCCACCATGATCAGAATCACATTTGGCTTTTGCACCGCTTGACTATTTGATCCGGGCAGATCTGACAGGCGAACGGTATCAAAACGATCCCCGTCAACCGCGGAAACCTCACTCATCGCCATAGGTATCGCGAGAGTCACAAAAACACACATTGCAACCAATAGGCTCCGCCAAAGGTGAAAGCTCATTTCGCCCTACGCTCACTTTCTCAATAAATCTATCTTCGAAAAATTACCAATGCAAAATACTCAACAAACTCAAACGCAGTTAAGAGTCCACCCATTTGAGTCCACCCATTTCTTTGGCCGCGACAATTCCGCGCAACGACGCGAGATCAATAAAAAACGGAACCAATCCTATTTCGCCCAATCGGGTACGGGAAATGATCGCATTTTGCTGTAACGAATGTATTTTTCCCAGACATCATCATTGCCATTAAGCCTTGGATCTCCGGTCGATTTTAAAAACAAATTCAACTTGGCTTTTAACATTGCCTTCATTTCCTGATGCTTTGGATCGCCAGACAAATCTATAAGACATGCAGGATCCTTTTGAATATCATACAGCTCGAGGGCAGGGCGATGCGCGACTGCCAGGGAGAAAAAGGGAGCAACATCAGGGTTTAATTTTTCAGTAATCATAAAGCTGAGTGTTGGGCAGGCGTCAATGTCATGATACCCACCATCTTCAGGGCCTAATTTACCAGACTGCAACTTTCTTGGTGCTCCGGCAGGCCAACGCTCCGGTTTCATATTCCTGATCAAAAGATATCGAGAGGTTCGGATACAACGCTGCGGATAGGTCAAGTTTTCCCAACGAGAGGACGAATGCCGTTCCCTACAGCTGTAAACCTCCTCACGGCTAAATCGAGTTAGCCCTGATTCTTTCGACTTAAGCAGCGGAACGAGACTCTTCCCGATCATCGAATTATTTTCCCCGTTGGCGACAGGATGCTTAACGCCTGCCAATTCAAGGATCGTCGGAGCAAGATCCGTGAGACTAACCACGTCATCCACAACGCGATTTCCGGGAACTAGCGAAGGCAAACAAATTGCAAGCGGCATATGAATTCCATATTCGTATACATTCGCTTTCGCTCTCGGGAAAGCCATGCCATTATCACTGGTGACAATAATTAATGTATTCTCCAACTCATCCATGGCTTCTATCGCTGCAATCATCTCTCCCAAATGGCGATCAAACCATTCAATTTCTAAGCAGTAATCGAGAATGTCACTCCGAATTTCCTCGGAATCAGGCAAAAAACCGGGCACTTCAACATCGGCCAACTGCTTTCCTGACGCAAGTCCGCTACCTCTTTCAAAACTCCGATGAGGTTCAAACCCGCCAAACCAAAAACAAAATGGCTGATCAGCAGGTTTTTCTTTTAAAAATTCTTTAAAATTCCCCGCGTAATTGTTCTTCGAAATCCCCGTAGCAGGAACGTCTTTAACTTTTATTTTACTGAAACTCACACCCGCCGGATTGCGATTGCGACCAGATGCTTTGAAATTGCCAGGCTGCCAACCTTTACCTGTATAGCCGACAAAATAACCAGCTTCTTCCAGCAACTCAGGGTAAACGTAGTACTTCGCTGGAAATGAACTCGCGTGCGTACCGGCCTGTTCAAGTTGCCACGGATACCTTCCTGTTAAAATCGACGCTCGGGACGGGGAACAGCCTGGGGACGCACTGATCGCATTATTGAACAGCACACCTTCTTTCGCGACGCGATCAAAGTTAGGCGTGGCAATGGTTCGGCAACCGCTCACTGAAGTGTGTATCCATGACTGATCATCCGAGATTGCGACTAGGATATTAGGCCGGCGTCGCATTTCATCTGCCCCTGCGGAATCGTGTCCAACGAAGGCCACAAAAACAAACAAGGCCTCAAAAATAAAAATCGAAGCGGCAAGACCAATTCTGGTGTGACTTAGGCGAAGCGACATTTGGAATCAACTGAAAGTTAAATGAAACGAATCTCAATAATTCGACATTCTAACCATTTTCAACCCAAGACTCCAAAGATTTATAGTTTGACAAGACTTTTATCTATCAGTAACCGAGAGACGTCACTGAATTACGGATTGGTTTCAATGTGGCCTCGGCAATGCGTCCAAACAAGATTAAAATTCGACTGCCGCAAAGGTTTTCCACGAAATCCTAACCATTCAGCAATTCACTCAAACCGAACCCACGCTATGGCCTCCGAAACAATCGTAACCTGTTTTCCGCTATCCGAATCAGACGCCGACACCATTCGCAGCGTCGCCGCGGAGAAGTTTGACGTTATTGTTGCCAATCAAGAAACCATTTCCGAAGACATTTTCAGAGCAGACGTTTTTTGCGGTCACGCTAAAGTTCCGGTTGATTGGGACCGCGTCGTCTCCAACGGAAAACTAAAATGGATTCAATCATCAGCGGCAGGATTGGATCACTGCCTTGTGTCTCCGGTGGTCGATTCAAACATTTTGGTAAGCGGTTGCTCTGGATTATTTGCTCCACAAGTCGGTGAACAAATGATGTCACTTTTAATGGGCTTAATTCGACGAGGCTCAGTCTTTTTTAAGGCCCAGCAATCAAAACAATTCGTCCGACGCCCTACGGATAATTTGTTCGGCAAAACCATTGGAATTGCCGGACTAGGAGGAAACGGCCAGCGGATTGCTCACATTCTTCGGCCAATGGTCAACCGGATCATCGCCACGGATTGTTTCGTGGATTGCGCAAAAGACCTGATCAACAATGGTGTCGTCGACCAGATCCTGCCAGCTGCGAGATTGGATGAAATGCTTCCGGAGATCGATGTCTTGATCATCACCCTGCCGCTGTCCTCTTCAAATGAAAACCTAATTGGCAAACAGCAATTTGATCTTCTTAAACCGGGAGCTTACGTCATCAATGTTGGGAGAGGATCGGTTGTCGAAACGCAAAGCATGATCAATGCACTTTCCAACGGGAGGCTTGGAGGTGCTGGTCTCGACGTCGTTGAACCGGAACCCTTGCCCCCGTCCTCACCACTATGGGAAATGGATAATGTAATTATCTCTCCCCACGTAGGAGCTCAATCTCCACTTAGAATTCCAGTCACGATTGACCTCTTCTGCGAAAATATCAAGCGTTTCCTGGAGGGCAAATCATTACTCAATCAAGTCGACAAAACTCTTGGGTTCCCTCTTCCCGAACATCGCATCCCCTTTAGCTGGTAAAGTTTCTAAAAGAATGAGCCAAGTCAATGAATTCAGTGTAGCAGCACGGTGCGAGGTTTGTCACAATAAGTTTTGTTAACACCGCTTCATGAAGCGATACCCAGCGAGAATGTTCACTGAAAAACACAAGCATCACCGAGGAACTCTCCATTGGTTTTTGACGGCGAAAATCTAGATATTACTTCGGAAGAGGACCTATCCCCGACGGTTACCCAGGAGGGGGATTTTGTCCTCAATCAATGCTCAGAGTTATACGGTCTTTACGAAGAAATCCTGCGCGAGAAAAGACACAGCTGGACAACCCACCTTCGCCTTTTGACGAAACTAGGATCTGGTGGTCAAGGCGTCGTTTATTTAACCGAAAGACGCGGTTCCGACGGGTTCACACTTCCAGTCGCTCTGAAAATTTTCTCTCCCGAACGCTATTCGTCACCCAACCATTACGACTCTGATATGTCTCGGATGGGACGTGTCGCCGCGAAAGTTGCTCGAATCCAACACGAGAACCTTTTGGTTGTCGAAAATTTTCTTGACCGTGACCGAATTCGAATGATGGTCATGGAATGGGTTGAAGGATTTGACCTGCGAAGGCTTCTAACGCCAAAAATGTTTGGAACGGTCAAAGAACGATTTAGTGAAAAGCGATGGGAATACATTAACGAGGTATTAGTGACCATCGGCCCTGAACAACCTCGATTCAAAGCAGGCGTCGCTATCGCGATTGTTCGCGATTGCCTCGAAGCGCTCGCTGCGATGCACCGCCATGGAATCGTTCATGGAGATGTAAAGCCTGGAAACATCATGCTCAAGAGAAGTGGGCACGCCAAGATCATCGACATCGGTTCAGCTTTTGATGTCGCCGATCCACCGCAAAGACGGGCCTGCACACCTTCCTACGCCGCACTCGAGGTCTTGCAAGGTACAGATAACACACCACGGAGTGATTTGGCCAGTCTCGGCTATGTCACCGTCGAGCTTCTGGCGGGCAAACCGGTTTTTGGTGGGATCAACGATTTCGCCAAGTTAATCGAAGCAAAGCAGACACTCCCAGATCGCCTGCACGAACTCTTACCGCCGGAAGTTTCGACCAACGAATTACTCATGTCATTTTGCCAAGGGCTGATTGACCCCGACCCAGAAAAACGATTCCAGTCTGCTGAAGCCGCAGACTTAGTCGAAATTGGTGCCGCGGCCTTCCACCGGCAATTAGTCAAAGACGATCTTGCATCCGAATATGAAAATGACATCCGCATTTGGATTGACGAACTGCTCGAAATTGAAGCTGCTAGTCCCGGCTTTTTGACGAGTAATTAAGCCCAGTCGAGACCTGTCGTTTTTCTGATACGATCTTCGAAGTCACCCAGCAATCCACCGATCACTCTCCATTTGTTGGGGCAACGCACCTCGATATCCCCTTGCTGATTGATTCTCACAATGGATGTTCCCATCACACCAGCCGCCGCTAAATCTTGAGAATGCAACTCTCCATCGTTGATGATCTCGTCTAACGTTTCACCGGTCATCTCAATAAATTTCATACCCAATCCAAATTAATTTTTTCGGCGCCAATAGCACTAATCTGCGATTCAAAAAAAAGGGGATCCAAACGGTCGCATCGAGACACGGGCGAACATTCCCGCGTGAATCGACAAATTCGATTTCACTCGATTCAAAATCGAGCATTCCACTCCTCCATGATAGGCAGTTTTAACCAAGAACTCCAATTTTTAACCAGATTCACGAATCAAATGGCATGCCGCCATAATTAACAATTCGAGTGATTCAATTAATTTAGGATGCGTTAATCCGAGACACAAAACTCGACAACCGGTCTCGGGGGCTGAGATTATTGCAAGAATTGGTATGATGCGAGCCGTGCATTTTGACCCAGGAAAAACATGATCAACGACGAATCAGAGCCAAACACCCCGCCTCAGGAATCGAATCCAAGCAAGCAGACAGCTCACTGGCAGACACTTACGGTCTCCGAGGAAGAGCATCTTGAGAGACTCGACGCGTTTCTGGTCCGCCACTTTCCGAAATTCAGTCGCGTAAAGTTGCAACGAGCGATTGCCGCAAAAATGGTTCGGGTTGACGGAACGCAGGCAAAATCCTCTACCCGACTCAAGCGCGAACAAAAAGTCGAATTTCTGCCGCCGCCACCTGAACCTGAAAATACGATTCCGGAAGACATTCCGCTGAATATTCTTTACGAGGATGAACACCTTGTCGCGATCAATAAGCCACCTTCGATGGTCGTGCATCCAGCGAAAGGCCACTGGTCTGGAACGCTCACCGCTGCACTTGCATTTCATTTCCAACAGCTCAGTTCGATTGGCGGAGCGACCCGTCCCGGGATTGTGCATCGACTCGATCGTGACACCAGCGGTGTTATTTTAGTAGCAAAAACCGATACTGCGCATATAAATTTAGCGAGCCAATTCGAAAAACGGGTCGTCGAAAAAGAGTACTTTGCGATCGTTTCGCCATCTCCGAATCACGATCGCGATATCATTGACAAACCGATCGGAGCACATCCATACCAGCGGGAAAAAAAGGCAATTCGAATTGGGCATTCGACGAGTCGAAACGCAAGTTCTTTCTACGAAGTAATCGAAAGATACCAGGGCTTTGCCAGCGTTAGGGTCAAACCTAAAACTGGCAGAACCCACCAAATTCGTGTTCACATGGCACACATCGGTTGCTCAGTGCTCTGCGATCGTCTCTACAGCGGTCGGGCAAAATTACAATTGCAAGACCTGACACGCAACAAGCAGGATCAAGCGATCCTGCTTGAGAGACAGGCGTTACACGCCCGTAATATAAAATTCCAGCACCCAATTGGCGGACGGGAAATGTCAATCACCGCGCCGATTCCCGATGATATCCAAAAAACAGAGCAGGCCATTCGAGAATTCCGGCCTCTATCGTAGTTAACCGCGCCAACGCATCGGGAAACTTACCCCAAAATTTCTGCTGGGCTAATTTCGACAGTGTTCGAATCAAAGATTGCTGAGGCCGAACGGATCAGTCAGAAACTTTCAAACTTTCCAACATTTTTTTGAAATGCTTTTCATTCTTATCAATCGTTGGCTTGGGGCCATAGAGTTTCACAAAATAGTTTCCATTGGCTTCGGTTTGGATAATCGCCGCAAGCATCCGGTAGTTTTTTCGTTCTACCTTTGGCTTGCCACTGAACGGACCGCCGACGGCGTCCATAAATGTGCCGGTGATATCGACAAAATTAACCTTTTGGCCATCGATCTCCATCGTTTTCTGCTTAGTCTTGCCAGCAGTATCGCTGCCATCGGGTTGGGTAAACTGACCCTGCCATCTAACAATATTCGCTTCAATTGATCCACCGGCACCCATGATCGTTAAACGACCATCTGCTTCGTCCCCTTCAACTTTCGGAATCTTCAATTCAGCATCTAGCATTCGGCTTCTTGGCGGCACTGACTTCCAATTACCAGTGGCCGTAAATTTGATACTGTCGTCGGCCACTAGAACGGTCAGCGGTTTTTCCTGCGCATTCTTCGATTCTGACGCGCCAGCTTTATTTTCTGTTGCGGATTCTTGACAAACGCCGCTATCGACAACGAGAGCGATGACAACAAAACCGACTAACCAAGCTATTCCCTGAGCACTAAATCTCATCAACACTTACCTTAATTAAAATTCAACCTAAAAAACTCACCCGCGTTACAAATTCCGCAAGCGATCCGCTGGTTAAGGATTATCAATTACAATTTTCATCGCGACAACCAGTAAGACTAAAATCGTCACAACGCCACTTATAACAAAGGCTGCAAAAACCCGATTTTTCCGCCGGTTCCTTTCAAATGCGGTCAATTTCTTTTTCTGCCGAGGAACTGGACGACGTAACTCAATGGGCAATTCTTTAAATGCCCTCGACCGCCTCTGTTGCAACCGTATCCCTTCCGCTTTCGCGACCAAACTGGGAAATACCTTCTCAGCTGGAATCCATCCCCCCCAGTCACCACGCCAAACTAGCGATCCAATGGTGATGTCCCCGGCATCAAGACGCTTCTGCATCACCTTGCCTCTCAACGGGCCGATTTCTCCGAGCTCTTTATTGCGCAGGTACCAAATCTGTTTCGGTGCCTGAAGAATCGGATCAACTTTCCCCATGGTCGGCGGTAGCTGCGGCTTGCCAAGCATAAAAGTCTCGCCCGATTGATCAATTTCTTCGGGCCGGATATCCGGGGGGCGATGTCTCAGAAGTTCATCTTTCGGACGCCTGATTCGTTGGTGAATTCGGTTAGGCAGCGTTTCTCGAACGGCTACACTTTCGCCCTCGGTTCCCTCTTCTCCCGTATTCAAAAATTTCTGCTTAGGAGGTCTGACAGCCGATCGCACCACCGTATCAGTATGCTCAATCGACGTAGATTCAGCGGGCACCAGCACCTCGGCAGAGCAATGAGGACACTGCCGCTTAAAGCCGGCTTGCGACGCTTTAACGTTGAGTCGTTTCAGACAATTTTTACAAGTAAACCGAATTCCCATGCTTGCTTTTGAATCTAGATCTGTACGAGATTATCTACGAGCAAGCGCTATTGTAACCTGAAAAAAACGGGAATCCACACTCCCCTTGGTTGATTTCAAATTCAGCTTAACTTCACGGAATCCTGCACAATTTCCCGATCAAAATAGTTAATCGACATCGCAGCATCGATGACCACCGCTTGTGCGTTGACTCCCGATGAGCGTGGACTTAGCAAGAAACAGGCAGCGTTCGCAACTTCTTGGGTCGAAACCGCGCGTTTTCTAGGAATAACCTTTTCAGCGAACATATAGCTATCCACGAAACCCGGGATCCCTGCGGATGCCGAAGTCTTCAACAACCCCGCTGCCACCGCGTTAAACCGGACCTCGGAGAATTGACTAAAACTCTTCGACAAAAAGACGAGCGAACTATCGAGGGCCGCTTTAACCGGCGCCATGAAGCCATAATTCTCAGACGCCATGCGAGTCGTTGAAATGGAAATGGTAATGACCGATGCGTCCTTGGCCAGCAAATCCTTAAACTCGTTCGCCAAAGAAATAAACGAAAAACAGGAGATGTCGATCGTACGTAAAAATTGAGCTTTTGTTGTCTCATGAAACGGCTTAACGCCCGACTCGTCATAGTCGGCAAATCCAATCGAGTGAACCAGACCGTGAACAACCGGGTACTCGGATTCGATCTCTGTTCTTAGACGCTTGATTTGATCTTCAAACTCTACATCACAAATAAAACATGGCCGGTCTCCCATTAACTTTGATACCGACTCTCTCCGCTCTGGACTGCGAACGATATAAACCACCGTCGCACCCACTTCTTCGAGCGTTTTACCAATGTGCCACGCTACACTTTTTTTATTGGCGACGCCAAATACGAGAACCGTTTTTCCAGCCAGCTGAAGAAAGTCCATAACTACCGCCCGTTATAAATTAATTACCGCCACAACACTCAACTTGCCTCGTGCAACATGGCAAAACGCACCCAATCTTTCAGCGCCGCGATTCTCATGTTAATTGTCGGGCGGTGCGATCGTACAGGTAAACGATAACCGCGCTACCAACTTACCGTTACACTTAATCTGTGCAGTCATGTAATAGGCCGTAGATACGACTTCGTCCAGTTTAACATGATTTTCAATGGTGTCTCCGGGATGTACCATTCTCTTGAACTTAACATCCCCCATGCGAGTTAAAACAGGTACTCCCCCAATCACGTCAACAATTTCGGATAGCAGCACCGCTCCAGACTGGACCGCCGACTCGCACAAAATAACTCCGGGGGTCAGGGGATGATCTGGATAATGCCCTTGAAAAAAGTACTCGTCTTGATGAAAAGTTTTCCGACAGACAATTGATTCCTGGTCTTGTTCAACAATTTCATCAACCAACAACATCGGTGCACGATGGGGAATGGCCGCGTGGATTTTTTCTAAACTTGGATGGGGATTCATAAGAATTTCAGTTCGATGCAACAGGTGAAGTAGCAGGCATTTTGCTCAATTGATTGATAACATCATTCGCCACAATAACACCGTAATTAATCGTGCCGAGCCAACCGGACATAATGATTCCACAGCTACCGGCATGGTATAAACCCCGAATTTGATCAGGGAGCGCCCGACTCACCATCAGTCCTTCAAATTTGGTTCCAAAGCTCGCACCGGAGATGTGCTTGGTGTAATGCTCAAAGGTTACCGGGGTGGCAGCCTCGGCGTGTACGACTCTTTCGCGACTGTTAGGAACGTATTTCTCCAAAGCATCCAATGTCGTTTCTACGAGTTCATGCTTACTGGCTTCGTATTCCTCTTTGGACATTCCAACCCAGTCGGAATAATTAGCGTTCGTACTGGAGACAATTAACGTTCTTCCTTTTCCCTCGGGGCGAGTATCCGGATAATAGAATGAGAACGTTCGGCTCGTGATATTTCTGTCTAGCAACAAATCGGTTTGAAACCTTTCTGCCGTGCTAGAGAAAAGCAAATCCCCTGTTTCACGCGGGACGGTGTCGTCGTTCCCCAAAGCCATATACACCTGAGTACTACTGTTATTAAGCCGAACCTCTTTCGCCTCGTCTACAAACGATCGATCAAACTTATCCTCTCCGACAAGATCAAAAATCGTCGATCGAAGATTTGCGTTGGAAACCACTGCCGATGTGTTGATGGTCTTTCCATTTACGACAACCGATTCAATTCCACCTGAACCAACATTAATTTTCTCGACGTCACAATTGATCCTGACATCAACACCACTTGCCACCAATTCCTTTTCCATTGATTTGACAAGCTTATCGGTGCCGCCTTGAAAAACGAACACACCTTTCGACATGAAATTCGAAAACACAATTCCATAGGTGAGTGCGGGATCTTCCAGCGTCGACCCGTTGGCGTAAGTTATTGGTTCCATCAGCAAACGAATTACATCTTCCCGCCCTGGAAAATATTCATCAAACAGTTCACGAGTAGTTTTTGTCTGGTCATCGTAAAAATTCATACTACGTGCGGAGTCGAAAAAGCGATCAACGTTCTCTTGAGCAATTCCAAAATCGGTAGTCAATAAACGCGTGAAATCATTCCTATCGAACGTAGTCGTCAGCGAAAACATTGGATTGTCAAACCGCACGCCCTCAAGCTGAACAATCGAATCAGCAATTTCTTTGGACCAGTATCGCCGACAGCTTTTCACCATCCCGTATGGGAATCCGTGCAACGAAATATCAAAGATGTGCCCGCCGGGACGCTTAAACCAGGTCGCCAAACCGCCTAATTTGTAATGCTGTTCCAAAAGCAGAACGGATAGACCATTACGAGCGAGGATATTTGCGGCAGTCAGTCCGCCGAGCCCGCTGCCGATAACAACAACATCGTAACGGTCCGCGGTACCTTTAAGAAAATCTTTTGGCATAAAAGTTCAAAAATTCGAGTCGTTCAGGAGTCCAGAATCAACCGTTAGGTTAGAAGATTAGTTACCATTGTTCAATGGTAGGAATCCACTTGAAACCGTTCAGTGAACAGCTCCGCTGTTAGTCCGTTAAATTAAATGTTCTAAATAAATGACCGAACGCGACCTCTACACACGATGTTCGAGCGGCATTCTCGCTCCCCCTGAGACTTTTGCTGCAAGTCTTCGGCATTTGGGTCCAGGCTTTATTCTCTCAGCGTCAATTGTCGGTTCAGGTGAATTGATCGCGACCACCATCATGGGAGCGAAGGCAGGATTCGCGCTACTCTGGTTCATCATATTTAGCTGTGTCATCAAAGTGGCGGTTCAGCTCGAATTTGGCAAGCACGCGGTCTCCTCCGGCGAGAC
This sequence comes from Planctomycetota bacterium, assembly GCA_029979005.1. Lineage (GTDB taxonomy): Bacteria > Planctomycetota > Planctomycetia > Pirellulales > Pirellulaceae > Mariniblastus. The sequence goes on along the minus strand of JAPOIJ010000013.1, from coordinate 27,258 downwards.
CACGATGGAATCATTAAATTCATTACCAGGACCCAAAATTGGTTCTGCCAACTGGTCAATCTGGCTTTGGCTTCTCCTGATGCTGACTAAAACATTGCAACTAGGCGGAATCATTGGGGCAGTCGTCCTTGGCGTTGAGCAATTATTTCCCGGGCTTGCTCCGGATAGTGCAGGCGGTGCCTTCCCCACGCGGTACGTAACGACACTTGTCATCGCACTTTTAGTTTCTCTGCTCGTTTTCAAAGGATATTATTCAATCCTTGAAAAAGCCTCACTGGTCATGATCGCCATCTTTTTGGTTTTCACGATTGCTTCTTTAGCAATGCTGCAGACCACACCCTCAGCCATCACTGGAGCAGAACTCACTCAAGGTCTGATTCCTAATTGGCCTGATCAAGCAACCCTGTTAATTGCGATTGGAGCCTTTGGAATTACGGGAGTAGGTGGAGATGAAATACTCGCCTACAACTATTGGTTGATAGAAAAAGGCTATGCCTCCTACACCGGGCCTCGTGAAAACAACCAAGTCTGGGAACAACGGGCTAAGGGTTGGATTCGGGTAATGTACTGGGATGCAATCCTGGCTATGATTTGCTATACCCTGATGACTTCTATGTTTTACTTGCTCGGTGCTGCGATCTTACATCGAGCCGGAACGCTTCCGGCAAAAGGCAACCTGATCGAGACACTTGGAACGATGTATACTCAGACACTCGGCCCCGGTGCTAAAATCATATTCGTTGTCGGTGCGGTGGTTGTTTTGTACTCAACCATGTTTGCTGCTTTAGCAGCGTGGACCCGCCTGTATGCCGATGCTCTCGGCCAAATCGGCTTGTTTAATTTTCACAACCCAAAATCCCGCAACAAGGCGATCGGAATTATCGCCTGCGTATTTCCTCTAGCCTGGGGCATGCTCTACTTATTCTTCGAAGCACCGGGCCAACTGGTAATCATCGGAGGTGTTATTACTGGAATCATTTTGTTGCTCGTGGTTTTCGCTGCACTTTACTTTCGGTACCGTCGATTAGATCCTAGATTAACTCCATCAAAATTCTATGATGTGGCACTGTGGACGAGCGCAATCGCGATCCTGACCGTTGCCGTGATGACGCTGAAAGATGTAATTCCCTGGAGCCTGCTTTTCAACTCGATCACCCAATCGTAAACACCCTTCAGCTCACACCGTCACCTTCGACAACCGATCTAATTAAATCTGAATTACTCAAGAAAACTGCATATACATGAGCCAGGAACAACCGAACAATCTGCTGCACGGTGTTAAACTGAAAGACATGCTCGAAACACTCGTTGATTCTCTTGGTTGGGAAGACCTGGGTTCAAGAATAAACATCAGGTGCTTTAACCACGAACCATCAATCAATTCAAGCCTTAAGTTTCTGCGACGCACACCATGGGCACGCGCGAAGGTAGAAAACCTTTACCTGAGAACCGTCACAAAAAACAGCTAGAGACACCTTCAGATATACACTTCGACTTAACTACCAACTGGATTTCAGACTTCGTCAGATACTTAATGGCTCATCTGAATTTGCTTGACCAACGACTTAATCGTTTCATAAAGTCGCTCTGAACCTCCAAACTCCATACCAAGCTTCTTAATTTTGGAGACGTCGATTTCGTGCTGGGGACGTTTTTGCTCCCCAATGATCGCGCTTGTGCTATTGCAAATCTGTTTGGCAACCGTTGCCACGTCGAATTCGGAAATGTAACGGTCATAACACGAGTAAGACTGCCCTTCGATTCCATCGCTCATCAACAGCAACTCAATCGCACGTGCCACATCATCAACGTGCACCTCTTTACCACCCCGTTCTACGTGCACGTCCGCTCCTCCAACAACACTTTCAACCAGCTTAAACCACTTGGAATTCTCTAATGGACTCGCAAGACCGTAAATTCCCGTTGGTCGGATTGCACAGATGGGAAACCCGCAACCTAAACCGTAACTATGAACGAATTTTTCAATTGCCGCTTTATGGGCACCGTAATGGGTATTTGCCCACAATGGATGTGCTTCGTCGAGACGACGATCGGACAAGATATGATCGTGCACTGCACATGTGGAAACGAATACAAACCGCTTCACTCCTGCGGTCATCGCAGCCTCAATGAGATCGAGCGATCCTAGAATATTAACACGCGCATATTCCACGACATCGAGCTCATTACTCTGAAACGAACGTCCTGATCTAGCCAATCCCGCGTGGACAACGGCATTACATCCCTGGACAAGTTCTTTCACCGACTTCCTGTCAGACAATTCACCTGTCACCCATTCAACGCCTTCCTGTTGATCTGGCTTGCGGGGCGAGCTATCGCGGATCCAGCATCTTGATTCAATTCCGAGTTTACGAAAACGACTTAATAGAGCTGTTCCAACAAACCCCGTAGCACCAGTTACAGCAACCTTCATAACTTTCTTCTCGTTTACTTAGTTTCTGATTAACTCAGCTCGTCAAATCATAAAAAAATCTCACGGCCAAAATCGGCCGCGAGATTAAATTTCTTTCGAACAGACTACAGAGTTTGAACTCTGTATTGATCGAACGCGAAGTGTTCCGCAATTATTTAACGATTTCGAGTAAAGAAATCTCAAAGATCAATGCCTGGTTTGGGCCGATGAGTCCGCCACCGCCGCCTTGCACGCCGTAACCTTGATCTCCGGGAATCACAACTCGCCACTTCCCGCCAACTTTCATATTCTGAAGTGCAGCAGAAAAACCGGGGACAACTCCATTGACCCGAAACGTTGCTGGTTGTGCAGGACGACCTGAAGGTGGAGATGTCGAAGAATCAAATACGGTTCCATCCAAAAATGTGCCGTGATAATCAACCTTTACCTGGTCAGTTACAGCAGGTTTTGGTCCAGTTCCCTCGGTCAAAATCTCATACTGAACGCCGCTCGGAAGCGTTTTCACGTTAGGATTGGTCTCTGCATTCTTCTTCATATACGCTTCGGCGATGGCAACATTCTCTGTCGCTACCTTTTTCATCTTCTCAATCTCTCGCTGCTGAACGAGCTTTTGGAATGCCTGCATCATGGCTTCCTGATCTTGAGTTGACATGCCGATTGGCTTTCCACCGGCAGACGCTGCACAGCCTTCAATAATCTTTTCCAGTTTCAAACCAAAACTGCGATTTTTAAAATTGGTCATTACCTGATAGCCCGCAATAAAACTATCGAAGTCTTCCCCGGCATCTGCCGCTTTCATGCCTTTGACTAATTCTTCCATGTTAATGTCTGCACCGGACTGGCTTTTCATATTAGCCATCATCTGGTAACCGATTAAAAAACTCGCTTTATCGGTTAGAGAACCTTCGTCCTGAACCGTCGCTGTCGGAGCAAAACCGGGAACAGCAGCGGCGTCCTGAGCGAGCGTCTCGCTGGAAATACAGAGAGCCAACGCAAACGCAGCAAATGTCATGATCGACGCCCTCGCTACGTTGTTAGTATTACGAACCATCACAGTCTCCTTTTTAATTTCGCAAGCAGACCGACGACATCGAAAGAATGACCGCGAAGTTTGATTTAAATGAGCTCAAATTATAGTGCCAAACGCCCGGCGGTCTATGAGTCGCGTTGATATTTCAGGTGTTTTGGTCAGGGTTAAGGTCAACCCAAATTAGTTAAATCGAACACATTACCCAATCAACACTTCATTTCATTGCGACGTTTGTCTGCAAATAAATTGCAAAAGTCGCAAGCCAGTGATCCCCTTCGTAGTTGCCACTGAAGACATACTTATAGCCCATCGCCGCGTGATTCGCAGCTGAACGTTTAAGCAGCAGCCTGCGGGAATCGTTTGCCGGCAAAGCTGAGGAAATCCCCTGCATACACCATCCACGACTTAGATTTAGTCCAGCGAGATGAACGATATAACCATCCTTGGTATCGCTGACTTCGACAGGGGTCAGGAGATTTCCACCATCACCGTTTTTCAACGCAGGCAGGAATTTATCGAACCATTCCGAAAAATCTTGCGGGTTCAGCACTCGCCGCATTAAATCCGCTTCATTCAAACACGAAGAAAAGAAATCTTGCCCTGAAGGTTCATACCTGGTGGGATATTTTACATCGGCAAGGTAGTAATCCTTCGCCCGTTTAACAATTAAAGCCTCAAGCTCCGCGTTGTTTAGCTTACGCGCGTAATCAAGTATCTGTGACAATGCAAAACCGGTATCGCCATGAAGTCCCGTTCGAATTGGGAATGATAACTTCGGCAGGTAATCCAACGTCCGGCGAACCAAAAGCTCTTCCAAACCGCGCAAATTCTCTCGCCAGCGCCTTCCGTCTTTATCGTCCCAATCTTCGAGCTCATCAACCATTCGCAAATACCAAGCCCATCCGTAGGTTCGCTCGAATGCCTTGTGTTGCTTCTCTTTAAAATACCGTAATTCGCCTGCCAAGTTTTTGGCGCTAAGATTTTGATCCAATTTCTCGCGAATCACTGATTCCAGTTTTTGATCGGGATACAGACGGAGCAACCGAATCAACATCCAGTGACCATGAACGCTGCTGTGCCAGTCAAAACAACCATAAAATGCTGGGTGCATTTCCTGCGGAGTTCGAACAGAATCCAAATCGACGACAACATTTCCCGGTTTATTTGGATACTCCGTTTGAATATTTTTAAGTGCCAAGCGGGCGAATGAATCGACTTGTTCTTCAGTTAATGCCTCACCAAGCTTAGGCATTTTAATAACAGCCACTTCATCAGCCTCACTTTCCTGACCTCTGGAATTCGTGATTGAATACGAAAAGCAGATTGCTAATACAAAAGGAAAAGCCAGAGTTGATTTCAACTGTAAGTTCCAAGTCTTAACATTCATCCAAATCACCCAGCTTCCTTCTTCATTACGCAATGTCGTCCAACTAAAACGATCAGCCCTTACTCAAATAGACTGCAGCTCAGTCTATCTTCTTCTCAGTCTTTTTTCTTCTTTTTGCGACCGAAACTTGCTTGTGGCGCCGCATAAGGCCCCTTTCCATTTATCAGCCAGTCAAGATCTGCTTCAATACGCGGGGATGCCATTCTTGGATCCTGATATTTCCGACCATACTCATTAAGTTTGATTGCCAACTCACGAGCTGTATCACGGTAGCCGGGATTATCTAACATATTCATCATCTCGTCTGGATCACGTTTTAGATCAAAAAGCCACGGTTGATCATTGGTGGCAAGCACTAATTTGTGTCGATCCGAGACCGCCATCAACCAGCCTTCCACGTTTCCGGTGCCTCGTGCGAATGCGATATCTTCCCAATCCTCCTGAGATGATTCTCGTGTAAGCAACGATGAGAAATCTCGACCATGAAAATCTACGTTGACGCTGGTTTCAAATAACGAAAATAATGTCGGGCAGAAATCAACGCTGGTGAGAGCCTGATTAACAACTGTTTTTGGTTTAATTTTGGACGGATAATAAACAAGGAATGGTATCCGGGCTGAGCCCTCCCATGGTACGCCTTTGTTCTGGCGATGATGCTCGCCTCTCAAGTCACCGTGATCGGAAGTAAATACGATCATCGTATTTTCAAGAATACCATCGTCTTCCAACTTCTTAATCAAACGTCCAATATTGTCATCAATACACTTCACCATCCCATAATAACTACTCTGACCGAAACCCACTTTCTTCGCAGGCTCGCCCCATACAGGAATTGCTCGATCGTCGATATCAAACGTCGTTGGTTTTTCAAAAACCTGATCCGCATACATCGTATCGTACGGTGCCCGCACGGCATCTGGACCGTGCGGATCGGGAAGACTGAGCATGTAACAAAATGGAACCGCTTTATTGGCATCTATAAATTCAAGAGTCCGATCCATCAGAAAGTCGGTGGTGAATGTTTTTTCGTCAGCATCTCCCACCGCATAGGAGGGCTTGTTCTTAGAAAGAGACCCGACCTTAGGGCCATCGTCGCCAATCTTTAGATTCTTCCAGTGTCCCCGATTGAACATAAATCGATTGTCCTCGAATCCAAACTTTCGCTCCGGTGCCCACTGAGGCTTACCGAATCCGTCGAGGTGCCACTTGCCAGCATAGCCCGTTTTGTAGCCGGCTTGAGACAGAAGATGAGCGAACGTTTTAACCTCATCGTTCAAAGGGATGTTGTTTGTGACAACCGGTGTTGCCTGAGGATAAAGCCCCGAGATCAGTGATCCTCGCGATGGACTGCAAACCGGTGTCGTCGCGTAAAAACTAGTGCACATCGCGCCTTGGTTGGCGATCCAATCGATATTCGGTGTTTCAACAACCGCTGGCCCCCACATGTAGGCCTGCCGTTTTTCCATCATCTGGCGATAACAGCCTAGTGTCCGAAAGTTATGCTCATCGGTCATGATCACAATCACATTGGGCGATGCCGATTCGAAATGCCCCGAGTCAGCTCTCCCAACGGAGACACAGCTCAATAACGAAAATGAAAGGAATAGGTAAAAAGTAAACTGCCGCGATCTAGCTCTCATCGGATACCTCAGTCGTTCAAGAATTAACTTGGCTTCATTTTTAACCGGTTGACTCAAACCGTCAATCAAATGCTGACCATTGAATTTATCTATTTGTAAATTATGTCCACGACGTCAGAAATAGACAGTTGCCGCGTCTAAAGAGAATGACCAGCTCATGAAATGCCTCGAATTACAGTAACAGGTTCAATTGCCCAAGGTTACCGACAATCGGACCGCCACTTGGTCTTCGACGACCAACCGTAATGAACCTTTCCCGCGAAAGAACTGAGATCCCGAAGCAGGATCTTTTGTTAGGAAAGACAATTGAAAAAAGGGCAAAGCGCCATCAGAAGACTAGCTGGAAAACCCCACTCTCCCCGTAACAGTCTGCCATCGAAGTCTCGTTAGCCTTCTTTAAGAAGCCGCTCAAGGTGAGTGATTTGACTTCGCACGCCCTCAAGGTCGGGGTTGATCTGCAGAGCGACCCGAAAACCATCTAAAGCCTGAGAAGGATTGTCTAACTTCAAGAAACAGTGAGCCATGCCCATGGCCGCCGGAAAATGGAACCGATTGCAATTGAGTGTTTCCTGACAATCACTTACCGCAGAGTCCAGATACCCGAGTGCACAATAAGCAATAGCACGTTGATGCCACGCTTCTCCCAACCCAGGATTAGATTCAATTATTAATGTGGCAGCGTCAACAACCTCTTCCATTCGAACTTGCGTTACCAAGCGGTAGAGCGCTTTGATGGAATTTTGCTCGGCGACGTTCCCTTGACGACCCCAGATATCTCGAATGCTGTGATCAGCCAATAGCCTGACAGCACGATCCTCGTCGACAAGGGCGTTGCCCATGATCTCGTTTACGGAGAAGTCCCCAAGAAAACCAAGTCCCAGTATTGCGGCTCGGCGTGTCGTGCGCCCACCATAAACCGCCAATCGCTCCATGGTTCCAATTGAGTAAAGCTTGGAAATCGAATCGATAAACCTAGCCGAATTTTCGTCGGTCAAGTATTGCTGGTAGAATATATCCAGCAGCGGTAATCGGACATCAAATTCCGACATATTGACCTTACTCCAAAAAACTAAATAACTACTCTGTAAGAGGATTAAACCGATCGGGTAAACTAATCGGGGTGCATACCCAACGGTCTCGACGTACGAGTCTAGTTGGGGACCCTTCGATAAACAACAACAAGAATTCAATTACCTACCAAGATGGGAAGGAATCGGGTTCCAATAATGCCATCTATTTCAAACCTTAACGAATATGACGAATAGGTTATTTCATGAGGACTAATCCGACCGGCTTTGGCTCTCAAAGACCCTCTGTGCTAGCAATGCCTTGGTTAATGATCGTGACAGTTGTTTCGATTAGCTTTTCGGGGGTGTTAACTAATGATTCAACTATCGTTTTTGGGCAAGACCAGAGAAACGAAATCACCTGGCTTAGTGAAGAAGCACTTTCCGAGCATAACTCCCTGCCAATTTCGGTTATGTGGCGCGATGCCGAACTAAAAGACCGGTTGATGCGGTTTTCCACTAATCAGCGAGTCGCGATCTTTCTGGATCGTCGTATCGATCCGTCCACTATCATCAACCTCACGTTAAACAACGTTACCACTGAGCAGTTCCTGCTGGAAATCGCCAAGCAACTCGAGATAGGTTTCTGTCAAATTGAGGATGTTTACTACCTAGGGCCCAAAGAAACCGCCAATTCACTGGCTTCGACTTCCGAATTGCTACTCAAAGCGGCCAATAAGTTTGGAAAGCGAACACAGCTACGCTGGAACAGACTTGGAAACCTACGGACTGGAACAGTTGTCGAACCCAAACAGTTATTGCTTGAGATAGCCAAATCAAACGAGATTGAGATAGACGGGATTAGTAGCCTGCCGCATGATTTATGGTCTGGCTTGGATTTACCCGCATCTTCCTTGGCTTGCCGGATTTCATTACTTTTGGCAGGTTTTAATAAATCATTTCAGTTTAGCAGGACGGGAAAGACCATTGAAATTGTCGATTTCACAGCACCCGAACAGGTAACTCAAACCTATCGAGATCTACGCGACGCTGCGTCAATAAGCAAAGCACTGAAAAAAGAATTTAAATCCCTGAAATTTTCGACACAGCGAGATTCAATTTCAATCACTGGTCCCCCTGACTCAGTCGGAAACGCAGGCATAAAAGCCATTGAAGCTCAAAAACCAGAAATGGTTACCGGATCCACTACCACATTCTCTCTCACAACCCGCGCAGCTCGCGGCGCAATTTTTGCTACTGCCGCCCAACGAAGCCAACTAAAATTTTCTTACGATAAAAACAACCCCGCCGTTTCAAAAGCTCTTAACGAACCCGTTCAAATTCAAGCAGTCAACGTCACTTTAAACAAACTACTCGAAATGACCATCGCAGACAGTCCACTTACTTTTGAAGTGACCGACTCAGAAATTGTTGTCTCACTGAAGTAGTTCTCTTGCCCGAGAATTCGCTTCTCATCCTCTCTGCTTTTGAAACGACGCGACCAAAACACTGCACCTTGCAACCAAGCCCCCTAACTTTAGCCATTGCGTCCCGCCAGAGACTCTCCAACCAGCGAAGCCGTATGGCCGGGTTCTCTCTGCATTGTTTCAAGTGACCTGCCAGCAACTTCCTTTTACCGCCGCCAGATTCAGGTGCGCGAATTACAAAATCGCAAGTCACTACAACTGGGATTCCATTTAAGCTCGAACTTAAATCGCAGAATTCCCTCTTTGCTTCAGAATTAGCGGTAAATGTTACCAATGGAATTTTGATCGCGACGGTGTCGCCCTCAGCAAGTCACCATTTCGAAGGTATCACTGGCTCAATAATTTCGCCAAGCGCCATCCGGCTCGACTCGCCTGTTGTTCGGCAACTGTCCCGGCACGCTTTAGATAGAGATCGGACAGATCGACGGCGACGATTTTTGTTTCGCCATTCTCTTCCAATCGTTGCAAATGCGCTCGTACTTCGGTCGCGTAGGCGAATTCTTTACAACACACATTTGAATCTCTACAAACCGACTCAGCGTCCGTCACCATTGCTCCCCGATTACCAAGAGAGGCAAGATTTGCGTCATTGAGCATCCTGACGGCCTGATTATGACAGGCTTGATATTTGTTGTCCTTGCCCAGTAAGCCATCCCATAGTGAGTGCAGATTACGACCTTGTTTCGTATAAACCGAGTTTCCACCGCGGCACCCCTTCCGCAGGAGCGTCTTTGAAAATAGCGCGGTCGTGTGCAAAGGCTGGTGTATGTCAGAATAAACGTGCAGCAACCAACAGAGCATTAATGCATCATCTTCTTTAGACGTGGCAGAATCCGCGATCTTTGACTGCGCGTATTGGATGGCCTGGACCGCATTCATCCTGTATACGTCATCGGGGTTGGCTGGCGGTTGCATCTCCAGATTAACGCTGGATGTGTCGATTCCGTTCGATTCATTGGGGTTCAAATAGTCAATCAGATTGATGTAATGCCAAGTCGAATGGTTAAACCGTTTGTATTCGTCCCCCTTCAAGCTTCTTGTTGTATCAGGCCAGCAGGCCGCCTGCTGGAAAATCCATTCCGCTTGAATCTGCTCATCTCCGGCCTTGACCACATCAGGCATCTTGGCCGCAAAATCAGATTCCCAGCGCGGATGATTCTTGATGCGGTTCGCAATTTCCAAGCGACTCTCCGAAGAAAGTCTCAGGAATGCTATCGATGCAATTACTCGATGACCATGGCCATTCCAAGCGAACAAGTTTGGGGTAGGGAGTAGAAAGCACAACCAAAAGATAACGAATAGCTTAGTTTTCATAGACAAAATTCAGCGGCTTCTGCTAATCAGTGGCCGGTGAGATCACACGGAGGGAATCAGACTTTAGAAATAATTGACTGATTCTTTCTTCGAGAAAATCCCCTCAGACAAACCAATCTTTATTCCCTTTTTTGCGAGAAATTTCTAACTAAGAGACGAGGAAGGGCAGGGGAATCCTATTCAATTTTTCGAACGCCCAAGATAGAGAATAGTCGTCCGGAGACATAAATCTCTATCGCTGTAGCATACCCCTCTAATACCTTTGCCAAACTGCTAACTCAATTACTCGGGAAAACGGTTCTGGCTTCGTGCAAACAAACCTAATCACCGGACTCACGCAGCTAACTTCTTCCAAAATGATAAAGCTGGTTTCAACGACAGAGTGAAACGATTAACAATCGCCGCAATGACCGGGCTGACCATTAAGTTTGTTCATGGGTAAAAGACTGTTTACCCCGACAGGAAAAAACCGGGAATTTGTAAGCTTATTGGCCGTCAACTTCCGCAGGCTTCCCGTCTAACTCGGAAACCAATCGACGGGCAACCGCTGTTGCTTCATCGCAATCACCACCCCGGTAGCAAACTTTGAAATCCGCATCGAGAACCACAATTGTCGGCCACGTATACAACAACCAGTCTTCAGAAATAGACGTCTTACTCTCTTTGCGCTGATTTTGAAAACTACGCCAATTAATTTTGTTCTTTCTTACCGCAGCTTGTGCGCGATCGAGATCGTCCGAATTTACTCCGATCAGAGCGAAAGGGCGATTTTTCATTTCATCGACGAGCGACCGCTCGTGTGGGTATAACAACCGACAAGGGCCTCACCAATCGCCCCAAAAGTCAATAAACAAAACTTTGCCTTTGTAATCCGAAAGTGAGAACTCAACTCCATCCAGATCAACCCCAACAATATCCGGCGGGGACATACCCAATGAAAAATTCTCTCGCATCTTGATTCTTGTTTTGACGGACGAAGCCAGATCATCAATCTCGACCCCTTCGAGCACCTTCAATATTTCCGATTTCGCTTTACGAAATTCGTCCGAATCGACTGGGGCTTTATTGATCGTTGCACCCACGCGAGAAAATGTTGCGTAGGCGCGAACCTTCGAACTAGGAGACTCCTTTTCCAACTGCAAACCAACTTCCAAAGCTTCTTTTTCGTCATAAAAGTAATCCAGCCGACCCACCATCCATTCCAGCTTTTCAAGACTGGGGGACTTGCGATGAGTCGTGACGAGTGTCCTCACCGCATCTTTGGCCGCTTTGCGCTGGTCGCCCACCATCGGAAGAGCATTTTGAGCCATCCATGTCAGAAACGGGATCGCATCGGACGTGCCCGCATAATCTTTCGCTGCGGCGTCGAACTTTGCCACAAATGGAATTAAGGGAGACTGAAATGCGTCCGCCGGAATAGGTGGACCACCGTTCTTCTCAGCGTCACGAAGCTCAGCCAAGCGTGCCTTCCAAGCCTCATTGGCACCAGCTACCTCGGCAGTCAAATCCTGATACCGTTGTTCAGGTGACGCCTCCACCTGACCATAAGACACTTGAGCAAACCCAAGCGTTAAGAGAACCGCTGCTATTAATCTAGCTTTCATCTTGAATGCTTTACCAGTTGAATCACATAATTACGAGCCACGAAAACGTGCTTTCAATATAGGCGATATTCGCTGAAAGCACACGTTATCTGACTAGCTTCTTTTTGATTTGGCTGTCCGAGAATCCAAACGGCTTAATTTCGTCACCATCAAAAAAGATGCGATCAAACATTCCAGTTAAACTGTTGCTGCCAACTAAGCCAACGGAGACCTTTTGTACCCATTTTGAGCGAGTTAGAGAAAAATCTGTCGTTTGTCTTGGTCTTTTGAAACGCACCAACTCAGTTACCTAACAGGCCAATACGAATACCTTAAAGATGCCGCAATCGAGCTCGCCAAGTTCCAATCAAGAATTGAGCGAATGGCCTCGCCCCCCTAATTGAGGGCCGCGACGATAACGAAAAAAGGACACGGCAAAAAACCGTGTCCTTTTAAGAGGCGTCGGCGGGAGTCGAACCCGCGATGGCGGATTTGCAATCCGCTGCCTTAGCCACTTGGCTACGACGCCATTTCTTTTGACGCAGGGTGCAAAACTACACCCACAAACCGTCTCACTTACGCTATCGAATCAAAATATGACGGTCAAGTGGGTTAGGTAAGCCGAAATTACAAAACTTGACGTCTCGCCCCGGCTGACATAAACGACATAACCCTTACTGAATATGGTTCGGAAGATTCGATCTCGAACTTTAATCTCTCCTCGAGACCCTTTGATTCTCCAAAAAGCTACAGTTTCACTGACTGACCCATCGCCCGTTTTTCACCGACGCTAAGCTAATGACCAACCCGTTAAATAATACGTTTAATCAAATCTCAGATAATAATAAGTCCGTCGATCAGACCATCGAATCAATCGTCAATAATGCTTGTATTCAAGAAGATAAGGATCCGGATCGCGGCGACCGAAAAGAACTAGAGAAAACGACAAGTCTGATGTTTATCTCTAGTTTGATCCTCGGCGAGCGGGATGACCTCGAAATCGAACCACTTGATTGATCCATGTCCACCCGCCGCAACTCGGTTTTCGCAGCCACGGGTAGAATTTTGCACCAGAAAGGTCATTGAATAGAGAGCGACGCAAACTGACCCGATTCAACCAAGTTGCAGATAACTCTATTGATCGCTGGCCACGAAATGTTGCCCTTGATAAGAATCGCGACGCTCAAATTCGTCCTTGACCGCTTGAAGTACCGCTGGTTTGTCCAAACACCAACTTGGTCCAACGAAATAGTCTCCGGGCGCTTCACCGCTGATCCGCTCGACTACCATCGTTGGAGGAATCAATTCAAGGAAATCAACGAGGGTTGAAACATACTCATCCCTTTCCATCAGTTTTACTTCACCTGAACGAACTTGCTCGGCGAGCGGCGTCTTTTCAACGGCATACAAATTGTGAATTTTCACGGCATCTAATCCACAACTCGCCACTTCGCGAGCTGTCGCCATCATGTCGGCGTGCGACTCTCCAGGCAAGCCCAGCATAATGTGCGCGCACAATTCAAACCCGCGTCCGACGCTGCGTTCCATTGCATCTAAAAACGAATCGTGGTTGTCCCCCCGATTCATCCAGTCCAGAGATTTTTGATGAATGGTTTGCAATCCATACTCCACCGTGAGGGGGACTTTTTCCCCAATCTCCTGCAGTAGATCGAGCACATCGTCTGGCACACAATCCTGCCGCGTTCCAATTGCCATCGCAACCACTTCGGGATGTGAAACGGCACGTTCGTAAAGGGGGCGCAGAACATCGACTGGAGCATAAGTATTTGTTGCCGGCTGAAAATAAGCCATAAAATGTTTGCACTTATACCGACGCTTTACCCTAGAAATCCCCTCATCTAGCTGGTCCAAAATGTCTTGGCGAGGAAGCCGCCGACTGGGGCTAAAACTACGATTGTCACAAAACGTACAACCGCCAATCGCGACGGTTCCGTCCACGTTGGGGCAAGTAAATCCAGCGTCGATGCTAACTCTTTGTACTCGATAGCCAAAAAGCTTCTTCAAATAATAGCTATAACCGAAATACCGCAAACCATCGGCTTTCCAGTCCATTAGTTGCGGATTATGCGGGGTGTTTTTAGTTGACGACAATGTAAGTACCGCTTAAATTTAAACTGTTCGAGCGACTGGGTTGCAAAACACACAAGGTGGTTCGATCGTTCCCGTCCCAACAGTTTGGGGCTTTAACTTCCTTTTGTACAGCGTGAATTTCATTCACGTCACAAATATGTACGGCGAACTTGTACCAGTGGGCGGCGGCGACCCGATCCCAATGATGAAAAAACGGCTCCGCATTGGACGCCGTGAAGGCTGCGATATTGTGCTGAATTACGGCAATGTCTCATCACATCACTGCCTGCTGGAAATTGAAGAAGGCTATTGGTTTGTGCGCGATTTACGGTCACGAAATGGCATTAAAATCAATGGAAAAAGAATCATGCTCGGCTCTCGCCGCCGGCTAGATCCTGATGCTGAACTGACCATCGCGAAACATAAATTTGAAGTTCGTTACAACCCGACTGAGTTGGGGGCCTACGGGACTCCGCCTCAAGACGAGCAATTGGATGACCTGTTCAAGGATTCCTTGCTTGACCGAGCTGGATTGAAGCGAAACGACGGCAAAAAAAAGAATCGTTAAACTAGTTTTCGCTGACTTTGTCGTGCCAATGGGGGCTCCCCTTTCTCGCGCCACACAAAGGCTCACTTGCCAACAAAAATGACAATATGTCAGACGGTTGTGATTTCACAGTGTTTCTCACTCTGGATTAGCCGAGATACAGCCGATTTGGCTGATTTAAGCTCGCTTTCGAGCTAATTTCTCGGTTTTCTTTAATTGGCACAGGCTTTGCAAAATAGTGGTCTGTTACGCAGTTTATCTGTCCAGAGGGCAGGTAGAGACTGAATCAAAAAATAAGATCGCGGCGGCAATTGGCAAGGCCGAGATCGTTTCAATAATTACAGACAGGAGGCCCATCATGGCTCAAGGCGAAAAAATCATCGGCATCGATCTCGGTACGACAAACTCTGTTGTCGCCGTCATGGACGGCAACGAGCCAACGGTCATCGCGAACCAGGAGGGGGATCGAACCACCCCGAGTGTTATCGCGTTTACCGATGGCGACGAGACCATCGTAGGTGCACCGGCTAGAAACCAGCGAGTTACCAATCCAACACGGACGATTTACTCGGTTAAGCGTTTCATGGGACGCCGGCACAACGAAGTTAAATCAGAAGAAAAAATGATCCCTTACGAGGTGAAAGGGGCCGCCGATGAGTACGTAAAAATCGGAATTGGCGACAAAGAGTACACGCCTCAGGAAATTTCGGCTAAGACACTTCGCAAGCTCAAGGAAGCCGCTGAATCCTATCTCGGCCACAAAGTAAACAAAGCCGTAATCACTGTTCCCGCCTACTTCAATGACGCTCAGCGTCAAGCCACGAAAGACGCGGGGCAAATCGCAGGCCTTGAGGTTGCGAGAATTATCAACGAACCAACTGCCGCAGCCATGGCCTACGGTTTAGACAAAGCGCAGAAAGAGCAAAAGATTGTCGTCTTCGATCTCGGCGGTGGTACATTCGATGTTTCCGTCCTCGAACTGAATGATGATGACGGCATGAAAGTGTTTGAAGTTATTAGCACCAGCGGTGACACCCATCTCGGTGGTGATGACTTTGATGAAGTTCTAATCAACTATGTCGCTGATGAATTCCAAAAAAGCAATGGAGTTGATTTACGCAACGACACGATGGCGCTTCAACGACTTCAGGAAGCTTGTGAAAAAGCTAAGAAAGAGCTTAGCTCGGCTCAGGCATCTGATATCAATCTTCCGTTTATCACAGCGGATGCAAGCGGACCGAAACATCTTCAGATGAACATTTCGCGAGCGAAATTCGAAGAACTTGTCGATCCGTTGGTCGAGCGTTGTAAGACTCCCGTACAGCAAGCTCTCAAAGATGCAAAACTATCACCTTCCGACATCGATGAGATTGTTCTTGTCGGAGGCTCAACACGAGTCCCCAAGGTTCAGGCGATGGTAAAGTCTATTTTCGGGAAAGACCCACACCAGGGTGTTAACCCGGACGAAGTAGTCGCCGTGGGTGCTGCCATTCAAGGTGCCGTTCTTGCTGGAGACCGAAAAGATGTTCTCTTGCTGGACGTAACTCCGTTGACCCTCGGCATTGAAACCGAAGGTGGAATCCTGACAGCTTTGGTTGAACGAAACACGACCATTCCGACTGAAAAGAAGCAAACCTTCAGCACTGCCGCGGATAACCAAACAGCCGTAACCATCCAGGTGTTCCAAGGCGAACGAAAAATGGCCGCTAACAATCGAATCCTCGGAAAGTTCGATCTGACGGGCATTCCTCCCGCTCCTCGAGGCGTTCCTCAGGTCGAAGTAAAATTTGACATTGACCAAAATGGAATCCTCAACGTTTCAGCTAAGGATCTTGGCAGCGGCAAAGAAGCCAATGTCGAAATTAAAGAATCTTCGGGACTGTCCGAAGAGGAAATCAACAAGATGAAGGCCGATGCGGAAATGAACGCTGAGGACGACCGTAAGCAGTACGAACTGGTCACCGCTCGAAATGAAGGTGAAACCATGAGCTATCAGGTCGAAAAGATGATGAAAGAAAACGAGGACAAACTGAAAGACAGCGATCGCGAACCACTCGAAGCGGCCATCGAGAAAGTACGCGAAGCGGCCAAGGGGGTTGATACTGACGCAATTAAATCAGCCGTCCAGGAACTTGAGCAGGCTTCCCATGCAATGAGTGCTGCTATGTACGCCAATGCAGCAGAAAACGGGGAAGAGGAAACTGCCGGAGCCACCGCCGATGCTTCTGAAAGTCCGTCTTCGGAAGACGAAGCAATCGACGCTGAATTCGAAGTGAAAGATTAATTTGCTCCAAATGGTTCCTGAAACAGGAATTGAGTGACAAATCGTTTAAACTAAGGGAGTGGCAATTCGCCACTCCTTTTTTTGTGGAGCTCCATCGTGAAACTTTTATTATTGCTTGCAACCTTCGTTTACTTCGGCCCCCTCGCATTTACTTGTTGTCTTGCGAACGATGGCCACGACATCATGCAGGCTACATTTCGATTGACGGACGGTCGAACCTCAGGAACCGCCTGGCTCGTTTCAATTCCATCCGAAGAACAGAATCTGACATCAACGGTCGTCGTTACCGCAGCCCATGTTTTTAATAATCTAAATGGCGAAACTGCGACTCTTATCCTAAGAAAAAAAAATGACGATGGCTCCTTCGAAAGACTGGAGCACAAGTTTCCGATTCGCGAAAATGCGCGTCCGCTCTGGAAACAACATTCCCGATATGACATTGCAGTCATCAAACTTGGACTTCCCGACAGCGCCAATGTTACGCCAATCCCACTGTCTCAACTCACCACCGCAAAAACGGCTCAGGACACATTAATGCCGGCCCGACCATGCCTAATTCCGACATTCCCCGCACAAATGGAAGGAAATCGCGCCGGATGGCCAGTCCTTCGCAACGCAACAGTGGCCTCTTTTCCCAATGCCCCCGTAAGTCGTCACCCACAGTTCATTCTAGATTTCAACGCCTTCGGCGGTGATAGCGGCGCACCGGTAATCCTGAACTCCCAATCCGCCGAGTCGAATCAAGGCTTAAAAATAGTGGGAATGATTTTAGGACAACATCGGCAGACCGATCGAACAATTACCCCAAATGAAGAACGAACGGTACACACTTCCTTAGGTCTCGGAATCGCAGTACATACCGAATTCATCCGTGAAACCATTTCTGAATTGAAATGACCTGCGCGACTTTTGAAAATTACATTCCAATGAATCAACTTCTATCCCAAATGCGCGTTGATGTTGGGTTCGCAGAGCGATTTCGCAAGCGACAGGTTTAAAAATCGTCTAAAAACGTTTGCATTTTAAGCCGCTTGGCACGCTATTCGCATTCTTTAGGTAGGGTTAGACGACCCGTCTGCCAGAACGTCGTTACAAATAATTACGACCTGTTTTTGTTGGAGGATTGTAATGTCATTTCGCTTTGAAAAATTAACAACCAAAGCCCAACAGGCAATTGCTTATGCCCAAAATAAGGCAAGCGTCTTGGGGAATCCTGAAATTACACCGGTTCACTTACTGGCGTCACTACTAGAAGAGACCGATGGAATCGTTGCGCCGTTATTGGAAAAAATCGATGCGCCGGTTCAGCAATTATCCAGCATGGTCGAAACCGAACTTGAACGGATCCCTAGCTCCACAAGCGCCAACAAACCAGATCTTAGTCGAGAATTACAAAAGGTTCTCGGCTCCGCCTCTACGATCTCGGAAAACATGCAGGACGAATTTGTCTCCACCGAACACCTGCTTTTGGGACTGTTAAAGACCGATGGACAGGCGAAACGCCTGCTCGATCTAAACGCTGTCAGTGAATCCGAAGTCCTCGACGGGTTAAAAGAAATCCGGGGCAACAATCGTGTCACCGATCAGAATCCCGAGGATAAATACCAATCGCTCGAAAAATTCTGCATTGACCTCGTTGCCATGGCAACCTCAGGAAAACTCGATCCCGTGATCGGCCGCGATGAGGAAATCCGACGTGTGATTCAAGTTCTTTCCCGTCGCACCAAGAATAACCCCGTCCTCATTGGAGCCCCGGGCGTCGGCAAAACAGCGATCGCTGAAGGCCTAGCGCTTCGAATTGTTCACAACGATGTCCCCCAAAGCCTTCGAAACAAACGAGTGATGGCGCTGGATATGGGCGCGTTGATTGCCGGAGCCAAATTCCGGGGCGAATTCGAAGACCGCTTGAAGGCTGTACTAAAGGAAGTGATGGATTCTGAAGGCCAAATCGTTCTCTTCATCGACGAACTCCACACTGTCGTAGGTGCGGGAGCGGCAGAGGGTGGTAATGATGCGGCCAATCTCTTGAAACCAGCTCTCGCCCGTGGTGAACTCCACTGTATCGGAGCGACGACTCTCGATGAGTATCGAAAATACATTGAAAAAGATGCTGCTCTCGAGAGGCGATTTCAGCCGGTTTACGTAGGTGAGCCTTCGGTCGAAGATACCGTATCCATCTTGCGTGGCTTGAAACAGAGATACGAAACACATCACGGTGTCCAAATAAAGGATTCCGCCCTGGTAGCAGCAGCGCAATTGTCCAATCGCTATATTGCCGACCGGTTTCTGCCCGATAAGGCCATCGATCTAGTTGACGAAGCTGCCTCCCGGCTTGCGATGGAACTCGACAGCGTTCCCGAGGAACTCGATACCGTCCAGCGTAGACTCACTCAGCTCGAATTAGCGGCTCGCCAATTAGCGGACGAAAAAGACGACGACGTAAAGTCACGTCTCGAGCTGGTTCAAGCTGAGATGGAAGAAAAACGGAGGGAATTGGCAAGCCTCCGTGAACAATGGGAATCTGAAAAGCTTGGTATGACCGGAGTTCAAAATGTTCGCGAGAGCTTGGCAACCGTCGAGCTGGAGTTCGACCAGCTTGACTCGAAAATCAAAACAGATCAATCCACAGGACTCCCGGTCAACGAAGACGACTACCGGCGCTTGTACGAATTGGACACTCAGCGAAAGCAGCTGCGAAAGCAAATTGAAGACGCAGAAGTTCGACAAGCCGCTATGGAAGAGTCCCCCGCGAGCGATCAAAAGCGGTTGCTGAGTGAAATGGTAACCGAAGACGAAATTGCGGAGGTTGTGAGCGCATGGACTGGAGTCCCCGTCAACCGAATGCTTGAAACAGAGCGGGCAAAACTACTGGTCATGGAAGAACGAATCCACCAACGGGTCATCGGACAGCATGAGGCTGTCGCGGCGGTATCCAATGCCGTGCGACGCAGTAGAAGTGGATTGCAAGACCCCAACCGCCCCATTGGCTCGTTCCTTTTCCTGGGTCCAACCGGAGTCGGTAAAACGGAAATCTGCAAAGCACTTGCTGAAATCATGTTCGACGATCAGGATGCCATGATTCGAATCGATATGAGTGAATACATGGAGAGACACAGCGTCAGCCGGCTCATTGGTGCTCCTCCCGGATACGTCGGTTTTGATGAAGGAGGCAAACTCACCGAGGCTGTGCGCCGCCGGCCTTATTCGGTAGTGTTACTCGATGAAATCGAAAAAGCGCACGATGATGTCTACAACATCCTCCTACAACTTCTCGATGACGGCCGATTGACTGACAACAAAGGTAATACCGTTGACTTTACCAACACGATTGTTGTGATGACCAGTAACATTGGCAGCCAACTGATTCAGAAAATAACAGAATCGGGAGGCTCGCTTGAGGAAATGCAATCGGCGATGGAACAAGCCCTCAAGGCGAAATTCGCGCCCGAGCTACTCAATCGAATCGACGAGAAAATAATCTTTCGTACATTAAACGAAGCAGAAATCAGAAAAATTGTCGATCTACAAATCGACTCGCTTGAACGGCGTGTCGCAGAGTTGGGCTGGTCACTCAAGGTCACTGATGCCGCCAGAACGGCAATCGCCAACGAGGGCTACGACCCACAGTACGGGGCTCGCCCACTAAAACGAGTCATCCAACAGAAATGCGAAAACCCGTTAGCAACTGAAATCCTCAAATTGGATTCGCCGGAATCCGAGGGATCCATAACGATCGATTTTGTCGATGATGAATATCTATTCCAACATTAAACCGATCGATTAGCCGTCTCAATTGATCAGGTTCAAACACGTTTTTCGTCTAAACGCAAGGCAATCCGCGCGGCCATCGAAATTCGCACCAAACCAATCCCCGCTCGAAAGACAATAACGGAAGGAAGTGCAAGCGCTAACGCCTCGATCACGTTACGGTTAATCGCGAGCAAAAAATCTACCCCAATTAATCCAAGCCCGAGCAAAACTAACAACCAACCAACAAACTCTCTAATCCCGATTAGCATAAATATCCTCTCTCTCAATTCTCATCCAGACTGACTGGAACGAATTCTTCCATAACCATTTGAACTCAACACAATCCCACGTGCGATCTAACCGTTTCGTTTCCGCCTGTAACGATAAGCTTCGAGGCGTTTTTGATCACGCCACAATATATTGGCGATATTGCTTCGTATGCTGACGTCCGCTTGCGCAGAACTCATCTGCCACCTAGCCACGAACTTGATAATATTGATCGAGACAAACCAGCAAATAAAAATCCCCAACACAATTAAAATCAAACGCGTTGCCCGCCGAGACGTTAAATCTCCCCTCACGTTTTGAATTTCGATTGGGAAAAAAAGCAACAGTGCCAAACCGAGCAAAATCGCGATTGGAATAAAGTACCAACGTCCGCCGGTTACCGTAGGGTTCGGGTAAGGGGTAACCAGTTTCGTCGCCTGCGAATTACGCGGCCCCAGTGATTCACCTTGGTCCGGATAGATTGACTCAATTGCATTCGCCAGATCGATATATCGGACGCTAAACCCATAAAATGCAAATACGAAAATTGTGAATAAAATCTCCCGGAGATTCAGTGTCGCATCTTCAAGTTGAAACCCGACAAGATAAATGTACCTCGCACAAACCAACAGCAACAAAAACAAATAAATCACAAACATCTTGCGGAAGCCAATGGCCAGCGCAAATAGAACAAACAACAACCCCGAAAGAAAAGTTGGAATCTGACCAATTGAAATAATGGCCAGACAAGAAAGTCCAGCACCGAACCCAAAAATGCCAAGCGCTTTATTCGATTCGCTAAAACCACCTTTTTCGTACATATCCTCACTCTTATTTTTATTTTCCATTGTCTTATCCAAGACCGTCGTCGATCGCCCGTTGCAGTTAGCACCGCCGGCTTACTGATCGGCCCCTTCCCATCCCTGACCGAAGCAAACCTACTTGCATCGCGACTTTTTGAATTAATCGAGCATCTCCAATCCGGGCATAGTTGGCGCCAACCGCGCTGATTTCAAACTGAAACAGTGACTCCGCGGTCGCCCCGTCAAATTCAGGACGTGCCTTTGAAATTCTCGCCGCAATTGGATCATGAATTTCAACCTCGGGGGAGGGCGAGAGCGGCCCAACAAAAATTACCCGGTGCCCATCGGCAATCGCCAATCTGATCCTCTTGATTGTTCGCTCTCTTGCCAATTTGCCAGCCGGCTCCGGAGCGACAATTACAAATAACTCGTTGTCTTTCGCCCTCAATCTGGCTTGGTCCAACGACCAGCAAATACGCTCATTCATATGATTGCACTCGCTTTCCCATCTCGCAGCATTCATCCAAGGTAAATTGTCCGTCAGGTTAATTGACGATGGGTTAATCGTATATTTCTCAGAGTATTTCTCACACCATTTCTTCATTAGTTCATCGTCAAATTGCATCCGTACTGACACCCCGGCATCAAGTTCAAAGAGATGCTCGAGGCAAACAGCAACCGACCGCCGCTGGCAGTCAATTTCCCGTTTCCCGATAAACACAGATCTATTTCTGGTAAACCCCGAATTAAATCGTTCGTCAAACAAGAGAGGAAACCGACGACACGCATTCTCAAAAATGATTTTGACCAGTTGATTTGTATTGAAATGCGAAAGCGGAGGGTTGGGATTCGAAGATTCAAGTAACTGTTGCATCAACATCGTTAACTGACGCTCTCCGGACCCATGCTGCAAGTGTCTCATCGAGTCCGATTTCAGGATAATCGTCGATACAGGGTCGCGATCGGCCAACAGTAATTTCGCAATGGATGCCGATGCAGAAATCGAATGATCCGCCGCCGCGGGGCCAGGCCGCCCCCAAAATTGATAGGCTGCAAGATCCACCATAATCGTAGAACGAATTGGCACGAGATTTTCGTACTCGCTCGACATATATTTACCCAAACGGGCGGTAGGTTTCCATGCAATTGATCTCGGAGGATCTCCAACTCGATATTCTCGCACACCCAGCAGTTCGGCACCTCCACCGGGCGTCTTGTTTCGATGATGCCCAAGAATGCGCTGCAGATTATTTTTCTTTAAAACTGAAACGGTTGTCTGGGGTCGAATAAGAAACGGCAAAATCAAAAGTTCCTGATTTACAGAACAAAACTTTTCTGTTCGAAAAAACCCCCAATGGTCTCCCAACTCGAGTTGCAAGCCCGGCATATCATAGCGACCACAAACCTGTGTTTTCAAACAATATCGAAATACGAATTCAGAATTCGTGTGAACATCCACTAACTCTTGATTCCGACCGCCGGACAATTCAAACGTGGGCGAAATCATATCCGACAACAATATCCGATAACCACGACAAAATGCTGAAAACTGCCCTTTAATCTCAACGTCCAACTCGCGTCCCGTTACTGCCGTCACCCGAGCCTGACTCTGTCCGTCAATCGTTCGCTCGCAACTAACAAGTAGTTCTTGAGGACTGTAAACTGCAAATTGAAAAAGAATCCATTCAATCCAGATCCATGCCCAAACCGCAACACACAGCAGCGTGAGCGGCTCGTTCCCAATCAATATCGAAACGATCAACATCCACGCGGAGGAGACGAGTAAAATATTACAACGAACAGTTAGCATTCTTTCCCTTATTGAACCAACCGCGAGCCAGACTGCTGAATAAGACTCGAGCTAAATTACTGGCGTGCCGACTAACTTCGAATAGCCACGGACTGGACAATCTCTCTAACAATCTCAGCTGCCGTCCTTCCGGACAATTCAGCCTCCGGCCTCACAATGACTCGATGTTCCAAAATCGCATGAATAACTGCCTGCACATTCTCGTGGGAAAAGTAATCTTGACCGTGAAGCAGGGCATGGGAGCGAGCAGCGCGAAGCAGATAAATCCCAGCTCGTGGACTGGCGCCTAACAAAATGTCATGGTGCTCTCGTGTTTTGCGAATGAGGTCGACAACATACTCTTTCATCTCAGGCTTACCAAACACCTGGGAAACCGCTGATTGGAATCTTAGAATCATGCTCGCGTCGCACAACTGGCCGGGATCGGCCACCTTTCGCTCCTGCAATTCCATCAACTCAATTTCAGAACTCCGATCTGGATAACCAACGTTGACTCGAAACAGAAATCGATCCAACTGAGCCTCTGGAAGTCGATACACCCCTTCTTGCTCAACAGGATTCTGAGTAGCAAGGACCACGAAGGGTTTGGGCAACATTAGCGTCTCGCCTTCAATCGTGACTTGCCCCTCCTGCATCGCCTCAAGCAGGGCAGACTGTGTTCTTGCTGGAGCGCGGTTAAGCTCATCAGCCAGCAACAATTGGCAAAAAATGGGGCCACGCTGTAAGACAAACTGTGACTTCGACTGGTCAAGAATTCGCGTTCCGGTGACATCCGAAGGCATCAAATCCGGCGTGAATTGAATTCGATTGAATTGCAACCCCATCGCCGAAGCCAAAGTTCGACACAATGTTGTTTTCGCTGTACCTGGCACCCCCTCTAACAATACATGCCCCTCCGCGATCGTCGCAACCAGGACCTGTTCGAGCACGGAATCTAGATCGATCAACGTCTTTCCCAGTCGGTCAATCACCAATTGCCGAAATTCATTAGCCTCGCGCGAGACCGTTTGCAACTCCACAGTATCGTTCACAGGTTCCTCTTAAAGAAACAAACTAAATTCAAATTACAAAATGACAACTAAATTATCTTCAGCTACTCAGACTCAAATAAACGAATAAATCCCGTTAAAAAGATTCTGGAATTCACTCGGATCCATCGCGCGTCATTACTGTCACTGCCAACCAATGACTAACATCTGCCTCCAGTTTTAATAACCGACTTCGGGTCCAATAACTTGCCGGCTTCGTCTTAAAATCATTACTCGCCTGTCCCATCTCCTCATAAATACGTTCAGAATCAGCACTTGGCCGAACCGACAAACCCTCAGGAAAACTTGGCCAGTCTCGGTAGCCTCGACCTTCCGCTTGCCGACAAAAAGAATCAAGCAACAAATTTGCCGCCCATTGTCGATCTCGGATCGCACGGAACTTCGTAAGCTTCTTACTTTTAAAATGACGCTCCAAAGCGACAACACTCGCGGTACGTCGCAACATCTTTTTTTGCCAGAGGAAGGCTAAAATCAACGAAATACAAACGCCAAAAAACAGAGCCCAAATCATACCGCGATTATAGTCGTACGTGGAAATACCATCTATTTGCTCCCGCAAAAACTTATTGATCATGTCCTTATCCTCGACATCTGCGGCGAGCTGATTGCCAAACGCTAACAACTTATCAGCCGGGAGCTTGTTAAGAATTTCCCTAATTTCATCGGGAGACAATTGCACGGGCGGTAAATCAACATCCTCGACATTCTCATGCGGTTGATAATCCCCATCGACGATAAAATGAACATACTTCCGTTTGGAATCTTTCAACCATAGCAGCGTTTGATAAGCAAAAATATGATTACTCTCGGCTACTAGCATTTGGTTGGTAAAGACTGATTGATCCGCGATGGCGATTATTCGACCACCATCTCCTCTTTCACCCGCCGCCGCGAACGAATCCGAGTTAGAGGAACCCGAGAGATCGGGATAACGGGCGATAACGGTCAAGTTGTTAGCCATCATAATGCCAGGGCGATTGGACGCGATTGCACGCACGTCTTTAAGACTGGGATGCTCATTAAACTTACGGATGACCGGACAGTCTCGATTCGATAGATATCCATCATTTTTAGAACGCGTATTGACCGTCCCACCAATAAACTTGACTCCACAATTCAGAATAGTCGAGCCTCCGGTTGCTTGGTCGCTGGCCACCATCACCGCACCACCTTTTTCAAGATGCAAATTCACGCTGGACACCCGATGCACGCCACCCAAAACAACCAGCACTGTCTCTTCCGGGGAAGCAATCGCAAAGGCATCGCTGTCGATTGATTCCAATCCAACGAATCCCGCGATCCGCTCGAGCCCCTCGAATCCACGTTTCCAACGCCGTGTCTCCAGATTATCCTGAGAAGGACAAGGACTGGCGAACGTCACGAGAAGCATGATGGACAGCCAGCCCAACCAAGGTGAGCGATAGAAGTTATCCATTCGTTAACCTTCTACCCTTAACCGTGTCGACAAATCCGTTTTGCTCAAAACCTTGGAAAGCGACTTCAGGGTTCTCTTGCAATTATCCCGCTCGGTTTGTGTCAATTCGTCACCGCTTCTGGTGTATCGCAACCGTACGTAACTGCGGACCAAGTCGCTAATATTCGCTTCAATTTCCGGAGCGTCTGCATGCAAAACACTCTCGGCATGCTTAGCGTTCCACCAACCTGATTCAGACCCGAACTTGTTAAGCAAAAACAAGTCAACCAGAGCGATCAGATCTTGAGAAGACTCGAAATTTGCTCGATCGATTCGCCGGTTAACCACACGATCAGAAACTATTTTTGAAACACTGTTGGATCGGCGGTTAAGAAGGGCGTAGAGAACCGCAAATATCACTGCCCCAATTATCAATCCAAATAACAAGGTGAATACACCTCCGGATGACGCCCCAATTCCAACACCTTCCCCTTCGGAACTTGTGTCTGTCGGTTTCCGAGACTCTGATCCAATCAATGAACTAGTTCGAGTACCAGAACGACGCTCGGATCTGGTCTGGCCACGCGATGACTGCGCGTCATCAAATTTAAGCCAATCGGATCGGACAACACGTCCACCACCTCCAGACCGTCCTTTGTTGTCCCAGCCTTCATCGTCAGAAATGAATTTACGCGACTCTCGAACTCCCTCATCAATCGCTTCACTATTTTCGGTACTGTTAACAATCTTTTTGAAAAAAGAGTCAAAATTACGCGCCAAGAATCCACGATCATCATCACCGCCTTCGTTAGAAGACTTCATAACGCCTCTCGCCGCTTCAACAACCGTGCGATCAAACACACTTGCGAGCCTTGGTTTATTTTCTCCTCCGTCTCCCGTCGTTTCTCCACCAGACTCATCTGCGTTTCCTTGACGGATCCCTTCAAAAAACGCCGGATTGTTTACCAAATCTGCTAACTTATTACTGATGGTCTTACCGACTTTCGAGCTGCGATCTATCCCAGTCCCTTGAGAGTCTTCCAGTACGTCGGTTTTCGAATCGACGGTCTCTTGACTCTTGAGGCCAAGAATTTGATTGATATCCTCTTCCCAAGGCATTTGACCACTCTCTTTATT
Organism: Planctomycetota bacterium; assembly: GCA_029979005.1. Classification (GTDB taxonomy): domain Bacteria; phylum Planctomycetota; class Planctomycetia; order Pirellulales; family Pirellulaceae; genus Mariniblastus. Next base: position 224 of record JAPOIJ010000013.1, on the reverse strand, counting down.
GTCACGAGAAGCCGATTCGGAAAGGCCAATCCCGGGCGCTTCCTTTTCAGCTCCTTTGTCTGGCTCCAAGGAAAGGCCATTCGTCTCGGTCGAGCGATTTTGTGGGTTTTCACTTGGGCGATCGTTGAAGCGCCCAGCTTCTGTATCTAAACCAAGAGGGTCAGAGGGCTTACCGTTTTCCAGCTCTCCCCTAACCTTGTTCCCTCGGGGAAGCCCAGCACCTT
>JAPOIJ010000023.1 GCA_029979005.1 Planctomycetota bacterium | reverse complement strand
GTGGTTTCGATTATCACCACGACCGGTTATGGAACCGCAGATTTTGACCAATGGAATCAGTTTGGCCGGGGACTTCTGTTGTTGTTGATGTTCGTTGGTGGATGCGCAGGCAGCACTGGTGGAGGAATGAAAGTAATTCGCCATATCTTATTTTTCAAAATCTTGCGAATTGAGGTCGAAGGTTCTTTTCAACCCAAAGAAGTACGCCTGTTAAAACTTGGCGGTAAGGCTACCGAAGACCAGTCGCTGCGTCACTCCATCCTTGTCTATTTTGGACTGATCATTGCTCTGTTCGCATTCGGCTTTCTCTTCGTAGTTGCGTTTGAATCAGATCTAACCTGGGGCACGAACCAACAGAACAAACTGATTGATTCCGCAAGTGCGGTCGCCTCAACACTCAACAATATCGGGCCTGGTTTGGGCGTAATCGGATCGACCGAGAATTACGCTAATTTCAGCGTGCCTTCCAAGTCATTATTCATCTTGCTGATGATGCTCGGTCGCCTCGAAGTATTTCCAATCCTCGTTCTTTTCGCTCCTAGATTTTGGCACGACCAATAAACGCAACGGTAGATGTCAATTCGATTTATTTTTCACCAAGCATGGTGATTTTTTCGCGATTAGAGATTCGTAAATCACGCAAGGATGTCATGTAATACATTCCCATGAACATCCGTTAAACGAACATCCCTTCCTGCGTAACGGTACGTCAGACGCTCGTGGTCAATTCCGAGCTGGTGTAGCACGGTTGCCCACAGATCATAAACATTGCAAGGATTTTCAACGGCGTGATAACCAAATTCATCCGTCGCACCATAAGCGGTTCCACCCTTCACACCCCCTCCGGCCATCCAGATACTAAATCCAAAAGGATTGTGATCTCGTCCATTGGATCCTTGCGAAAACGGCGTGCGTCCGAACTCTCCTGCCCAAATAATTAACGTATCTTTCAACAAGCCTCGCTGCTTTAGATCAGTAATCAGTGCTGCGATTGGCTGATCCACTTGATTTGCCATCGCCCCGTGTCCCTTTTCCAACGCACCATGCTGATCCCACGGATTGGCCGCTCCACCAGCACCGATTCCTTTGGTGATACAACTCAATTCAATAAATCTCACCCCCGATTCAACCAGGCGACGTGCTAACAGACATTGTCGACCATAGGCTGCCTTATCAGATTCCGCGGAGTTTAATCCATACATTTCGCGAGTTGCCTCGGTTTCCTTGGACAGGTCACAGATTTCTGGTACTGCCGTTTGCATCTCGAAGGCAGTTTCATAATTCCGAATTGCCGCCTCGACACCCGCATGATTTGCACTCGCCTGATACGATTCGTCTAACCGCTGAATCAGATCAAGGTGATTGCGTTGGTCACGCAAACTTAGACCGGGACGAATATTTTCTACAGCCGGTCTACGGTCGGCTTGAAGAATTGAGCCCTGATTCTGAGCAGGTAAAAACCCATTACTGAACAACCCTACCCCACCATGAGGCACCACCGCGCCTCCACTTTGCAACACAACGAACCCAGGCAAATTTTCGTTCTCAGTACCCAATCCGTAGTTGCACCATGCCCCTGCGCTGGGGTGCCCGATAAACGGAAAACCCGTGTGCATCGCATAGTTACCCTGAGCATGCTCGTTCACGTTTGTAGTCATTGAGCGAACAACCGCCAGTTCGTCTGCAACTTCTCCAATCTTTGGGAACATCGAACTAATTGACAAACCAGATTCTCCCCATTTTTTAAATTTGAAGGGAGAGGCCATCACATTGCCGTTTTGATTGAACTGCGTACGTTCCACCTTCATCGGCATTGGCTTACCATGATCCTGTCGCAATCGCGGTTTAGGATCGAAGGAATCCACATGAGATACTCCACCGGACATGTAACAAAAGATCACATGCTTCGCCTTCGCCGCATGATGGGAAACCGGTAGCTTATCGTCCGTCAACTCTGCGGATCGCGCTGGCGTCAAGGGCATGGCGTATCCGCCTTCCGACATCATTGCCTGAAGAGCGAGCAGACCAAATCCAGTCGATGTCTGGCGCAACATTTGCCGCCGCGTGAGTGCACCTCTCACATTAGCCTGATTAAACGTGACTCTATCGAACATAAATAAACTCTTTTAAGTTAAAAATTGCATGGGCGACGCGAGCTAACGGCTCCAAAGAAGACTTTGTTTCCTTAAGGCCTTGAAGTTCAGCGTTGGTTTGTTCAATCGACTTCTTTAATTGCTCAACCTGATTTTTTTGTTCGTCAGATAACTGAGCGATCGCATCGGATTGTGAAATGACCGGTTGTCCGGCAAACGATGCCGCGATTTCATCCTTACTCAACGCTCGATTATGCAAACGAACATCGAAGACTTTCCCACGCAGCATACGACCCACAGTCGTTTGGTTTCCGTGTCGAATTCCGATCGCAAGTCGCGCACGATTCGCATCAAAAACTGCGGTTTTTGTTTTCTTGATGGCGTGACCGTAGGGGACGCCATTCCGGTAACCAACAATCGTTCCGTCGGTCGCAAATGTAATTGCCAGATGAACCGGCTGTGCGCTGCCAGACTCTTCCAGGGGACCGTCGAAAGGTAAAGTTCTTCGATGATTATTAGATCCTGCAAGCCATTGGCGATCGCTCAATTCTGCAAAAACAATCGAATCAAATTGATTGCCATCCAGATCCTGCAGCGTGATAACGCCGCTTCCCTTTTGCCCCAAACCATCTAATTGAATCCACGCCTCAAGCGTTTTGTCTTGGATTTTTTCTGCAATCGGCTCGCTTAATGCAAAACTTTTGCCATCCAACACCAAGGCTCCATCCTCTATTTTTGCTCCGGCCTTTAACGCCAACATGGAGCCCTTCTGAAGATCTTTGAGCCCCTTTGAGAAATTCCATCGGTAGAGGACGCTGGAAGAATCTAATTCAATCTTCTTCGCACCTGCCGCTTTCATTAGCCGCTTTCGAACAGGCTCTACGATTGAATTTAACTGAGCGGTGAACTCCTCCTGTCGCTTTAACAACACAGCGATTTGTCGCTGATTGTTACCCGCGAGCTTTCGAGTTGATTCTAGATAATTCATGAACATTTTTAATTCCCGCGGTTCCACCGGCCTCCCCAGTCCTTTCAGGAACATTTGCTCAATTTTCTGTGGATCCGAAGCTTGGGCAAATTCTGACTTGATCGAATTGGCCCATTCCTTAGAAAGTCCTATGACAAAGGGGGAATTCATCATGGTTAAAGATTGGGCAGGCACATTGGTTGTGTTGCGATTACCCGTTGTCGCGAAAGGAACTGGTGAATCAAACACCGCCAAAAACTTATCTAAATTATTTCGCTGTGATCTAACATAAACCGCTCTTCGTTTAGAACTTGAATTGGGTGAAAAACTAGGGCCATACATTTTTGGATCTAATTGCCCGATGGTCGCCATCATGGAATCCCGTATCGACTCCGCATCCAATCGCCTCGCGTTGTAGTGCGTGACCCAGCGATTCTCTGGATCGATACGGGAGGCTTCGAGTGATACTTCTGACGACTGTTGCCAAGTTTTTGAAAGTACAAGAAAGCGAACCATCTTCTTGATCGACCATCCCTGTTCAATCATCCGATTTGCGAGAAAATCAAGAAGCTCGGGATGGGTTGGTTTTGCCCCGAGGCGACCAAAATTATCCGGCGTCACTACCAACCCCTTGCCGAACAGATAGAGCCAAATTCGATTAACAATGACGCGTGACGTAAGTGGATTGTCACTTCGAAACAGATCGTCTGCCAACTCCATGCGACCGCTCAATTCTGTTTGATAAGGAGTTGAATCAATCGCTTCCAGGAAACGGCGTGGAACGGGTTGTTGCAGTTGGCGATGATCACCACGCTCCATCAACGCTTGGTCAAATGAGTCTGCCTCCTGAACCCCAGGTACTCGAAAGGGCGACGACAGTTCTTTTTCAACTTCTCGATATTTAGAAACCAATTCTCTAACCGATGGCAACTCATTTGAGTTGTTAGGCAGCAGACCGTCTCTCAATAGCGCGCCGAGCAGTAAAGCCTGCGAATCCGTCATTTTGTCTGCGGCCCACGCTTGGATCGCAGATTCATATTCATCGCATAGACGATTCCCCAATTCGGACAGAGATTTTGGAGCGGTTGGCTTATCCAACCCAAAAATCATTTCCCATTGCTCCATCGAATAATCCGTTGGAGAACCGGCGTCTGTTCTTCGAACAACAACATCTCTCACCCCCAACCACGAACGATCCGAATTACGCACTTGCAACGGTGCATCCTTAGCCGTTGCCAATTCAAGATGCACTTGATCACCTTGCCAATAATCAAGATTAAAACGCTGCCAGTGCCAATTCTTGTTTTTGAGCTCATTGATCGGGTAAACGGTTCCGCTGCGTGGATAGTTCTGGACTACGTACCTCGCAGTCGCCTGACCGCCTCCGACGCAACGAACCCAGGCTGTGGTTTTCTCATCCACTTCAAACCGAGGAGAACCCAGAACTCCGGGCAGACGATCTGATAAAAGACCGGAATAAACGCCGCCCGGATAAATCGCCGCTACAACATCGGGCCCCTCAAGGGCAATTCTCATTTGGCCCGGTCGATGCGATTGAAAGAACTCAAACCCTTCCCCGAACCACGCGTTTAAATCATCTGTCTTGGCCAAATCCCAGTAATTCGAAGCCGTTTGGCGATCCTTGTCCCGACCTGTTTTTTGTTCCAACCACTGTTGTCTCAGCTTATTCCAATTTGCCTGCCAGCTTTCCGAGCCTCCCTCATGGCGTTGCATTTGATTCCAAAGAAACAGCACGTTCGCCGGTTGGGATGCTCCGTTGGCCAAGTCTTGTAGCGTCTTGTCGCGGGCAAGTAACTTCTTTCTCAGCTGCTTCACCTTTTTCTGCCAAGCAATCACAAGCTCCGACTTGATTTCCTCTTTGGTCTTAACCAGCTTTGATTTGGGCTGTAAACGCAAGGAATCCATCGCCACATCCCGCATGGCTGGCCTGGTCGACCCAATGACACCAAACAGAGCGTAGTAATCAGCCTGACTGATGGCATCAAATTTATGATCGTGGCAACGCGCACAAGAAATGGTCAGCCCCAAAAATGCTTTTCCAAACACATTAATTTGATCATCGGTAAACCGAACTTTTTCATCCAACGCATCGGTTGGGGCAAAACCATGAAAACACAATCGCCAGTGTGCCGGCCCAATTGCTGATTCATTTATCCCAAGCTCATCATTGAGGCGGGGCTTTGACAATAAGTCACCGGCAATATGCTCTCTCACGAGATCGCGATAAGAAACGTCTTGGTTAAACGCTCGGATCAAATAATCTCGATATTGATAAGCGTTGGGGATTGAGGGGTCCCCTTCGGAACCGTGCGAATCAGCGTATCGGACGAGATCCATCCAATGGCGCGCAAACCGTTCGCCATAGCGATCCGACGCGAGACACTGGTCAACCAGTGCTTCGATAGATAACTCGCCGGACGCCACCGACGACAGTTGTTCGAGCGAAGGCGGCAGCCCCGTTAAGGCAAATGTTACCCGGCGCGCTAAGACCGTGCTCTCTGCCATCGGAGCCACATCCAATTGATTGGCTTTCGCGCGAGCATAAACGAAACGATCCACAGGATGGTCGGACCAGTCATTCGAATCCGGCAGCTTTGGTTCCGAAATTGGCTGGAAGCTCCACCACTTTTTACGTGCTTTCAGCGTCGCATCCCAAGAGGTCACTTTCTCAAGTTCTTCCGGAGAAATTGGTTTCTCCCGCGGATCATACGCACCTTGATTAATCCATTTCTCAAAATCGGCAATCACACTCGGTTCCAGCTTGACACCCCCTTCGGGCATCTCAAGTCCTTCGACTTGATGCTTAATCACCTTCAATAAAAGACTCTCGCCGGACTGCCCCGGCACTACGCTCGTGCCATGTTCCGTCTCAGTTCGAATACCTTGACGCCAATCCAACTCTAGCCCCGCTTCCGCCTGATTGGAGCTATTGTGGCACTCGTAGCAATGCTCAACTAACACAGGACGAATTCGAGATTCAAAAAAATCTGATTTAGATTGCTGCTTCGCAAATCCCGGACCACTCATTAATCCGGCGATAAAAAAAAAGCTAATCAACCCAACTGCTGATCGTGCAGGGAAAAAGCAAACAGGCAAAACCATTTTTGTTCTTTACTGAATAATGAACCGCGAATCAGTGAAATATTTCCGACATTATCCTACCCAAACGGTTTTCAATTTGCGATCAAATTAGTTTTTTTTCGTACAATGAGTTAATTCCAAATCGAAACAAATAGTGCCAGGTCGATTAACAAACGCGTGAACCATCTTAACGAAAACGCCGATACACCGATGACGGAGGAAAACTCACTCCCGGCAACCACAACACTCGCAAACCCTAAAAGCCACCAAGACTTCGACCAAATCGGTCATCTGGTGTTTCTGTCTTTCGCTTCAGTCATCATTCTTCTTTCCGTGCTAATGAGCACCGACGGGAAACAAGCTGTTTTCCTTCCGGGTTTCACCAGTCCGCTTCCAGACTCCTGTTCAAGTCGGCGATTACTCGGGATCGATTGCCCCGGCTGCGGACTCACACGAGCTTTTATCTGTATCAGTCATGGGCAACTAAGTGAGGCATGGAGATTTAATCGCGCTAGTTTTGTAATTTACTTATTTGTCGCAATTCAAATTCCGTGGAATGCAATTCAGCTTTGGAGAATTCGAAATAGTAAGTTGCCGCTACACTGGCCTTTTATCTATTGGATCCCCATGGCGGTTGCGGTAATCCTGTTGGCCAACTGGATTTGGACACTAACAGGCTTTCAATAATCGCAACTTCGAGAAGATGCTGAAAAAAACACTCGCCATTAACGATGCCCAGATTAATGTGGTCGACCTTGGCAAAGGGCCACCTGTGTTACTGGTCCACGGCTTTCCACTGAATCTAAACATGTGGAAATCTCAGATTGTAGAGTTTGCAAAAACTCACCGGGTCATATGCCCGGATCTCGCCGGCTTCGGACTTAGCCGATGCCGCGAACCTCGCATGCAACTCCGAAGCCATGTGCAAGACCTATCCGACCTACTGGCCGCCTTAGACGTTCACGAGCGTGTGGTTTATTGCGGTCTCTCGATGGGTGGTTACATCGGCTGGGAATTCTGGAAACAGAATCCAGAAAGAGTGAGCGGAATGATTGCCTGTAATACACGCGCGGCCAACGACAGCCTCGAAGTCGCTCGCGGCAGAAGAATTGCTGCTAAGTCAATTTATCAAACTGGAACCCTATTCCTGGCCCAGCAAATGGCGTCTCGGCTGCTATACAGTGACCCGCGAGAACCAAAAAACACCATTCAATCCGACGTTGAAAAAACAATCGAGTCAACATCACCGGACTCAATCGCTGCTGGACAAATTGCGATGTCCAATCGAGCTGATGCCGCGCCATGGTTGCCTATGATAAATTGCCCGGCACTCTTTATCGGTGGCGAACACGATGAAATTACGACAACACGTGAGATGAGCAGCGACGCCGCCTTACTCCCCAATGCCCAATTCGTCGAAATCAAAAATGCAGGACACCTCACCCCTCTCGAGCAATCGGAATCATTTAATCATCATGTTTTAGAATTTTTAAACTCGAACCATTTTTGACAGCATTAGATTTTGCAACCATCAAACTTCATTCGTACCACGCAAATGTACCCTGCTGAGCGGCGACACTCGCCTCAATCGCTAGAGCTGGACGACGTCGCGTTAACTCTTCACGTTTACGTAACATTTCTGCCTGAATTTCATATTGGCGAATCAACCGAGGTAATAAATCTGAAATACTCTGCAACCCAGTTCGGTTCTTCGCAGCAGAAAGTTGTGGCGTGTTTAGTGGCTTAATCATCTTCAGCTCCCCAGTGAGTTTGTTTTAATTCAATCTCATCCAAACCAACGTTGTTTGAATTCACAAAATGCTTTCTCTGGTTACAACTATTGGGTTACTGAGTGACACCTCTGGTCTCGCCTGAAATAAATCTTCAAAAAAATCTGCCCGCACAAATAAAATGCTCCTTTCTCGACAGTTTCGTCACCTCAACACTCGCCTCGCCGTCCAACTGACCAAACGTGTCACCCACCAACGCCCCAACCTTTAACAACCTGTTTTGTGAATTACCAACGACCTGAAGGTCAAACCGAACAATTCACAGACAGGCTTAACATTGACTCGTTTTCACAGCATCTTTAAGATGAGACATCCAGGTGAATCGGCAATAATGGAATCGAATGACCCATCCCCAAAAAAGTTCCGCTGCTGCTTTACCGACAGGAGGCCAACCCGTCGGCCTTGGCCCCGGTTCTGCCGAACAGGCCAAGAAATCGCTGCCCGCTTGGCTGCTTTCACTCTTGTTGCACCTCAGCTTGATCGCAGGCTTGGTTTTCTTCCTAACTCAAATTCCGAACGGTGCCGGCGAAGTAGACAACCGGACCGGCGGGATCGTGCTGGTCGACATCCAATCGGAAACTACGGAATATCTCAGTGAAGGCGATATTTCTCAAAACAGTAATCCAGCATCATCGCCCGACACCTCGACTCCGTCCCTCGATCTGGAAGAACGGCCTGAATTACCTGGGCTAGAATCCATCACTGCCGAAGCGTCTGGCATAGAAAACCTGCTTTCCAATAATGTTCCCAGTGCCGACTCATTAATTACGGGCTCAGTAGCCAACGGAAAAATTGGCGGAAAAATGACCACCGAAGTCTTTGGCATAGCAGGAACAGGCTCCCGCTTCGTTTATCTCATCGACCGTTCCAAAAGTATGGAAGGATATAACTTTCGCCCCATGCTTGCTGCGAGACAGGAACTTTGGAAAAGCGTTAACTCTCTTAACGAATCGAATCAATTTCAAATTATTTTTTACAACAATGAAGTCGACATCTTTCGTGGAAAACTGAGTCTACACTCGGCCAACGGGACCAACAAAGCTGCCGCGAAATCTTACGTAGAAAGCACTCAACCCAAGGGCGGGACTGACCACCTCACTGCTTTAAAAACTGCTTTTAAACTTAGCCCCGATGTCATTTTCTTCCTCACCGACGCCGAGGGAGGGTTTACGGCAGATGAAATATTTGAACTCAGCCGCAGGAATTATTCACGGGCAATTATTAATACGATTGAATTTGGAGAGCGACGATCAAATGATCGGTCTCTCGAAGCCATCGCTCGCAACAGCGGTGGGAAATATATTTTCAAAAACATCAACACACTACGAGTGGAATGAGCGTTTCTTAGCATAGACGCTTCGAACCGAAGTTATTAAAAAAGACAGGGTTGTGACCCCAACAACGGCTCCCATCACCGGACTACAAATGCGACTGTTTATTGCAATTTTATTCTTTGGCTTCTATTTGCCAGCATCTGCAATCGGGCAGACCGACATTGTCGTGACACAACGCGAACCAGGTTCGCCTATCGTCAATCGAAAAGGGACGATTACGAACTGGATTGGTGACTCGTTAACTATCGACTCAAAAGGGGTCGAACGGGAAATCGACAATAACACCATTCTCAAGTTTGAAACGACCTGGGGAAACAACTACCAACTGGGAAAGCAGGAACTGGATTCAGGAAATCCCAGTTTTGCTATTGTTCAATTTGAAGAGGCGCTCACCAACGAAACTCGGCCCTGGGCGAAACTCATTATCCGTGCACAGCTCATTGACGCCTACCAATCCACCGAAAAATACGCCGATGCTATTCGCCATTTTGAAGCAATCCTGCGCCAAGATCCGCAGACTCGCTTCTTCCCACTCGCTCCAATTTGCTGGACCGGAACTGGAACTGTCCCGGCAGACACTACAAGCCGACTGGGGAATTCTCGAAACCCATTCCTTCAATTAATCGGTGCCAGCTGGATGCTTTCCAAACCCCCTCAGCGAAACACGGGAATTCAACTCTTACAAACACTCTCCGAAGACATTGACCCTCGCATAAAGAATATTGCAATCGTCCAACTTTGGCGAACGCGTCTTAACGTCACCGACAAACAAATCAGACCCTGGAAAAACATCATCTCAAGCTTGCCTCGCGAATTCCGCGCCGGCCCCTACTTTGTTCTGGCTGAAGCACAGACTCGAGTCGGACAGACACAGACTGCAATTGCTAACTTAATGAGAATCCCTATCTTATTCCCCAAGCAAAAATCTCTAGTTGCGGCGGCATTGTATCGAGTGGGTAACTTGCTCGACAATCAAGGAGAGGCAGAACTCGCCAAATCAATTTTCAACGAGTTGGTCACGCTTTATCCACAAACGGTGTGGGCCAAACAATTAAGCCAGTAATTTTATTTTCCCATTCAATTTAAAAATTCACCTTTACGTCAGCCGGAGTGAGACACTCTCCACAGAACAGGAAATAAGCATGTCATTGAGCCCGAGGAAATCATTTCCCATTGGCTGGTTTTCTATTGGCCTAAGTCAATTATTGATATTTATGCCACCCCAGATACTACTCGCACAAAATGCCGGCGAGGTAGACGCTTCAGCGGAAGCTCCCTCTGGCTTTCTTGCAATCCTTTTCTCTGGAGGGATTGTCGGAGCGATCATGATCCTGTTGTTACTCGCACTTTCGATGACCGCCGCTTATTTGATTTTTGATCACCTCATGACGATCCGCCGTAAAGACCTCATACCGGAAGGGCTGAGCGAGCAGGTTCGTCAATGTCTCCTTTCGGGAGATGTGTCAGGTGCGCAGGCCGCCTGTAATGGCCGTCCCAGTTTCCTTTCGTTTGTTTTGCTGCACGGCATCTCCGAACTAGATTTTGGATGGAACGCTGTTGAGAAGTCAATTGAGGACGCCCTTGCCGAACAATCGGCGAGACTATTCCGAAAAATTGAATACCTTTCGGTGATCGGGAACATTGCACCGATGGTCGGTCTCCTCGGAACCGTGATTGGAATGATCATTGCCTTTCAAAATGTTGCAACCACTCAAGGAACAGCCAGTGCGCCTCAGTTGGCCGAAGGTATTTACCAAGCTTTGGTCACTACCGTTGGTGGATTAATTGTGGCGATTCCCTCGATTGGTGCATTTGCCATTTTTCGGAATCGAATTGATCAATTTGTTGCCGAAGCAGCCTACATTGCTCAACACGTTTTCACCCCACTTCGAAGACGCGCCAGTAAGAAATAACCCCGCATTAGCCGACTTGAATCCGCTCGAAAACTTTCTCTCGCTAATTTATGCAAATCCCACAACACAAGTCGAATCGAAAGTATGGCTTCAACATCACACCGATGATTGATGTTGTCTTCTTGTTAATTATCTTCTTCCTCGTCAGCAGTCACCTTGCGAGGCAAGAGTCGCAAATGGAACTTACACTGCCTCAGGCAAGTTCAGGCCAGGATGATATTGACCTCGAAACGCCGCGACTGACCGTCAACGTAAAATCGGATGGCTCACTCTGGCTGGCCGGAAGACCCATTTCCCAGCAACAACTCAAAGCAAGATTCACGGAAGCAAGAGACAAAGAAGGAGAGAACATTGAAGTTCGAATTCGCGGTAGTCGGGAAGCCCCTTACTCCACGGTCGAACCAATTATGCTTGCTTGCACCGCGGCTAAAATCTGGAAAGTCACATACGCAGTCTACCGGGAGGAGGGCCAGTGAAACGCTCCAGCCCATTCATTCGCCGCGGAAGTGACATCGATATTGATGACGCGATGACTCCCATGATCGACGTAGTATTTCTACTACTGGTATTCTTTGTCTGGACCGCCAGCTTTCAAATAATTGAACAAATTCTTCCCAGTAACATGTCGGAACTTTCAGGTTCCGATCCAGTCAACCAGCTGGAACCACCGGAACCAAAAGATTTTGATGACATCATTGTGCGTATTGCCTGGGATGGACAATCGCCTACCTGGAAGATTAACGACCAACTTTTTGCTTCTGTTGAAGAGGTAAAGACTCAGCTGAGTACGATCGCTGATATCCAGGCCGAAGCAATTGTTGTACTTCACCCGGATCCTGTTGTCCCCTTGGGAATTGTTATTGCCGCCTATGACACAGCGAAACTGTCGGGGTTTTCGAACGTATCATTTGCCGTCAACCCTCAGGGGAGCCGATGAATATGGTGTTCGACAAATTATGCGTTTGGCAATGGCTCCTGGGGCTAATTCTGGTACTGCTTGTACCTGCGTCTGGTTTTTGCCAGCAGGATACCCTTGCGGTGGAACGACAGGACACATCGGCCCTGGTCGAGGGACTTCGACAACGTCGATTATTTGCAACGGCAGAATTTTACTGTCGGGAGCAACTCAAAAAGCCAGACCTGGATGCAACGAGTGAGGTTGGATTAATTATTGAATTAATGAAAACCCAGACAATGAAGGCACTCCTTTCACCCCAGGATGAACGAGACCAAGCTTGGAAGGAAGTTCAAGCAACATCCGCAGATTTTTTAACGGAGAAAATTGATCACCCCAGAAAGCTTCTGGTTCAGGTCCAGCAAGCGTTAAGTCACCTCGCGCGTGGGCAAATGCTAAGCCGTGAAATCGAATCGCAAATGGCAGACGAGTCCGCGCGAACTCAGGCATTGGACGAAATCAAAATAGCCAGATCCAGCCTCGATGATTTACAGCGAGAAATTTCAAAAAAAATACCGGAACAACAAGGGCGCACGCTCGACTCAAATGAACTGGCGGTCGACCAATTACTCAACCTCAAAAATAACATTCAGTACCAACTGGCGCAATGCAATTTGATCCGAGCTCAGCTTTACCTGCCTGATGATCGCCTTAATCGAATCGACGCACTCAATGGCGTAACTGAAAAATTGACAGAAGTGCAACGCCTGACCTCCGAGGGTCAGTTACTTTGGTGGAACACAAAACTAAGCCAGATAGAGTGTTATCGCCTACTCAATGCGCCGGATCGCGCTCGCACGCTTGCTCAGTCACTGGAAAAATATAAAGCTCCGTTGTCGATCGCTCAGCGACTTGCCCAACAGACGGCTCTCAACGCCATCGCTCTTGGTGACAGAACTTACTCAAAATTAACATTTGAAAAGCTTGAAAAATTCCGCCCGCCCACCCCGGATTTAGAACTTGCCTTACTCGAGTTGGCAATCAGCCTCTCTGCCGGCACAACAGATAAACAAAAAAAACAAAACTGGATCTCTCTTGCCTTCAAAAGATCTCAGGCTATTAAACGTGAACACGGGCCATACTGGGGCCGACGTGCAGAGCTAATGCTTATTAACACGGTAGGAGTTCCAGCATCTTCCTCTGAAAACGATTTAACCGGAACATCGCAATCTCCTCCAAATGTCACGAAGCAACCAAACAGTATTGAACTCGAATTATTAATTCGATTAGCAACCGAGGCCGAACGTAAAAAAGAGTGGGACGATGCATTAAATGCACTCCAACGCGCTTCGGATTTAGCGAAATCGCAAGCGGATTCAAAAACAGCACTGAACTTGCAAATTCGCTTAGCCAAAATCCTTGAAAATCAGGGAAAGCACCGATTGGCAGCCGACCGGTTAACCGCCAGCGCGATCGAATATGCGTCCGAACCGGTCGCTTCGGCCGCGCATTTAATCGGTTGCTGGAATTATGCCAAATCCATCTCAACAAAAGATCCCAAGTCGCGTCCGCCATTTCAAACGCTGCTACTTCAACACCTCGAACAATGGCCGGCGGCTGCCAGTTCTAACCAGGCGAGAGTATGGTTGGCACAGGAGCGCATTAACCTCGGCGATTGGGAACATGGGCTCGAACTCTATCTGGCAGTTACCAACGCTTACCCACAGTTAAATTCGGTCATAGACCAGATCATTAACTGTGCTCGCCAGACGTTACGCCTCTCCAGTGAAACAACACTTCTGAAGTGTAAAAACATAGTGTCTCAACTCTCATCACGGGCAAGTAACCTACCTGCTGATACATCGCTGCGAATCAAATTGGAATTAGCGCAATTCGAGATAGACTGGCAATTCGGCACACGTCAACTCTTGAGTGACAACCGAGAAAAAGTTGAGCAAGTTGCAGCTGGCGACAACACCGAAAACCTCGCCTTAGCCAATGCGTTACTCGTTGCCCTTTATGCGGAATCCGATCCTAAATCGGCCGCCCAACGGATCGCTGCCATCGGAGACAACCTCGTAACACTTCAGCAATGTGAACAGCTTTTAAATTTCTCATCTGCAGAAGCTACTGCGAATCAAAATCTTAATACGGTCAAACTTGCGATTGTTAACACGGTGCTTGGATTACCGGAATTGCAGCAAACCAGCCAAGCAAAACAAAAAGACAATTGGCAACTTAAACGAGCCGCTGTACTAATCGCACTGAAAAAGTATCAGGAAGCGTCACAAACGTTAACTGATTTAGAACAAAAGTATCCCAAGAATGCAGACATCCAAATGCAATTGGCGCGGGCGTTGACAGCTGAATTTGAAGAATCCAGTCCCGAAATCCCACTCAAAAAGTGGCGCCGAATCGCCACTCGATTGAAAAAGAACACCCCAAATTGGTACGAAGCAAAATACCAAGTGGCACGCCTGCTTTTAAAATCGGGTGATCGTGAAAGCGCGGCCAAATTGTTAAAATACATGAAGGCAATTCCGCCAGGCTGGAGCCAGTCGAAACTCAAGCCGCAATTTGAGTCGCTACTACTCAAAAGTACGCAGAAATAAACCAGTCATAAAACAGGTTGATGGTTTTATTTGACCAGCAATTGACTTCCTAGACAGTCAAGTCGTTGCCTTCCTCGCTACACATCTCGAGTCGATTAATTTGTGTTTCGTTGGGCCAACTTAAATACAGCGACTTTGCTTTACTGGGCAACAAACTGTCACAGCGAAGGGAATCGTGATAATGCTTCCGATGGCTAACAAGATTGGAAATAGAAACATGCTTTTGACTCCCTTGAATAAAACCTAACAAGGGTACCTATTTGCAGTTTTCAGGCCATTTGTGATTATCGAGCAAAATATAAAAAAAGCCCGAAGAAACGGGACTAACCGTCACTTCGGGCATTGAAACCACCGTTGTCAAAACGATGTCACTCGTCTCATTTCGACTACCAGGGAGCACGAACGGAGTAAATTCCAAACTGCTCTGTGCTATTAGGCCAGTAGGGCGTCTTCTTGAAAGAGGACGCAGCACCCCCTTTAATTGGCACGCTCTGACGACCGAACTGATGAACAATCGGCGTGCTCTTCGTCTGACCAACTCCCCAGCCGTAATTGGTCTGGTAACTTGCAGTTGGAGGTACGATTAAAGCCGTTGGCTGACGCCATTGCCATCCCATGTACTCCCCGTGCCACGGAGACTGTGCGGCTTCGGTCTGATTCTGATGATGTAAACGACCAGCGTTCAGCCCTCGATTACTGTAGGTGTAAAACGGGGCGGGTGAGTACGAGTTGTGGGACGCCATCTTAAGCGACCGCGCAAAATTAACTCGACCTTCGTAGCCGTTCATGGTCATCCCGTCTGCATCGGGAGTGGTATAAACAGGCACACGATTTCCTAATGCACCTTTTGACATGCGCGAATGAAAACGCGATTGAGCATTTGCTTCTGCCGCCATTGAGACAAGCATCGCCACCATAACGACGCCGAAAATAAAACTAATTTTTTTCATTGGATTGACCCCAGATAACCGTATTGATTGAGGATAACCGTCTATCAAACGGTTTTGCGTGAACTGAAAACCTTCCTATCGATTTAGCGTGAGATCGCTCAAATTCGCTGAGCAACCGCTATCGCAGGAACTTTGACCACACTCGTGGCTTCGGCATCCCATTTTGCCGTGATTGAAGAACTTCTTAGATCGACCGCACTGCCCACCGCAATCGTTATCACCGCAGTTGCCGCAGTTCAGTCCGTATTTGTGTGCCTGGATACGGTAAGTCAGATTTGACAAGCAATGACTTTGCCGGATAGGAGCAATATGATTCAAACCACTTTGCCACCGAACCGACGTCTTGGTCAGTGAATCCGGGTGACCGCATTGATTTGTGTTGTAGTAGTTAAAATAGTTCCGAGAATGAGCGTACATCATTTCGTGCGGCATCAACGGCTGGTAGGTATAGTAACTCTGAGCGCCGAGTGCAGGAGAATAGTGGGGCGCTGGGTAAATACCTGCGTTGATGGCACTGGCACCACTCGCCGTCGCATACTGCGAAAACAGGTCATTAGGTAGATGTGTCTCGGTGTTTTGCGCTACCGCGGTTGCTGCGGCAAGGCACATAACCGCTGCTACGGCGGTTGAGATTATGTTACGAATCATCGGGTCGACTCCTCAGTTGGCCCTGCAAACGCAAATCGCGGGCAATTTAGCTGGCAAAAATGTGGCAAAACCACTCCCGTTTGCTTTTCGGCGTGCTGGCTAGTTCAGTGATAGCAAAAATGGCCCCGTGTTCTTGCATTCCTAAATCGCCCATAATACAACCCTAAAAACCGTCTGTAACCGATTTGACCTGATTGGTATACTCTCCCCAAACCACCCGTTTTTTCATTTGGCCTCACTTTTTATTCAGCTTGAAGAAACGATACAAACCATAAAAAATCCGACTCAACCCCATTAAGAGGTGGGGCGAAGGGTTTCCAATTTCTACTTAACGGCCTGTCAGGCCACCAGTGGAACGAATTAGTAAGTCAACAAAGGATGGATTGACGTGGCAAAACGCCGGCCTGCGAAGAAGACAAGCAAAGTCTCAAAAAAGACCGCAACTAAAAAAGCAAAACCAAGAAAAGCAAACCGCGGTGGCGACAACTCACTTTTTGATGATAACGAGCTGGCAGGTTATGAACCTGTTCCTTTGCGACTGGCAGCACAAACACGCTATCTGAATTATTCGCTCTCCGTCATCACCTCGCGTGCACTGCCGGATGTCCGCGACGGTCTCAAACCGGTTCAGCGGCGAATTCTTTTTACGACTCGCCAACTTGGGCTCGATCATAATTCAAAACATCGCAAAAGTGCGAAGGTCGTTGGCGACGCAATGGCCAACTACCATCCGCATGGCGATAGCTCGATCTACGATGCTCTCGTTCGGATGTCCCAACCTTTTTCTTTGCGGATGCCATTGATTGATGGCTCCGGTAATTTTGGTTCCATCGATGGCGACAACGCAGCAGCCATGCGATACACCGAATGTCGCCGAACGCAAATCGCCGGCGAATTACTCTCCGATCTCGCAACGCGAACGGTCGCGTTTCGGCCTAACTATGATGGCAGCCGCGAAGAGCCGGTTGTTCTTCCCAGTAAAATCCCCAACCTGTTACTCAACGGGGCAACGGGCATCGCGGTTGGCATGGCCACCAATATTCCACCGCACAACCTCAAAGAACTCTGCCGCGCTCTTTTGAAATTATTGAAAGATCCGGAAACCAAACCATACCAATTGGTTGCTAATGACGCAGTCCACGGCCCTGACTTTCCTACAGGAGGGCAAGTCATTAACACAAAGGAGGAGCTCAGGGAAATTTACCGTACGGGTCAGGGGGCGATCAAAATCCGAGGCACCAGCAAGCTTATTGGTGGCAACAAGAAAACAGGTCGGATCTTACAAATTAATTCGATCCCCTATGCCGTCAACAAAGCAGTTCTGGTTGAGAGAATCTCGGAGTTGGTTTACACCGGTAAACTTCCGCTTGTCGTCGAAATTCGTGACGTTTCCACCGATGACATTCGCATTGACTTGCATCTGAAAAAAGACGCTGATGAAAAGAAGGTCTTGGCGTTCCTCTATAAAAACACCCAGTTTCAAACCAACTTTAACGTCAACCTCACTTGTTTAGTTCCAACTGAAAACCCGGACGTGGGGCGGCCGGAGCGGCTCGGTCTCAAAGAAGCACTTTGGTATTTCCTGCAATTTCGTCTCGAGGTTGTTACCAAACGTCTGGAAAACGAACTGGAGACGCTGAGTAAGCGAATCCACATTTTACGTGGCTTTGTAACCATTTTTGACGCACTCGATGAGATCATTCGCATCATTCGAAAAAGTGATGGAAAAGCGGATGCCGCTGTCAAAATCATGAAGCGATTTCCGGTGAAACAAAGTCGGGGAAAACAACAAGGGCTCGATGCTGAACAAACCGATGCAATTCTTGAATTGAAGCTCTATCGTTTGGCACGTCTGGAAATCAATCTAGTCACTGACGAATTAAAGAAAAAAGAAAAACGAGCCAGAGAAATTCGTCGACTTTTAAAAGAAGATACAGCCGACACCAACGCCTCGGGTTGTTGGAAGATTGTCAGAACTGAAATCGAAGACATCGTCAAAGATTTTTGCAGTCAGCCGGAATCCAAACGAAGAACAATCATTCAGGCAGCCGGACGTGAGGTTGAGATCAACGCCGAAGATTTCATTGTCGCCGAAGACTGTCACGTTTTAATTACCAAAGATGGCTGGGTTAAACGACAGCGCAACATCGCTGCTCCTGCCAAAAGCCGACTGCGACAAGGTGACGCGGTACTCGCCTGCGTCGCTGGTTCAACACGCAATACCGTCGGCTTCTTTTCATCGACGGGAGTCTGTTATACGGCCAGAATGATTGATATTCCGGCTTCGACAGGTTTTGGCGAACCCATTCAAAAGTTGTTTAAACTAAAGGACGGTGAAAAAATTGTCAGTGCAATGTCGTTTGACCCTCGTGTAATCGGCAATGTCTTTGTTGACCCCAAACAGCCTGACTATTGCCCTGAGGTTCATGGACTTGCAGCCTCAAATAATGGCTACGCCTTGAGATTTGGACTTGAAACGTACGTCGAACCCTCGACTCGAAGTGGCCGCAAGTACGCAAGAGCTTCTACAGGCGCCGAGTTGATTGGGGTGTATCCTGTCGAGGGTACGGAAACGATTCTTGCTATTTCTGCAGATTGCCGGGCCATGGTCTGTCCAGCCGAAGACATCAATTATCTTTCGGGCGTGGGCAAAGGCGTCATGCTTATCAAACTGGCAAAAACTGACCGACTGGTCGGCTTCAAACCATCCAAAGGCGACCGTGACTTACTCCTTGTTGAGACCAATCGCGGGGCACAAAAGACAATTTCCACGGCTAAATACCGTGTCACCTCCAGAGGTGGCAAAGGAAATGAAATTCAGAAAAACGGTAAAATTTCGAAAGTCGTCTGGTCTCCGGTGGAATCACCCGGTGAGCTAAAGCCCCTGAAAAAGAAATAGATTCCACTCCTCAGATTCGCCTGTTACGAAACCAAATAACCTACCAGCCACAAAATCAGCATGAGCACCGCAACCAAGAAAAAACGCTACGATGGCGATAACATTGTTGTCCTCGAAGGCCTTGAACCCGTCCGGAAGCGTCCGGGAATGTACATCGGTGGAGTAGGTACCGCTGGCCTGCACCACTTGATCTGGGAAATCCTCGACAACTCAGTTGATGAGGCAATGAATGGACACGCGACGGAAATCACACTCCAACTCCATAAGGACGGTGAGACCGTAACCGTCTCTGATAATGGGCGTGGCATTCCGGTCGACAAGCATTCGAAAACAAAAAAGAGCGCCTTGGAAACTGTCCTGACGGTCTTACATGCCGGTGGCAAGTTTGACGGCAACAACTATAAAACGGCAGGTGGTCTGCATGGTGTTGGCGCATCTGTCGTCAATGCACTTTCAAAAAAATTAGTTGCTATCGTTAAACGCGGGGGCGCTCAATATAAAATGGAGTTCTCCAAAGGGCACCCGCGATCCAAACTCCAAAAACTAAAGGGCTCTGTCCGCGGAACTGGAACGGCGATTACCTTTTCCCCCGACCCCACGATCTTCCCTCGCACTGACTTTAACGCCGCTACGATTCGGCATCGTCTTGAAATCGCCAGTTTCCTTCACCGGGGAATTAAAGTCCATTTCATCGACGACGTTAACAAGGCAAAAGAGACCTTCTTTCATGAACAGGGAATCGTCGACTACCTGGGCAAAGTCCTGAAAGAACGAAACGCGCGGCCAATCCATGAATCTGCATTCACCCTTCGGGTGGACGATCCAGCACGAATTGAATTGGCGCTGCAGTGGACTGAATCGACCGACGAACATTTGCGATCCTATGTTAATGGAATTCCAACCGGAAACGGTGGAACCCATGAAAATGGATTTCGCTCAGGATTAAACAAAGCGGTTCGCAACTACTTTGATATGCACAACCTCGTCCCCCGCGGTGTGAAAATTACTCCTGACGATATTCGTGAGGGTCTTGTAGGAATCATCTCTATTTTCATTACAGAGCCTCAGTTTCAAGGGCAAACCAAAGACCGGCTCAACAATCCGGAAGTCCAAAGTTCGATGGACGGTGTGATCCGTCCGGCGCTTGAACAGTGGATGAATAACAATCGAAGCGTCGCTGATGGAATCGTTGCCAGAATTATTGCCGCCGCTCGTGCTCGCGCTGCATCGAGAGCGGCATCCGCCGCGGTCTCCCGAAAAACCGGTGGCAAACGTTCGATGCTTCCTGGAAAATTAAGCGACTGCCTGAATTCGGGAAGGGGCGATTCAGAGCTCTTTATCGTCGAAGGTGACTCTGCCGGCGGTTCAGCAAAACAGGGACGAAATCGTAATAACCAAGCGATCCTGCCACTACGGGGAAAAGTCCTCAATACCGAGAGCGCCACCTTGAAAAAAATGATGGAGAACAAGGAAATTCAAGATTTGGTAACCGCCATTGGCTGCGGAATCGGCCCCAAACTTGACCTCTCCGGATTAAGATACGAGCGGATTATCTTGCTCGCTGATGCCGACTCCGATGGTCACCACATTACAACCCTCTTGCTCACATTTTTCTACCGCCACATGCCGCAATTGATTTCCGACGGCAGGCTGTTTATCGCACTCCCTCCCTTGTATCGCGTTGACATTGGTAAACAAACTTATTGGGCAGCTGACGAAGAGGATAGAATAAAAATTCTGGCAGACCATGCCGACGGTCGTTCGAAACCGGATATCACTCGTTTTAAAGGACTAGGCGAAATGATGCCCAAAGTCCTTTGGAGTACCACGCTGAACCCCGCAACGCGGCGACTCTTGAAAGTTGAAATCGATGACCAACTTGAAACAGACCGCGTCATCAGTGATCTAATGGGTCGCGATGCTTCAGCCCGCTTTCGTTTCATCATGGAACGAGCGGAAACAGCCAGCGAAATTGACGTCTAAGTCAAAGAACTTTCGCCATCTGACTGCTCAAACTCTCGACCAGTAGCGAACCCGATTGCGCGAACCGTAAGATTCATAACGCTTTTGTCAAGCTGAGCCTTGGTTGGGGTGTCTCATATTATGAACCCCAAGGGCACCTAAGCACTGATTTCCAATTTCTGGCGGTGTGCCGCAAACCGACAGATGTCATAGCAGTTAACCGACAAAAACAATTTTTAAAAATTTGGTTTTTTTCCAATCTATTGCCGAAGTTTTTGCGGGAATACGATTCGTAACAGACGCTACAAGCGTCATTAAATTGGCTCTAAAGAGGAAATTGGAAATGTTGAAGAAGTCGTTGACGATCGCTGGTAAACTACTCGTTGCTCCCGCCCTCCTACTAATCGCAAGCCCGTCGATTAGCAGTGCACAGAATCAGTGCCCCATCCAACAAGCAAAAATGGCAGCCGCCCGCAAGACAATGAAAGTGTCGATTGCAGCACCTGCCGAGAAAGACATTGTCGACACCGCTGTCGGTGCTGGCTCGTTTAATACATTGGTTGCTGCCGTTAAGGCTGCAGGTTTGGTTGAAACCCTCAAGGGTGAAGGGCCTTTCACTGTTCTTGCTCCAACCGATGCCGCATTCAAAAAACTACCGAAGGGAACAGTTGAAACACTGTTGAAACCAGAAAACCTTAAAACACTTCAAAGCATTCTGACCTACCACGTTGTCCCCGGTTCGGTTATGGCCGCGGACGTAGTAAAGTTATCCTCCGCGAAGACCGTTCAAGGTGATCCGGTTGCGATCAAAGTCACCGACGGTGGTGTGATGATCAACGGAGCGAAGGTTGTAACAACGGACATCAAGTGCAGCAACGGCGTCATCCACGTCATCGACTCAGTAATCCTGCCACCGAAGAAAGCTGACATCGTAGACACTGCAGTGGGTGCGGGTGCCTTCAACACACTTGTTGCCGCTGTGAAAGCTGCCAGCTTGGTTGAGACTTTGAAGAGCGAAGGTCCCTTCACTGTTTTCGCACCTTCCGACGATGCGTTCAAAAAGATTCCTGCGGCAACAATCGCAGAGCTTTTGAAGCCGGAAAACAAGGCAAAGTTGGCTTCAATTTTGACTTATCACGTGGTTCCCGGCAAAGTGATGGCCGCCGACGTCGTCAAGTTGTCGTCTGCTAAAACAGCGAACGGACAGGAAGTTGCAATTAAAGTTGTCGATGGCAAGGTCATGGTCGACGGAGCAACCGTTGTCAAAACTGACATCGATTGCAAGAACGGTGTCATTCACGTCATCGACTCAGTTATCATGCCTAAATAGGTTCAGTTGCTGAACGAACATTTTTAACTCTGGCTTGGTGTCAACTGAGCCAGAGTTTTTTTTATCGCGGTCCTTCATTTGTCTGCTGACGTCCTTCGGTTCCAGGATTTTTTAAATTCAGGGTCTCTAACCCGCTCAAAAAACGAACTTATCCCCAAGATCAAAAGTTCGTTCCCTTCTGGAATTGCTTCCAATTGAATTATTGAGCAACGGTCTAACCAACGCAGCAATCCTGCAAAAAACGACATTACTGACTATTCTGCGAAAAACCGAACCGTAATTCCAATTCATTGCCGCGACCACGCTGCACAGCAGAGATAATAGGTTTTGATCACCCAAGCATGACTCGTTAAACTAAAGGGTGTAGTTTTACCTATTCGGAGTGTTCACCCATGAAGTTCGGCGGCGATAATCTTAAATCTCGAGGGCGAACTGCTTTCAAAGTAAGTTTTCTTATCATGGCTTTAGCTTTTGCGATCCCTACTGAGGCCAGCGCCTGGCAGAGTGAAGAAGTGCAGGACGAACCTGCTCAAGTCAAGCAGCTCAAAATTGTTGCGGAGCAGACAAAACCTGACACTGCAACGCAGGAAGAAGATGAGCCCGAAATAAGTACTACACCTCAGCCAAACCAACAGAAAACTATTGGAAAACAGTTTGCGCAGCTTCACTTAATGGATGGCTCGATCATCGGCGGTGGTTTCTTAACTAACCACATCGATGTAAAAAATAGTTACGGAATGCTCAAGATTCCGATTTCAAGAATTATTAAATTTCAGCCCGGCCTCAACACGCGTCCAGACTATGTTGAATCGATTTCGTCGCTCTTTGAAAAAATGGGCGACGCCGATGAAAAAACTCGAATCGCTGCGCAAAAGGAAATACAATCTCTTGGTGTAAAAAACCAAATACTACTCGACCAACTGGCAACTCAGGCCAACGAAAATCAGAAAAAGCTACTGTCAGAAATCCGCAAAGTCTTCGAAGAAGAAGCAGAGCTCAACGAAGATGAAATGCTTCCGACGGACGAACCCTCGGCGCTTAAGGATACGATTGTCACTCCTGACTTTTCCATTGTTGGTGAAATTCAGCAAAAGCAATTTTCCCTGAAGAGTAAATTTGGCGACCTAAAGGTTGAATTGAGCGACATCAAATTCGCAGACCGGAGTATCGAGACAACCGGTCCGGATGTGCGAAAGACGGTCGCAGTTCCTGCAGAGGCTTTCTTTCAACGGACGCCTCAGTCAACCAAAATAAGGGTCAACAAAGGAGATCGCATTACAATTCGGGGAAGTGGAACTGTTAACTGGACCAACTGGAACAATACAAGTTCACCGGAGGGCCTGACCAATCGCAGTCAATGGAACGGCATCAACTCTGGCAAGCTTACAGCCAGAGTCGGCAAGGACAATTCCCGGTGTGTAGCAATTGGAACCAACGGTAGTTTCGTCGCCAAAACGAGTGGCATTTTATATCTTGGAATTGCCATGCGGGACAGCTATGCAGGCAACGGGAATGGGTACCGATGGACCGGGGAATACCAAGCAAAAATTGTGGTTAGCCCTGGTAAAAAGTAAGCACTTTAACTGATCCGAGAAATCTTAATTCGCACAAGAGAGTTATTCCACAAACTTCTTCTTTGTGAACATCAAGACGTATTCAACCTGTTAAAAATCCCCATCAGATAGCAAATTCTCTCGATTGGGATGCAATTGGATTATAATAAATACGCCGTTGCAAAGTCGCCAACTGGATTGGAATCAAACCGTGAAAACAACAATTCTTTTCCTGATGCTAGTTACTAGCTTCACGGTAGGCGAAGCACGACTGCAAGCGCAACCTCAGTCATCGGTCGCAGAAAAATCAACTGAAACAATTCGTATTCAGGGGATCGTGACTGAAAGGAAAAAGTACTCGATTCGTGTCAAGCAAGATGAACAAGAGTTCGACGTAAAATTGACCGACGGTGTTGCAATTGCCTTAAAAATGAACCGACCGTGGTACGATTGGAAAAATCAACAGGTAGTGGTCGATGCCATCGACGAAAACGTACCCGAGGCGGAATTGAAGCGGGTAGGTATTCCGCTGCCAGCCAAGCAGCTGTTTTTAATATCTCGCCTCGGGAATGCAAAAACTATGCGCTCCACCATGTCGAAAGATATTAAGCGACTCAATTTTTATCTTCTAACACCAGAAGACACTGGCCATCACCAGCCCACTGAAGCTGAGCCATTTCTTTCCGGGAAGCTATCCATTGAAAACAATCAGCCAATTTTGATCGTAAACGATGAGAGAATTCCCATCATGCTGGGCTTTCGCTTCGCCACAATGAATGGGTTTTCAATTAATCAACTTACTCCCTACCAAACGCAGGTTTTCCTGACGGGGACGCGTGGAAAAAACGAGTTTGAAATCCACACATCCCGAATTTTATTCCAGCCGATTCAGAAAAAAACAAGCGAGCAAGCCAGCATCACTGAGCAGGCACTAAAAATTGCGAACGACGAATAAACATCGTGTTCTTAAATTTGATTGACTTCTGTAAGTTGGCCTCGTGTTCAAGATCCATTGGACTTATCCACAACTATTTTTCTCCAACTGTACCTCTATGAAATCCTTGATCCTGCCCAGCCTTTTTCTTATTCACTTTTTAGTTAATCCAGTTTTTGGAAACGAAGAAGCCAATCAAAATGCCCCCAACGTTTTGTTCATCGCCATCGATGACATGAACGACTGGGTTGGATTTCTCGATGGCCACCAACAGGCTAAAACGCCCAACATGGATCAGCTTGCTAAACGCGGTGTCAATTTCACTAACGCTCATTGTATCGCCCCTGCATGCTCTCCCTGCCGACTAGGATTGCTTCTCGGGGTCGAACCCTTTCATTCCGGTCTTTATCCATTCTACGATCAGACAAAAATACCTGATTCAGTTCTGTCCAAATACACGAGCCTTCCGAAGCTGTTTCGACAAAATGGCTACCAAACGTTTGGAGCAGGAAAAATTTTTCACGGAGTCAAAGAAAACACCGATGACTGGGATCACTACCGTACCCATACCCCTAGCGGCCTAAACCGGGCGGTCGAAAAAGGCTACCAACAAAATAAGTCATCCAAAATGTCGTTTTGTCCAACGACCAATCCACTCGCCGACCATCCGGACTACCAAGTTGCCGATTACGGAATCAAAGTCATACAACAAGATCATGACCAACCTTTTTTCTTAGCGGTTGGAATTGTGAAACCTCATCTACCTTTCATTTGTCCACAACCTTTTTTCGATATGCAGGCAGAGACAATTGAGCCACCCCCAATTCTCGCTGATGATCTGCAGGATATTCCTTGGGTTGGTAGATCGATGGCCAAGCTGGGAGATGATTTCAAATTTCGCAAAGACAAATCCTGGGAAAAAGTTCACCGTGCTTATCTCGCGTGCAATTCCTGGGCAGACTACAACGTAGGACGAGTCATTGATGCACTTGAAAGCAGCCGGTACGCCAAAAACACGATCATTGTGCTTTGGTCTGACCACGGTTTCCATCAGGGGGAAAAACGAAGTTTTCGAAAATTTTCATTATGGGAAGAAGCAACCCGTGTCCCATTTATCATCCTTGACCCGCGGCCCGGGCAAATGAAGTCTGGGATTTGCAATGAAGCAGTTTCGCTCATTAATGTCTACCGTACACTCGGCGAACTTAGCGGAATCGAGGTTCCTCAATATGTAGATGGAACCAGCTTGGTAAAACAAATTCGTAATCCAGCCGCCAAGGTTACCGCTCCTGCAATCACAACGTGGGGACGAGGAAATTATTCCCTCAGAGATGACCATTGGCGCTACACTCGCTATTTTGACGGAACTGAAGAACTCTACGATCACCGTAACGATCCCAATGAATGGAATAATCTCGCAAAATCTCCTGAGGCGGCGTCAACTAAGAAAAAGTTGGCAGTTTTTTTCCCTGAAAACGAAGCTGCTTTGGTTCAAACCGGCATCTCACTCTGGAATAGCGTTGATGCGGATCGACCTGAAAAACGAGAGCAATTCAAAAATACCACTTGGCCACAAATGAAAAAGAAATTGAAACCAAGAATTGAATAGCACTCCTCGCCTACATCAAATCAAGTCTATTTACCTGACATGGCATCGGCCGCGACGACCGCCATCTTCTTTCCGTCAGGGCTAACCGCTAAACGCGTTGGTGACTGCATTTTAAATTCTGAAAAATCCGCAACCGCCTCCCACTTACCACCGGGTCTCCATTGCTGTAGCTTCGTCCCCTGAGCCATCAAAATGCTTCCACAGGGTGTCCAACCATAGTGATGGTTCGCACCAACAATCATGACTAACGGACGTATCGCGAAGGTCTTCGGATTCAATTCCTTAATCCAAACTTCTCCGTTTCCTTGCCGATGAACAAAGCTAAAATTTGTGGTTCCTGGAATGATTTGAGGTGACACAGGGATTGCATCTCCCGTAACGTATCGAGCTGTATTTTTCTGGAGATCCACTAATTGCAAGCTAAACCCGTAGCGCGACCAAAATAAAATTTGTTTCGTAGATCGATTCCATGCGTAGTAGCCGACCGGCTCCCGCTCTCCAAGGTCTTTCAACACCCAGTTGAAATTTTTACCCTCGCGATCAATCGACCAGATGCTCTGATTCGCAGTTTCACCATCCGTCACAAAGGATAGTGTCTGATTATCTTCGGAAACTTGCGGAGAATATTCTTGATCAGGACTATCAGTGACTTGCTGAATCTCTCCTGATTCCAATTCAAATTCATAAACATCCGTCCGATCGGCTTGATAATTTGCGGTAAACAAAAACGAATTACCGCTCGGAGTAAACCAGGGTTGATTGTCGTATCCGGCGCGTTTCGTTACATTCCGGCCGTTTGCAATCGAAATTGAATTCTCTGCTGTCACGACATCGAATAGATAAATATCACATGCAGGCAGTTCCAATTCCTGGTTTGGCGGATCAGTCTGAACCGCGAGAACAGGTACCATATTCAGCGTGATCACAATTAAGCCAAGTGAAAGTTGAATTAAGTTTTTCATGAATTTGATTCTCTCGATTTTTCTGAATCTTCTCTTGTCTCCGCAAGCCACTGGTCGGTGCTATTGGGATCGGCAAGTCGGCAAATTTCTTCTAGCTGATCAGCGATCGCAAATAACTCCTCTCGCCAAACGTCATGCTCTACATCCGCAGGACATAATTCAGCCATCTCGTCAATCAACAATATAAATCGAAGCAGATGTCGAAAAATAACTCCCTCTTGTTTTTGCAACTTATGGCTGGTGATATACTTGTTAAAATCCGTCCCGTATTGCAGCAGTTCTCCTACCACCCACACCGGCGTGATCCTGACATCATGGACGCCGGGAAAGTCATGCTGAAATAAACGCTGAAGCTTGTGGGGCAAGTTCAAAACCGGGACGTAATCATCCTCGTCATACCATCCCCGTTTTTTATCTTCGTCTTCATCTTTCTCACGACTTCCCAGTTCCTCCGCCGTCGCCAAACCCAATTTGAGAAGTTGCGAATCGAGCCGCGTGGTTGCCAGTGGGCCTGGAGGCAGTATATCAGGGCGCGGAATCCGAATTGCTTTCCCTAACGAACGGGAGAGCTGCAGAATACTCTCGAAGGCCATAATGCGCTCATTCGTATCGGCGATCCCAAGATGGTTCATC
The DNA here is from genome assembly GCA_029979005.1 of Planctomycetota bacterium. Classification (GTDB taxonomy): domain Bacteria; phylum Planctomycetota; class Planctomycetia; order Pirellulales; family Pirellulaceae; genus Mariniblastus. The sequence continues at coordinate 11,923 of JAPOIJ010000023.1, read as the reverse complement.
AAAAATAAAGCGTAAAGAGGGTGTACACCTCGTAGCTTTAGGAGATCAGCCATCTTCTCTGTCGGTGTGGCCGTTTTCGGCTGGTACTCCACCTCACGAGAACCGGCATCCTCAGTTTTTTGGATTTTCCTTGAAGACGTTTCCACCGGTTGGGGTTCAGGTGTTGATCGCCGCTGACCTAAATCGAGTGTTATGGATACCTCAGGTTCTTCCTCCACCTCTGCTTCACCCGCCGACTCTGAATCCACCGACTGCCCCTCGTCTAACTCAGCCAAGGGCGGTTTGGGATCAAGCGTCAGGTAACCGCCGCGCCACAAAGTAACCAACTGTTGATTCAGCCGTTTTTGTGCAGAAATCTGCTCCTTGGGGGCGAGCAATCGCCCAGCCACTAATTTACGAATTCGAGCAACGTCCGATGACGCATCGAGCATATATACCAACAGTCTCCAGGGGAGAGGTCCTCGGCTTGCCAAATCAGCCGAGGGGGCAGTGATCAATTGCTGAAACTGTTGCTCCGACCAATATTGTTGACCCTCGCGCCGTTTTGGCTGTTTCTTTTTCAATGCCTTCTTGGCCTTCCGCAAGCCAACATCTTTGGTATCGTCCGGGATTTGATCGTATTTTTCTTTCCACTTCAGAATTTTCACATCGTCTTCATGAGGTAATGCAAAAACATATCCGCGGTCGTCAAATTGAGGTCGCCCTGCTCTGCCAAACATTTGATGGACCGAACTTGGCTCAATCAACTTCATTTTTCCACGGGGACCTTTGATTAAGGTTGGCAACACAACACTCCGTGCCGGCAAATTTATGCCCGCTGCGAGAGTTTCAGTACACACGCAAACACTGAGTAGTTTTTCTTGAAATAACTCTTCCACAATTTTTCGATATCTTGGCAGAACACCCGCGTGATGCACCCCTATACCACGCACTAGAATTTGCTTTAACTTAGGCCCAACCCCCTGAGACCAATCAAACTGGTTTAATCGATCACTCAATAGTTTTCGTTGTTCCTGATCGACACACTTCTTTCCCTTCAGCGTTTCGGCAACAGTCCAGCATTGCTCACGGTTAAAACAAAACAGCAACAACGGCGTATAACGCGCGTCCTCTTCCCCCTGGAACATCTCCTCAATTTGATCTGGAAGAATCTTGTCCTCGACCCAATGGTAAGATAGCGGAACCTTTCGATCGCTACTCTCGACCAATTTCAGATTGCGGTCATGCACCCGGTTCAACCACATCCCAAATTCTCGAGAGTTTCCTACAGTCGCTGAAAGTAGCAAGGTCTTGATATGCGATGGCAGCAACCCCAAACCAAACTCCCATACGATCCCTCGCTCCGGATCATTGAAACTATGGAACTCGTCCATGACGACGGCCCAAACATTCTCAAAATCAAAGGCCTCTGGGTGCAACAAGCGGTTTAGCAATATCTCCGCAACAACGACTTGTATTTTTGCGTTTGGATTCACCTTGCGATTGCCGGTCACCAAACCAACGTCGGCAGCGGAATATCCCCATTCTACAACCGTTTTCTGGATGTCACGGAATTTTTGATCCGTCAGCGCAATCAAAGGCGTCGTATAGTACGCCGTTTTCCCAAGCTTCAAGGCTTCGAAAAGGGCGGCCTCAGCTATCAAGGTTTTCCCCGTTCCAGTAGGCGCGCAAACAAGCACGCCCTGATCAGATGTAAACCAGGAAAGGAGCGCCTCTTCCTGGACCGGGTAAGGTTCAAAGACCAATTGATCAAAGTACAATTCTGCAATTTCGTCGCGACGGGCTTGTAATTCATCCGTTGAAATAGTGTGCTCCACTGACATCAGACTGTTATCAAATTGATTGCTGTAACAATTACATTTGATTGTTACGACCTTGCCAGCACTTGCAACTGCTGTCCGATTCGACTCCCAATTTTCAGGAGTATTCTTGAAATAATCGATTAATGAAAACAATCATCGTCGCTTTGACAAAATTGGCACTCCGTTTGCCTTATCAACCATTGCAACTGACCAATCCTGATTAGGAAATAACTTTTAACAACGTGCAGAAAGGAATATCGATGCCACGTCGAACCAAGCCAAGACGAATCACAAATTTCTTTGGTGCTTTTCTATTAGAAACTATCGCAGTCACGCTATTCTTGTTTCTCTTTTTGCAAGCTCGCGCTGAAAGACAAAAATCATCAGACTTCGAAAGAGGCCGGTTCCCCTTTATTCAGGAGATCGCACAGCAATCTCCATTTGAAAAGTTACTAGCCCAACAATTAAATTCTTCGAGTATTGAGCGATGGAGTTGTTTTTCGAACACTCCGTAGAGTCAATCACCTTCATCTAAAATCGCTAAAAATAAAAACGTTATTCAGGAAGATTAATGATCATTTAAGATTCGAATTGAAAAAAGATTTTTCGGGAATCTCTAACCAATCACCTGATCGTTTTACTCCATTCGGAAATAAAGGAATTAGGCAATGATGTCTTTAATCACATTGCCGTAGACATCCGTCAAGCGAAAATCTCGCCCCGCATACCGATACGTCAGCTCTGCATGATTGAGGCCCAATAGATGTAAAATGGTAGCATGCCAATCGTGAATGTGGCATTTTCCATCCACGGCAACCGCGCCTAATTCGTCAGTCCCTCCGTAGCTAAAACCACCTTTCACGCCTCCGCCCGCCATCCACGTTGTATAGCCCTTATTATTATGATCCCGACCGTCACTACCTTGTGCGTAGGGAGTGCGCCCAAATTCGCCCGCCCAGATCACTAGCGTTTCATCAAGCAATCCGCGACGTTGAAGATCTTCGAGGAGGCCTGCGATAGGTTTGTCAATCTGGTTACAGAGCTGTGGCAACCGAGTTGTCATGCTGAAATGAGTGTCCCAATTGTCGTGAGAGATTTCAATAAATCGCACACCCGACTCAGACATCCGACGAGCCAACAAACATTGCTTTCCAAATTTATCGGTTTCTCCTTGACCAATTCCGTATAGGTCAAGCGTTTTCTGATCTTCCTTGGATAAGTCCAGCAAGTCTGGCATCTCAGCTTGCATCCGAAAAGCGAGCTCGTAGGACTCGATCACTCCCTCAACACCGGGATGTTCTTTTTCACGACGGAGCTTTTCTTGATTTAGCTTCTGAATAAATTCAAGCTGTTGCCGTTGTTGTCTGGTATTCAGACGAGGATTGGCAATATCCGGAATCCCTCCCCCCGCACTCTGGCCCCGCATCCTTCCGCCAGCTCGAGAACCACCTAACTTAGTCCCTTGATAAATGGCAGGTAGAAATGAACTGCCATAAGTTTGTGCATTCCCGGCTCCAGGGTTAATTGAAACAAACCCGGGCATACTGTCATTTTCTGTGCCTAAACCATAAAGAGCCCAGGCACCGAGGGATGGACGAACAAATTGTGCATTCCCGGTGTGCATTTGAGTTAACGCTCGTGGGTGAACTGGAAGATCAGTGTTCATCCCCTTCAAAAGGCAAAGCTTGTCGGCCTGTTTACCAAGTGATGGAAACAATTCAGAAATGCGTAGACCACTTTCTCCGCAGGCAGGAAAATCCCAAGGAGATTTCAGTATCGAACCGCGAAATTTGCCTGTTTTTCCATGACTTTTGATCAACTCTGGCTTGTAGTCAAACGTATCAACATGAGACGGACCACCCCGCATACAAAGAAAAATCACACGCTTGGCTTTGGTTGGAAAGTGCGGAGCTTTTGTGGCAAGCGGATTTTTACTCTCCCTCTGATCATCACGTGCGCTAGCTAGAGTTGCTAACGACGAAAAGGCGAGAAATCCAAATCCGGAAGAAACGGTTTTCAGCATCGCCCGTCTCGACAAGAACTGCGAAGGATTCATTTCTGTATTCATCAGGTTCTCTCCTTTTCTACTTTCCACTCACCAAAATAACACTGAAGTTGCTTTAATTGACAAACCGGAACTCTGCCGATGCCAAAATACCCTGACACAAAGCACTTAACTTTTGCATACTCGACGACGGGCCGAATCGAGTTCGGCTTGTTTCAAAATTACGATAAAAAGACTCAGCCGCACGTAACTCACTACTACTCGCGCGCCGTCCAAAAGCGAGCAAAAATGCCAGCTTAATCTGATCCTTGATTTGACTTTCTTCTTGGATTAGACGAGCAGCCATCTTGTCGGCTTGCTGAATCACAAATTGATTATTCAAAAAATAAAGTCCCTGGTCGGGAGTATTTGAGGTCTCCCGAACTCCGATTACCATGCTCGACTCGGCAAAATCAAAGACCTCCATCGAACGCGTTACGTTATCCCGAATCACAGGCAGATAGACACTTCGATAGAGCACCGGTTGGTCAATTTTCGCCAGTGACGGGGAAGTTGACGATGCAGAGTCCTGCATTCCTCCATTCCGATTCATTCTTGAGCGCCCCCCTGGACGGAGACCCGGCAGCCCTGTTTTTACATCCGGATTGGACGAACCAACCGTTGATATCAGGACACCGTCCCTCACTAAAGCCGTTCCGATTTCTGAGACCAATGACCCCCGAGGTCGATCAGAATCCAACTCTCCGCTAATTCTCAAGATTGAATCCCGCAAAACTTCTGCTTCCAAACGCCGCGGCTCCATTCTCCAAATGAATTGATTATCAGGATCGACTTCAAAACCGGTTGCACTGAATTCAGAATCCGAACGGTATATCCTTGAAGTCGCAATTTTCCGAATCAGTGTCTTCACACTCCAGTTGTTGTTTTGGAAATCACGAGCCAGGTAATCCAATAATTCAGGGTGGGTTGGAGCTAAACCTGTGGCTCCGAAATTTTCAGGCGACCTAACAATCCCATTGCCAAACATATGCTGCCAGACACGATTCACCATCACCCGTGCGCTAAGTGGATTGTCATCACTTGCCATCCACTTCCCTAATTCCAAACGCCCGGACGCTTTGGCGGGAATCGAAGCAGGCGTCTCGACCAATACCTGCGGGAAACCTCGCTCAATCTCTTGAGCAGGTTTGTCAAATTCTCCCCGCACAAGCAAGCGAGCGTTTTCAGGTCGCGACTTTGTCTGCACACCCATGAAATAGGTATACGGATTTCCTTGATCATCGTATTGTTGTATTTTTGCTCTCAATCCACCTACCACAGCAGAGAGTCTGGCAATGCTGGCGAACGACGCCTGCGGATTACTCGAATTATCGCCTTGGCGTTGAGATCGTCTGGCTGCCTGTGCTTGCCTTAATTCTCTCTGTTTTTCAGAAAGCTGAGATTTTAGGTCAGCCAACTCACTTACTGAGATTCGCTTATCAAAGGGATTCAAATCATCTGTCGGCAAAACCAGTAAATTGCTTGGATGCCGATTCTGAAAAGTATCAATGGTTCCGTAGTGTGTCGTCGTGCTGTTGAAAATGCCCGCCATCGCGTAATAGTCAGACTGAGGAATTGGATCAAATTTATGATCATGGCAACGAGCACAAGCAACGGATACACCGAGGATCACACGGGTGGCAACATCGATTTGTTCATCAATCAAATCGTGATTGAACTGACGGCTATTTTGCTCCGTCAATGTTTTGGGACCGATCGCCAAGAATCCAGTCGCCACAAGATTCTCAGACCACTGCTGATCCGTTTTTACCGGCAGTAGATCACCGGCAATCTGTTGTTCAATGAACTCGTTATAAGGCTTATCTGAATTGAAAGCATCGATTACATAATCGCGATACCGCCACGCCTGGGGATAAGTAAGATTTAACTCTTTCCCGGTTGACTCGGCATATCGAGCGACGTCAAGCCAATGCCGCCCCCAACGTTCCCCAAATTCATCCTTTGCCAACAGTGAATCTACGATGTGTGAGATTGCCTGTTCGCGATCTTGCTCCCAACGTTTTTCAAGCCACTGAATTTGCTCGGGTGTTGGCGGTAAACCAATAAGATCGAACGACAATCGCCGCAAAAAAGTCGTCGCCTCGGCATCTTGAGACGGTGACAAAGACCGCTGCTCTAATTCGTGCAAAACAAAACGATCAATATTTGAAATTGGCCACTCCTCATTCTCCACTGCGGGTGGCGAGTACGAAACGGGTTTTTGAAAAGCCCAAAACTGCCGCCCTTTTTCAATTTCCTCCGGCGTAATTTTTGTATTGACCTTGCTCTCTTTTTGTACGCGTGGATCCGGCGCCCCCATTTCGATCCATTTACGAAAATCAGAAATGATCTCATCTGACAATTTTTTTCGCGGTGGCATTTTATAATCATCATGATTGATCGCGCTCCAAAGTAAACTTTCGTCAAGATCCCCCGGCACAACCGCGGGGCCTGAATCGCCACCGCTCAACGTCCCCAGTTTCGTATCCAACCACAAACCGCCTTTGACTTGACTTCGGGTTGAATGACAGCTGTAACATTCGCGTACCAGAACCGGGCGAATCTTGGTTTCAAAAAACTTTGTTTGATCCGCAGTCAACGCCGCAGACTCTGCTTCCATCTGCTGTGCTTCGAGTGTGCGCGATAGACCCATCGCAACGAACACAAGAACTAATAACTTAGTGACCTGTTTTTTTTGAATGATCATCTCATCTCCCTTAGTAACCTCGCCACTGGCTCCCGACTCATAATCTCATCGTCCTTTTGAGCTTCCCCGGCACTTAAAAATAAGTCAGCGGTTTGTTTTTCATCCAATCTATCCCCTGCCAGTTCGCTCCCCTGCCCTTACTCGCTTCTGGAATCATCTGCAAATTTCTCCAAATGGTTAGATTCCAATTTAGCGGGTGTTTTTTTGAATCATTTTTTCAGCCACTGGATCGAGCAGGCAAACCTGATTTACTCCGGAGGGTGCCGAGCACCGAACGATTCTTTTCCAGTGAAAGGAACCTCTCTAAAAAAGTTTGTTTCGTTAACCCAACGTCCCTATCTTGAGCACGTGAACAAACAGGATAAAAGACAGTAAAAATCTTCAATTGTGAATATAAATTAAGAACTAAACGGCGGCGGAGGTTTTTAAGCAATAGAATTAAAATGCAGAAAATTGCCTGGGGATGTCCCTGCTCTGTGAATTTTGCGTGCAAAACCTATAGGACTTGATCGAGCTAACCATGGTTGACGAACAACTATTGCCCGTCCGCGACGAAATTGTAGCCGCTCTCAAACGGGACCGAGAAGAAGCGCTCGCTGAGTACTTTTCAATCGTTCAAGGACGTTTGAAACGAATCGTAAACTTTCGACTTGACTATCGTTTAAGCGGACGGGTTTCCGAATCGGATGTAATTCAGGAAACCTATGTTCGCGCTGCCAAACGAATCGACAGCTTTCTTGATAAAGATGACATGCCGTTTTTTGTCTGGCTTCGTTTGGAAGTCAACCAAAAGCTACACGAAATCCACCGCCACCATTTTGGAGCAGAAAAAAGAGATATACGAAAAGAGATCAAGCTCGGCCAAGCGAATGAATCAGGAAAAACTTCGATGGCTCTAGCGGCCCACATCGTAGCCCAGCTGACTTCACCAAGTCGCTTGATCGAACGTGCCGAGCAAATTTCGATTTTGGAAAAAACGCTCGCTGATATGAATGAATTAGATCGGGAAGTAATTGCACTTCGACATTTTGAAGAACTCTCAAATATTGAAACCGCTGAAATTTTAAAAATCGAGCCGTCTGCCGCAAGCAAGAGGTATCTGCGAGCGCTGAAGAAACTTCGAGAGATTATGGAAACTGCAAAGGGACATCATGGCAGCTAATTCTCCTGACAATTCGCAGAGCGACCCTGAAATTCTCGAAAAGATTGTTGATCATTTCACCAGTCGTCTTCGAGCCGGTGAGCACCCGGCAATCGCTGAATATCAAGAACAGCACCCTAAATACAAAGATGAAATTGAGGATCTGCTTGCATCCGTCGCAATGATTGAACAGCTGAAATCGGATCCAATCAACTCACCCTCGAAATCCAGATCTCTCGACGAGGTTTCAGGCCTTGATCGGATTGGTCCTTACAAGATCAAGGGAGAGATTGGCCGCGGGGGCATGGGAGTCGTTTTCGAAGCAGTTCATGAATCGCTGGGAAAACGCGTTGCCATCAAAGTGATGCCCACACCACTCATCAACAGCAAAAATTTTGTCCAACGATTTAAACGAGAAGCACAGACGGCCGCGAGATTACACCACACCAATATCGTAAGTGTTTTCGGGGTCGGTGAAGGTGAAGGATATCATTATTACGTGATGGACTTAATCGATGGCCAGACGCTGGGAGCCGTTATCAATGGGATTAGTTCATCCGATCCCGTCAGCACCAAAATAGACCGCTATGAAACCCGCTTGGATCTGAGCGGAGAGCTAACCGTCGCGCTCGATGCCTCGACCCGTTTAGAAAACTCAACAACCACATCGGACAGCCAAACAACGGCCGCCCCCTCAACCGTCAGGCCTCCAACCCGTCCAATCAAGAAAGCCAATCACTATCGCTGGGCAGCGAGAATTGCCGCAGACATCTCCGATGCCGTCGCTTTTGCCCACGAGGCCGAACTCCTTCACCGGGACATCAAACCCTCCAATATTATCCTTGACCAAAAAGGCCAAGTCTGGATTACTGATTTTGGTCTGGCCAAAGACACAAGCAGCGACATTAATCTTACAAAAACCGGTGATGTCATTGGGACACCACAATACCTTTCACCCGAATCGCTCGAAGGAAGGTACGACTGTCGCAGCGAAGTCTATTGCATCGGGCTGACACTCTATGAGCTTGCGACACTTCAACCTGCATTCAACAACGGCTCCACTGCGGAGGTCATCCGAGCAATTGCGACATCTTCTCCACCATCACCTCGCAAAATCAGCCCTGGCATTCCGATCGACCTAAGCACGATTATCGAAAAGGCAATTTCGAGAAATCCGGAAGAACGTTATCCGACTGCCCGAGATCTCCAACGGGATCTCATCGCGTTTGTGGAAGACCGAACCATCGCCGCGCGGCCACCGTCAACGATTGAAATGGTTAGCAAGTGGGGACGTCGGAACCCTCTGGCAGCATCACTTTCCGTCATTTCTTGTTTCTTGCTCATGCTCGTGGCTGCAGCTACCTCCTTTGGCTATCTCTACACGAGCGACGCGTTGAAAAAAGAGGCCCAAAAATCTGCCCTATTAGAAGAGCAAATCATAGAAACCGAGAAGGCTAACAATAAATTTCAGGCAGCTTACAAAAAGCAAGAAAGTGAATACCAACGTGCTGAGCGGAATGTTGACATTTCTATTCAAGCGTTTGACCGGATGTTTAAACAGCTCGTCGCTAAAGACTCAACAAACTCGAGTGAACTTAGTATCGATGGACTTGAAGACCTACAGGGAATCGAAACTTCAATTACGAAACAGGATGCTGTTTTCCTGGAAGAGTTTCTTTCCTTTTACGACAAATTTGCTACGAACAACTTTGATAACCAAGACCTGCAAGCCGAATCAGCGCGTGCCTTCCGACGCGTTGCAAATATCTATCAATTACTAGGAGAAGTTGATCGCTCCTTTGATGCTTACAAAAAATCAATCGACCTTTACAACAAAGTTCTCGTTGATTCTCCCGACTCCAAGGAATCGTTAATTGCATTGGTACAAACAAAAAATGAACTCAGCCGAGCTTACCGACGTGACCACAAGCTTGCCGAAGCAATCGCTCAAAATGAAAATGCAATCCAACTTTTAAAAGACGTCCCAGTTGAACAACTCGACAACCAACTAAAATTGGAATTGGCGAGAACATTTAACTCAATCGGCTCCAGCCTTGCCATCAATGCCGTCATCTATGACAGTCTCGAAGAAAGTCGTTCCGCCCAAAAAGGAACTCCTGGAAATCACCATCGGGACGAAGGACATCGACCGCCTAACTGGATCGAATTATATCTCGGGAGACCCCCCTTTCGACGCCCGCCCCTTAGGAAAGGTCAAGAGTTAACAAAGAGGCTCAATACAAATCGACCTAAAGGGGGTGCCAGTTTTGCACCTCGCGGTTCGGGCAGATCCCGACTTCACGACACCAATGTAAGACTATTGCGGCGAAGCAAAGAAAATGCGGACACCGCAATCACGATCCTCGATCAGCTCATTGCCGAAGAACCCGACAATGTCGATTATCGATCAGCCCGAGCTGAATGCTATTGTTGTCTCGCCTCAAGTTTCGTCGAACCCGACCAAAAAGCAGCACTAAAAATGCGCAACCTTGCCATTGAGGAACTTGAGTCTTTAATCGCTGAATCCCCCAACCAATCCAACTACCGATACCGACTCGCCATGGCCTATTCGCTCAGCAATCCCACCGATTCCGCGGAAAATCGAAAACGAATGCTGGAAAAGTCCATTAAAATAGCCGACGATCTCAAAACCCAGTTCCCCAAAGTCCTCGACTATCACTACCTGTTCATTTCCGTTCAAAACACACTTGCAGTCAACTTTGTCACTGCCGGAAACTTAAACGCAGCATTGAATGCATTTCAAAATTCGAAAGACGCCTTTGAGTCCATCTTACAACTAAATCCAGATGGTTCCGCACTCAAGCAAACAGATCTATCGTTTGGCATGCAACTTCGCACTCTTGTTGAAGCGGCTGAGAAAAACGATGATGCAAACACCACCCGCTTGGCCCTAGGCATTCGCAATGATTTGCGTGAAATGATCGCGGAGTATCGGTCTCGCCAGAACTCGACAACCCAACAGTAAATCGTAAACTGTTCCGTTAATGATCAGTCCCCCGTGATCGAAAGACACGACGATCGACAGTACTAAATTCAATCGTGACAGCGGAGCCGTTTTGTGGAAGTTATTAACGACAGCATTTACAACCACCCACGTTACTACGACCTGATATTTGGCGCAGACTGTGCTGCCGAGACTCGTTTTATTTGCGATGTCATTTATAAGTACCTCAACAATCGAGCAACTCGACTGTTCGAACCTGCCTGTGGAACGGGTAGATTAATGTATAGCCTCGCCAAACGTGGATTTGAGGTCGAAGGGATCGACTTGAATCGCAAGGCTATCGACTTCAGCAACCAGCGGTTCGAACGTCATGGCCTTCCACAAACGGCGCATGTGGCTGACATGAGTGAGTTCCGTGCAAAACGGAAATGGGATTTGGCATTCAATACCGTCAATAGCTTTCGGCACCTGACCGATAAAACATCCACACTGTCTCACCTTAGGTGCATGGCCGAACAAACCAAGCGGGGTGGAATCTATCTAATCGGATTCCACCTAACACCCGAAACTGAGAATCCCACGGATTGGGAATCATGGTCTGCCCGCCGGGGGCATCTCTCTGTTATCACAAAAATGTGGACGATCAATCGCTCGCCCCGCAAACGACTCGAAACTTTTGGGATGCATTTCGATGTCTACACTCCCACACGACAATTCCGAATCAGTGACGAATTGAGAATGCGAAGCTACACAAAAAATCAATTCGCTTCGTTGATTAGAGAATCCAACTGCTGGGATATTGTTGGAACGTACGATTTCACCTACGACATTAATCAGCCAATCAATGTTGATTCATCAAGCGAGGACGTAGTTTACATCTTAAAAAAGAAACAAAACTAAAAACAAACTCAAAACGTTACTCCGGCCTACATTCGAAGCACTACCGATCTTCAAGATTCAAAACCCGCTGTTTTGAACGCGTATTATTATTCCGTTTTGAATTACTGTACGCCGGATTGACCGGAATATTTTTAATCTGGTCTTTCTGTCGCTGAATTCGTAAACGGCGACGCTGAGCCTTCGTTACGCGTTGCTGCCCTTTTCCCGCCGATGGCTTATTCGATACGGATCTCGTGGGCTTGCCGGGAATAGCCTTAACGCTCTTTGGAGCGACTGCCTTTTCTGACCCTGCAACGAATGAAGAAAAAGTATCGCTCGACCTCGCTGCCATCTGAGCCACCGCTGGCCGCCTTCCATCCGTCCC
>JAPOIJ010000093.1 GCA_029979005.1 Planctomycetota bacterium | reverse complement strand
CGGGACAATATTTAAGGCTTCCCGAATTTGTAAGTCTGCCACATTTTGATTCACCAGTATTTGTCTGGGCGGCGTCCTCTTCATTGGAGGGATCATCCTCTCCAGATATGTTAAATAGCTGGTTAGTTGAGGTCTTCAAAATTTTTTAAAACCAGTATCTTTCGATATTTGCTTTAGTCCACCAAGCACTATGCAATCAAAAACTACAGATATTTCAATCAAAGACGTTAGCCTTTACTTCCTGCCAGTCCAAACACGGGTGCCGTTGAAGTTTGGAAATGAGACGCTAGATCATGTTACTTGTGCGCGTGCCAGGATCACGGTGGAAGACCGTTTGGGGAATCTTGGGGTTGGCTGGGGAGAAACGCCGCTTTCAGTGCAGTGGGTTTGGCCAAGCCAGACAGCTTATAAGGTTAGGTACGATGCTCTGGTGCAATTTTGCAAATACCTCGCGAAAGCGGTAATGGATTTTGAATATACAGGCCATCCGTTGGAAATTGGTCACGAGTTCATTGAGCAACAACTGCCGCATATTCGTCAAAAATTTAATGCGGAGCTCCAACTGGTTGATTTACCCCACCTCGCTGCCTTAGTTGCGACCAGCGTGTTTGATCAGGCGATTCACGACGCTTACGGAAATTTACATGAGATAGACATTTATAAAACTTATGATTCTGAATTTATGAATCGAGATTTAGAGTGGTTTTTTGCAGATGAATCAGAATACGAAGATTCGACCATAGGGTTTAAGGGCCGATACCCAAACGATTACTTAATTGCTGATTCTCCAAAACAACTTCCAGTTTGGCATCTTGTTGGCGGTCTGGATGCTTTGGTGGAATCAGATAGAACGGGGAATGAACCAGCAGACGGATATCCAGTCGATCTCGTTGACTGGATTGCACGCGATGGCCTTCAGTGTCTCAAGATCAAACTTCGCGGCAATGATTCCGATTGGGATTACAAGCGATTGGTGAGAATCGGGGAAATTTCACTTAAGCAAGATGTGCACTCACTTACCGCGGATTTCAATTGTACCGTGAACGACCCTCAGTACGTGAATGAGATCCTTGACCGGTTGGCGACTGAACACCGTGAGGTTTATCGTCGTTTATTATACGTTGAACAACCGTTTCCCTATGATCTTGAAGCTCATCGAATAGATGTGACGTCTGTATCACAGCGGAAACCGTTGTTCCTCGATGAAAGTGCTCATGATTGGCGTTACGTAAGACTTGGGAAATCCTTGGGATGGTCTGGCGTGGCGCTCAAAACCTGCAAGACACAGACCGGTGCGTTGTTGAGTCTATGCTGGGCTAAAGAGAACGGGATGCCGCTCATGGTGCAGGATCTGACTAACCCCATGCTCGCACAAATTCCCCATGTGAGGCTTGCGGCTCATGCTGGAACTATCATGGGGGTTGAATCAAATGGAATGCAGTTTTACCCAGAGGCCTCCCTTCCCGAACAAAGCGTGCATCCGGGGCTTTATCAGCGCCGCGAGGGTGTCCTTGATCTTTCAACGCTTGGTGAAACCGGGTTTGGATATCGTGTTAATGAGATTGAACGTGCCTTGCCCGAGCCCGTTGAGTTTAGCTGAATGGACTCGCGTCGCAGTCGCGGATGATAAAAAGGATGAGGCGCCGTCTGCAGTGAATTAGCCTGTTTAGATCGGAGATTCATGAGTTCTTTTCGCGGTGACGCTCACGGTAATGGATTGTTGTTTTGAGTTGTTGGGCCGATAATTAGTAGGTAAAGATCGGAAGAACGTAGGTTGTTGTCTCGGTGTTCTTGGTGGGGGCAACTTTACTTTTGGAATTGCCCGGCAATTATTGTGGTACAATGGAACCAGACGTGGTGAGTTCTGTCGGTGGCTCAATATGCATATTAGATCTGAGATGTCATGAAATTAATTGGATACGCTTTTGAATCGGGAAGGATTGATTTTCCTGAGGAAGATAATTCATGGGCATTTGCCCGGATTAAATCCAGTATGAAAGAGAGTCAAAAAGACCAAATAAGACTCGACCCCAGTCAGGCCCCCATTGAACTCCGGTCGGCAGTCGCCAATGGCGACGTTACTCCGGTTTGGATGGAGTCGATGGAGACGGTTTTGGGAACCGCGAATTCCATTTATTTGCAGTTAAAAAATGGACTTTTGCGTTTCAGGCGAGCCAATCATGATGCTGGAGCGAATCGAACTTTTATCACGTTAGGCACTCAAGAGGAATTCGACGCTTTCGCTAAACAAAATTGGCGCAACATACGTTATTTTTTTGCGAGTCGGCGCATGGGTGCGTTCTGTTTTGATGTGACCACTATGTTTACTTACAAAAATGACTTCAAAGATAAAACCAAGCGGATTGAACTAACAGCAAGGCTCGATTCAACGGATCTCGATGGCGAACCACAATTCACGTTGGATTCTTCGGGCGCCAACGCCAGTGTGGAAGTGATCGAGTGGAGAGGCTCGGTTAAGGAAGGCGAAATTGGCCGCTATCACCCTGAAGATTCGCATATTGAAATGAACGTTCGTCTTGTTAATCGCCCCTTTACAATTCTTCATGAAAATCGCGTCGAGTTCAATAATCACTCGTATACATTCAGTGGCGACAAAATGAAAAAATCTTTCGAACGCGTCCTGCGAAATCGTCGAAGCGAACTTGAGCAACGCAAGGCGGAACAAGAGAACTCAGCGGATAGTTAATGATTGGTGGTGACTGTCAGTGAACAGCGCGGATTAAGTTTCGCTTTTACACAGTCGCGTTTCGGATACCGAAGGCGTCAGGCTTTATGCGATAATCGTTAAACTTCTATCACCAGTTGTGATATGTTTTGGTCTCGTGCGCCGATATGAAAATCTGCGTCGGTCGCGTTGCTGATTAAACTCTAAAGGTGGTTTCTGGTTTTCGTGTTTCGGATTAGCTAAACAGGGCGTGAACTGGGTGCGCCTTTACCAGCTCCCTCGGTTGATTTAAGTGATTCATTACCATTGTTTCCGGGTTTATACCGAATGCGTGATAGATCGAGGCGAGCAGCTCACCCGGATGAATAGGATCCTCTAAAGGTGCCGATGCGGTTTCGTCTGATTTGCCGTGAACGTATCCCCTCTTTGTACCGGCTCCGGCAATTAATCCGGTATAGCAGTAGGGCCAATGATCTCGACCGTCATTAGAGTTGTTATTGCCAGACGTACTAACACCCCGTTGGGGGCTACGTCCAAATTCTCCAACCACAACGACCATTGTTTCTTCGAGCATGCCACGTTGGTCGAGATCTTCGATGAGTCCGCTTACCCCAGTATCAAACATTGGCGCGGATTGATTTTTCATTCGTTTGCTGAGATCTACGTGTTGATCCCAGCTATGGTTGTCGCTGTTCGCAACTTTTGGCCAAATGACCTCAACTACTCGTGTCCCGGCTTCGACCAGCCTGCGAGCTAATAAAAGACTGTCGCCGAAAGTATTCCTGCCGTAGCTCTCACGCATGCTTTCCGATTCTTCACCCAACTGGAAGGCATCGCGCGCCCGGCCCGAAACAACCAAGTCGAGTGCCTTTTGATAATGTTGGTCTAGCTTGAATGATTCAACCGCTTTGTCAATTTTTGGCATCTGACCATTGACTAAATCACGGAGTTTCGCCCGTCGTTTCAGGCGGGTTGAGAACACGTCGGATGGTAATTGAAGGTCGTCAATTTTTATTCGGCTCATCTTGTTCATGTCGAGATCGCCGCCAGTTGGATAAAGCGTATAGGGGTCAAATGCTTTTCCGAGAAATCCAGCAGCTCCTCCTTTGCCTACGACATTACTTTCCTGCAGTGGGCGAGGAAGCATTACAAAGGGCAACATTGGTACTTCAACGGGTTTCATTTTTACTAAATGAGAACCAAAATTTGGAAAATCCTTCGGAGATGGCGGTTCCAATTGGCCGGAAGGACTAACCTTATCCGTGGTGTATCCCGTCATCATCTGATAGATCGCAGCGGTGTGATTGAATAAGCCCACTGGCGTGTAGCTCATGGCCCGCATCATGGTAAAACGGTCGTTGAGTTGCGACAGTCGCGGCAAATTTTCGGTGAACTTAATGCCAGGGATTTTAGTCGAGATAGGCTTAAAGACACTTTTAACATTATCGGGCACATTTTCTTTTGGATCCCAGAGGTCGATATGACTCGGCCCGCCCTGGAGGTAAACCATAATAATACTTTTTGCTTTATTCCAACCTGCACCTTGAGCGCTCGTTGGTGCGATTGAGGCATTCGCAGATTGAAGTTTAAGCATGTTTCCGAGTGAAAGGCCAAGAACGGCGCTTCCTCCAACCCGCATGATGTCGCGACGTGTGACCTTCAGTTGAGGATCGCAGAGATCTTTTGCGGCGTTACCGACGATGCGAAACATTGTATTCTCCGTGCAGGGATTAAAGCTGGCTACCGATTGAACAAGAATGATGGACTATTTATTAATGCCCAGGTCAAATCCTGGGTCGCCGTCAAACGCCGATTTTCTAATTGCTTTTGACTTGTAATAACATCGGCTTCAAGCCGTTGAAGTTTTGCGTCGGTCGGAATAGGAAGCTCGAATCGAGCAAGTTTTTTTCTTAATTTTTGGATGTCATCAGGTACCGCTATGACCTTTTCGGCATTCGCAAGGTTAGCCCTTAAATTATTGAGAGTTGGATCATCTTTCTCGAATAAACCTTTCAGAAGGTCCGTTTGTGCTTTCGACAACTCAGTATCCGGTTCCTTGAGTACGGCAACTAGATGTTCGGGCAGACTTAGGTTTACTGGTTCTTTGTATTGCGAGGCTGAAATGCGGAATGCGCCGACTTGATGAGTGTCATCAAAGTTTTGAAATATTTTGAAGCGAACTTTGGAATCCTTGGGTAGTTCGAGCGGCTTTTCAAGTTGGAATGTGGCCCAACTAATTTTTCCGATTGCGTTCGCGAGCGCCCAACCACCACGATTCGTTGAATTGCCATCGATGACTTGTGCGACTGAGAATCCTGCCTGGCTAATGTTCGCTGCGCCGGATGCAATTTTGACCTTTTCCCATTCGTCAGGTTGTGTGGGGTTGGAAACCTCAACTTCAAATTCGGTCAGGACAAGATTTCCATTGACAGCAAGTCCAGGCCCGTTTGCGGGCAGAGACGGGTCGCTCAGGATTTCAAGTCGAATTGCAGTGGTCCCGTTTAACGTATCATCTGTAAAAATAGTATAAACATCTTTTCCAGTTTTTGGTTTTAACAGGATACTCTTATCCGCACGGATATCGAATGTATTCCCTAGCGTTGATTCAAGTTTGTTTGGTTCAATCGGAAGCCAACTAATTTCGCTGCGTTGTTTCTCAAGCCAATTTGAAAAATTGTCATTGGCATTTCGGTAATCGTCTATTTCTTGTTTTATCTTTTCAATATTTGCGAGGCGATCCGCTTCCTGTTTTAGTAAATCCGGCGCGATTTCTGCGGTAAGTTGAGTTAGCTGAGTTCGAGTTTTCTCGATGTTCTCAAGCCGCAATTTCTCAAGGGCAGGCCTCGCGGTTTCCGCTTCGATTTTTCGTTTGTCTCTTGCGGCGATGAGCGCACCATGATCCGAGTCGATTTCCATGAAAGCGGTTTGTAGGACTTCAATTTCCTCCGATGAGGCGTGTCGGTTCAGAATCCGCATGAAGAGTCGATCAATTAGTTTGGCGTTATCTGGCTCACCCGCGACGAGTTTTGCAATTTGGCTATTTGGATCGCCCACTGCACGGGAAACATCGGGGCCGCTGACCAGAGCGAGAACGCTTCCGAGTTGGAGTTCGTTGACTCGCTCGCATTCACACGCGCTTTCACGCGGCGGACGACCAAGCGTGGCCAGAAAACCACTGGGGAGGCGAACGCCACTATCCGGTAACGCAGCTGCTCGAGTACCCGGTTTCACACCTGGGATATTTAACGTACTTCCAGTGACTTCGTGGATGGAATCGAAAAGAACTTCGGCGGGTAAGCGTCGAGCAATGGCATGCGAGTAATTCCGTTGATCGTCGGCGTTAAACTCATTTGTACTCACAGACAGTTGATATGTTCTCGATTTGCAAATCAACTTAATAATATGTTGGGTGTCAAATCCGCTCTCAATGAACTGGGATCTTAGATACTCGATAAGTTCGGGATTACTGGGTGGATTTCCGGCGCGTATGTCGTCAATCGGTTCGATCAATCCAACGCCCGTCAAGTAACCCCACAAGCGATTGACATAGCTGGTTGCGAAATAGGGGTTTTTGGCCGAGGTAATCCATGAGGCGAGTTGCTCGCGTCGATTGGCTGAATCGGGGATGGCAACATCGACTTTAAAAGGGAAGAGCGGACTAGCGATTTCTCCGGTGCGTTCGTGTTTGATTTCGCCCTCAGATTTATCAGAAATGATTTCATAGAGTGGTTTTGCGCCCTCAACGGCGGTTCCACCGATTTTTTGCCCGCCCGATTGTGGGTCTGTCGCTCGATCGATTTGCGCAAAATAGGCGGCAGTTTCGTAATATTGATCCTGCGTCCATTTTTCAAATGGGTGGTCGTGGCATTTGTTGCAATTGAATCTCGTTGCCAGAAAGAGATGTGTGGTGTTTTCCATCGCCTCTTCGGGAGTTCGATGAATTTTATAATAGGATGCAGCAGGGTTATCTTTATTTGAGCCCGAGGCAGTCAAGAGATCATACGAAAATTCGTTATAAGGTCGATTCGATTTTACCTGTTCTCGAATCCAGTTGCGTAGGCCGCTGGCACCGGGCGCTCCAAGATATTTTCGATTAACCTGTAACAGGTCAGCCCGTTTGTTTGCCCAATGTTCAACGAATTGGTCATTCCCGACTAATTCGTCAATCAACTTATTTCGTTTGGCTTGGATTTCCTGAGGATCGCTAAGGAACTTATTGACTTGTTCTTCGTTGGGTGGCAAGCCCGTCAGGTCAAGATAAACCCTTCTGATGAATTCAGCATCGCTGCAGAGGTCTGATGGCGCGATCTTCATCCGCTCCCATTTGTTTGCGACGAAACGGTCAATTTCACTCCAAGATTCAGGGTTGTTCCAAACGTAATTGTCTCGGATTCCCATCACCGTAATCATCGTGGCAGTGAATGCACCTTCGAATCGTGCGAGGGCCGCCGATTCGCCGCGGCGCAGTGCGGTTACAACGGATCCATTGATTGCTGCAATTTCGATATCGCCAATTTCGATCACAGCTTCCTTGGTCACATCCTTTTTGGTGCCGTCGGAGTAAGTCGCCGTTACCCGCATTTGTTGTTTCCACCCAGAATCAATCATAATTGGGTTCTTCGGGAAAACTTCAATCGATTCGACTTTCGCGACGCTCTGATCGAGTTTTGCGCCGGCCTTAATCCATTGATGGATCAGCGAATAGTAACGGCTATCCTGATCGAAAAGTTTTCCACCTTCGTGTGGTATTTGGCCGGTAGGTTTGAGCAGCATCATGCTTTCAGCGGAGGCGGAAAGATTGGTTCTTCGCGACGCCATGTCGTCAGTGAAAGCTCGAATGTCGTAAATGGGGTCGTATCCACGAAGAGAGAGTTTAAAACCCTTTTTTCCCCCCTGACTTCCGTGGCATGTTCCTGCGTTACAGCCAAGCTTGGTTAAAACGGGATTCACGTGCTGAACGAAGTTGGGTTCGAAATTAGCCGGGTCAAATTTAGTCTCAATTGCCAGTGATTTTTGCAATCCATGGAATTTGACACTCAGAACCCCAGTGCCCTCGGTACCAGCCTCCACGAGAGTTTGATTCACGCTGGCCGATGAGTTGTCTGACGAAATACTACATGAATGGGTCACATCAACGAGTTGTCCGTCAGGATACTTTGCCTGAACTACCAGTTGAGTGTAATCGATGGGAGATTTAAACGAGATCTTATTTGGTGAAACTACAAGCTCGGTGGGAGCAGAGCTCAGTTCGGCTAATTTCGAATTGGGTGTCTCAGCCTTAATAGGAGCAAATTGCCAGTTGACCCGTTGTTGCGAAGATTGGTTCGCCTCCGTTTTAACCGTTTCAATTAACTGGTTTGTTTCGCCCGTTGCCGAATTCAAAATTCGAATCACGCCGTCAGTCCCACCAACGGCAAGGAAACGCCCCGTGGGGTGAAATGCGATGGAGTACAATCCGCCCGAATTGACCTCTGAATCAAAGATCTGTTTTACATCTTTCGTGACAAAATCCCGCAAGGTCGATTTTTCTTCTTCTGACTGTTGGGTCACAACTTTGCTAACAATTGCCTTGATGTTTTCAGGCTGCGAAGTGTCAAATTCGTAGGAATAAACGTGGATATAACCCTGACCGTCGAGGCTACTTGCCGCGGCAATGCGTTTGCCATCCTTCGAAACAACAACCGATTGAACTCGTCCCGGCATTTTAGGCAATTCTCGAATAAGATTTGCATCGTCACCAATGACTCGCTTGGTGAGTCGATCCATCCGGTAAACCTTCGGGACTCCATCCGCACCGCCGATCACGACTTCGTCGCGGGTGGGATGTCGGTCGATTGCAGCAATGCCCCCTTTTAAGACTCCAGGCGTAATTGAGGTGATATTGTCAATGAATCTTTGAGTCGCAACATCCGTCAGTTTACAGCTCATGTCTCTTCCGACAGAAACGAGTCTGGTACCGTCTTTTGAGAAGACTGTGTCGCGCACCCAGTCATCATGAGCACCCTGAAACAGTTGCTGTTCGCCAGT
Source organism: Planctomycetota bacterium (assembly GCA_029979005.1). GTDB lineage: Bacteria > Planctomycetota > Planctomycetia > Pirellulales > Pirellulaceae > Mariniblastus. The sequence continues at coordinate 10,671 of JAPOIJ010000093.1, read as the reverse complement.
GATGGCGTTAATGGTTCGAAGGGTCGTGTCGGTGCAACCGAAAGAGATGGTCGAACCATCCGGAGACCAATTCACACCATACAGGGTGTCGTAGGAAACAGTTTTCGAAAGTGTTAACTCTCCAGTCTCAACATCCCAGACTTGTATTTCACCAAATTCCCCCGGATTGCCGCCGCAGACGGCAAGATATTTTCCGTTGGGTGAATATTTAACCCCATCGATTCGGGACGAGAGACCAATTAAACGTTTTGAGACCTCACCAAGGACGAGCTGCGCAGATTTAGTATTCTCCCATTTGTCATCAACTTTTAATAGCAGAACTTCATGGAACCCACTTACTGCGATTTGTGTTCCGTCAGGCGAAAAATCCAGCGTCGTTACCATCGGCAGTCGGGAGTAGATCGGTGGATTTTCATTCGAGTAGTTCGCCGTTGGTTTTGAATAGTCGTTATGCGCACCCTCTGTAATCCATTGCGCAATAATCTCCACATCTTTTTTGCTAAGGGGGGCGGCATTGGGCGGCATCTCGGCCGCGCCGTCGTGGCTAGTAGTGACTTCGATTAGGCGACTTTCCTCCGGCTTGCCAGGCACGATTGCTGGATCGCCTGATTCGCCACCAGCGAGCATGCTACTGAAGTCCGTCATGACGTAATTGCCACGGTCAATTGCCCCTTGGTGGCAACCAAAACAATTGGCAGCCAACAAAGGCCTGACCTGTTCTGCAAAACTAATTTTCTCCAGCTTTTCGGCTTCAGACGTCTGTCCATTGCAGAAAGTTAGAATATTGGTTAGCAAAAACAAGCTAAACCAGCAGATCGCCGTTTTGTTTACAAAGCCCATCTTGTCTCTTGTAAAATTAGCGGAAAGAAAATGTCAGCGCTCATAATAGAATCCAGCTTACATTTTCAGCATATTTAGACCGGTTTGCAACACAATATGTCGAAGCGGCCAATATTTTGATTGTCTCGACGGAAATTGGGTATCTTGATTACACAAACGTGCGGCTAATGTACAAGACTCGGAATCGGCCATAATGGAAGTAAGAACGAACTTCTACCGTCACTGGCTCATTGGGTTTCCCAAAAAAGATTTTCGTTAAATCGTGGTATTGGTTCTGTGCGATCGTATATTTGATTTGGCCGTCTTTTTTTACTTAATTTTTTAACTCCGTGGTGATTACTGATAATGTTTTCCTTGAGACTTATTTGGTTGATTTTGGTTGGGATTGGTGCGTTGCCTGCGGTCGTGTGGGCTCAAGAAAAGCCGGTTGTTCTCACTCATTACATGCCTTGGTTTAACTCGAAGCAAGTCAGCGGAGATTGGGGTTGGCACTGGAAGTTAAAAAATCGAAACCCCGAAAAGGTTATCGATGGAAAACGTGAGATTGCAAGTCATTACTACCCTTTAATGGATCCGTATGATTCCTCGGATCCTGACGCGCTAGATTGTCATGTGTTGCTCATGAAAATTGCTGGTATCGATGGTGTAATTATTGACTGGTACGGAATCGAGGAACATTGGGATTACGGTGTTAATCATAAAAACACGTTGGCGATGATTAAAGCGATCAAAAAGGCCGGTTTGAAATATGCAATTTGTTATGAGGACCAGACAGTCGGCCATTTAATTAAAGCTGAAAAGGTGAAAGGCGACGATGGAACCACGCATGCAAGCGATGTGATCCGTTATCTTGCCAACAACTGTTTCTCGGATGCAAATTATGTAAGGTTAGACGGCCGTCCCGTCTTGTTGGTTTTTGGCCCGCAATTTTTCTCCGGTAGACAACTGAAAGAAATTTGTGAGGATGTAAAGCCATCCCCTTTGCTATACGCGCTTCCTCACTTAGCCGCCAATTCAGGCGCGGACGGGGCATTTGGCTGGCCGCCGGTTACGGGTGGGAAAGAGATTGCGCCAAAACAATGGAATAAATATCTTGATAGCCTTTATCAATCCGAGGTCGACGCTCGGCCGGCAATAGGGACGGTCTTTCCACAGTTCCACGATTACTATCAAGAAGGGGAGGGGCGTCCAAGTTTCGGCTCAATTTCGTCTCAAGGCAAAGAGACCTTCAAAACGACAATTCGACGGGCGTGGGATTCTAAATCTGAGATCATTCAGATTGCGACGTGGAATGATTATGGTGAGGGGACAATGATTGAGCCGACTCGAGAATTTGGATACCAATTTCTGGAGTTGATTCAAAATCAGATTTTCGCCAATGATTCGGCGAAGCTAAAGAACTCACGCTCGGCACTGGAACTACCCATTCGGTTGTACAAGCTGCAAAAGGCGAAAACTGGTCAGCAATCACGAGCGGCGAAACTTGATGACGTTTCTGAGTTATTATTTCAAGGGAACTACACGTCGGCAAAAGAAGAACTGGATCGACTTGAGTCTTCTAATTGAAAGCCTCATCGAAAATCTATTTGACACAAAAAACGCCACAGTTGTATTTAACTGTGGCGTTTTCTATATAAATCTAGATGGCTGCTTACTTTTCCTCGATTAATCTACAGGGAATCCTCGTTTTCGAAGGAGAGCTTTCGTATCAACATCCCGACCTCGAAACTTACGGAACCCTTCTGCCGGGTCGATGGTGTCGCCGACGGACATGATGTTGTTGTAAAGACTCTTGGCAATAGCGGGATCGTAGTAAGTACCTGCGTCTTCAAAAACCTGAGCCGCATCGGCGGTAAGGGCATCTGACCAAAGATAGCTGTAGTAGCCAGCGGAATACCCGTCACTTGAAAAGACATGACCAAATTGGGGAGTTCGGTGGCGCATCACAATTTCACTGGGCATGCCAAGTTCAGCAAGCGTTTCACGTTCAAATTTATCTGCATCGATCGGAACGTTGCCGGCGAGATGCAATTTCATATCAATTAAAGCGCTGGCGAGGTACTCCACGGTGCTGAATCCCTGATTAAACGTCGCGGCTTTTTCAATTTTGTCCAATAACGCTTGCGGCATTGGCTCACCTGTCTCGTAGTGAACTGCAAATTTGGATAATACTTCAGGAGTTGACAGCCAGTGCTCGTTTAGTTGTGAAGGGAATTCGACATAATCTCGTGCAACGGAAGTGCCGGCCTGAGATGGATACTCTGCATTGCTGCATAGTCCATGCAGAGCATGCCCAAATTCGTGAAACAAAGTGACGGCGTCATCCCACGAAATTAAGACTGGTTTTCCAGGTTCCCCTTTGATGAAATTTGAATTGTTGGAAACAATTGGGGTAATTGGAGAATCCATGTTCTCCTGGATGCGATACGCATTCATCCAGGCACCGCTTCGTTTGCCGCGTCGTGCGAAAGGGTCAAATACCCAAAGTCCAACATGCTTCCCATTGCGAGTGACTTCCCACACGGTTACGTCGTTTTCAAATACAGGGACGTCATTCACTTGCTTAAAATCGAATCCGTAAAGCTGTTTTGCCGCCCACATCATTCCTTCGCGAAGCTTCTCCATCTGCAGGTATGGTTTGACTTCGTTAAAGTCCAGGTCGTATCGGTCTTTACGGACCTTCTCAGCGTAATAACGATAGTCCCATGGCTCGATGGTAATTCCGGTATTCTCTGCATCCGCAATTTTTTGCATATCGGCGACTTCTTCTTTGACGCGGGCGACAGCTTTAGGCCAGACTTTGAGCATGAGGTCCATCGCTGCTTCCGGCGTGCCAGCCATTTGTGGCTCGAGACGCCAGTGTGCATGGGTTTTGTAGCCCAGCAGTAACGCTCTTTCAGCACGGAGTTTTAGAATGGCCGAAATGATGGCGTTGGTGTCATTGTCACCCCCGTTGTCTCCACGGTTGTAATAGTTCCGCCAAACTGTTTCACGCAGAGCACGATTGTCGGCGTAGGTCAGAAATGGTTCCATGGATGACCGTGTATTGGTCACGCACCATTTCCCTTTTGAATTATTAGCATCCCCAAGTTTACTTGCGGCACTTGCCATAGCGGCCACGGTACTTTCTGGGAGGCCGGCAAGCTGATCAGCGTCATCAATCCAGGTGATATAGCCTTCTTCGTCAGATAGAACCTTCTGACTGAATTCTGCAAACAGTCCAGCAAGCGCTGCGTTCTTTTGCGAAAGAATAGCCTTGTCTTTGTCATTTAGCTTGGCGCCCTGGCGCACGAAACTATCGTACCGATCTTTGACCAGTCTTTTTTGGGAATTGTTGAGCGAATTCATTTCGTCGCCCTGATAGATGGCTTCGATCCTCGCAAACAATTTTGCATTTTGAATGATCGAGTCGCTAAATTTAGACATCTTGGGAGCGACCGCTTTTTCAATATCTGGGATCGGTCCCGTTGCAAGATTCGAGGTGTGTACGTCAAAAATTGTTTGAAGTCGATTAAGTGTCTTTCCAGATTTCTCAAGGGCTACGAATGTGTTTTCGAAGGTAGGTGGGTCCGGATTATTCGCGATCGCCTCGATTTCCTTATTTGTCATTTCAATAGCGACATCAAATGCGCCAAGAAATTCGTCGCGGTTGACTTGCCGCCAAGGTGGAACACCTCCATAGGGTCCAATCCATGGTTTTAGTAAAATGGAATTCATGTTGTTTGAATCCTGGTGAGTAGTTGTCTGACCAGACGTTCCCGTGCTGCTGGAGATCAGAATCGCAATGACCAGACACAATTTAGGGAACGAAATGATATGCAGTTTCATGGGTTGCCTCAAACTCGATTGCGAAAAACGGGTTCTAGTAAATTAGTGAAAATAATTAAGTCGAAAGGAGACCTTGCAGTGAATTGTTCCGACGTCACAATCCCAAAGTCGCTAAGTTAGACTGTGGGTACGACGGATTCAGTTTTAAGTTCACCTTTTTCGAGGCGTTAGCACCCTTTTAACACCTGTCCAAAAGTCTAATACATTTTTGTCAGGGCCGAAACGGTTGTTAGAAATGGTGTCGGGAGGCAGATCTGTGATGGGCGGCAGCAAAGTAAAAGGATGGAATAAAGTATGGACTGCCTCAAATAAAAAAAGGCGTCCCCGAGAGGACGCCTTTAGTTTGCCTTGTTGTGGGTAATAAGACTACTTCTTATTTTTTTTCTTCTTTTTATTGCCAACTTCCCAGTCGATGACATCCTTAGCTCCGGCTCCGGGCCGTGGGCACGGATAACTTCCATCCGCATTCGGCTGAACAGGGGCTTCATCATTCATCCCGGTTAACGCGTCAACATTGCATAGCGAAATATCGGAATTAATCGCGTCATCCCAGTTCAGCTCTTTACCGGAATAAGTGGCGAGGCGACCGAAAATCGAAGTCATGGTACTCTTTGCACCATATTCGGCTTCATTTGGAATTTTTCCGTCGCGCAGATCGGCGAATAGATCGTGGTGCTCTTGCTGGTGACCACCGCGTTGGCCCTTACCTTCCTTACACTTGAAGATTTCTTTTCCAGTGTTGTCAAAGATTCGACCGCCGCTGATGTCAGCGTAACCCTTCGCACCGTGTGTGTGCTCCGAAACTGAATTCCAGCATTCGCGAATATGGCGACAATGGCTGAGCAGTCGGTGTCCGTTTGCGTAGGTAAACTCAACGGCGTGGTGATCAAAGATCTGGCCGGTGTCTTTACCAGTACGAACTTCACGTCCACCCATCCCCTGTGCAGTTACTGGGTAATCGTCCATTAGCCAGTTTGCCACATCCAAGTTGTGAATGTGTTGCTCAACAATGTGGTCTCCGCAAAGCCAGTTGAAGTAGTACCAGTTTTTCATCTGATATTGCAACTCAGTCTCGCCTTCGGTACGCGGTCGCGTCCAAACGCCACCGCCGTCCCAGTAGACGCGTGTGTGAATGAGGTCGCCGATGATTCCATTCTGTAGTTCAGAAATGGTTTCCCGGTACGCTCGCTCGTGTCGTCGTTGAAGACCGACAGCGATGGCGAGGCCTTTTTGCTCGGCAAGTTTACCTGCCCGGAGAACGCGGCGGACACCTGGAGCGTCCACGGCGACTGGTTTTTCCATGAAGACATTTTTCCCCGCATTGATCGCTGCTTCTAAGTGAAGCGGGCGAAAGCCTGGAGGAGTGGCGAGGATCACCATGTCAATGTCCGAAGCGAGTACGTTTTTGTAGGCGTCAAAGCCGACAAATTGTCGTTCCTTAGGAACGCGAACTTTATCTTTGTGATTGGTCTGGCAAGTCTTTAACGAACCATCGAGACGATTTTGGAATGCGTCGCCCATGGCAACCAACTCGACATTACCACTGGTGGTGTTCATGGCCTGGATCGAAGCACCCGTTCCGCGTCCGCCACAACCAACAAGACCGATACGAATTGTATCGGTACCAAAGGCATGAGCCGATCGAGCGATCGATAATTTAGGTGCAATGATGGAACCCATGGCGGCACCGGCCACAGCGATCTTTGAACCGTTGTTGAGAAACTCCCGACGCGTAGATTCGGAGTTTGACTGCTTTGACGCTGGCTTTTGGGTCGCGTCTGTTGATTTACGTTTGGTCACCTAGTTTCTCCTTGGTGTTTGTGATCATTTATCGGCGTAGATAAAACCGCTCACAGTTGCGAGGGCTAAGACCTTTCATCGGCAATTTTAGCCAATTCCAATTGCGGTTTCAATTAAATCGCGTGAACTGCTTTGTCGGGATTGTAGTTTCTTTGAAGTTAGTGAACTTTGTTTGTTTTGTTACAGAATGACTGGAATTGCGGAGGAAATAGCAGGGGAGGCGGCTATTGAAGAGTTCATGCGATGATAATGTCGGTCGTCTAAGAGTACGAAAAAGGCAGGATAATAAAAATTTCTCTTCAAAATTGTATTTTCCGTGGGCGTGAATTGGCGTAAATCTAAGCACAGGCGGCTCTGCCTATTGGCCTTCGCGTGATCAGATTTGTTTTAGGAATTCGTGGTAACCCAAAATTCTTGCATCCAAAAACTTCGAAACGACCTTAATAAGACAAAAATTAAATTGCTTCCAAGTAAATTCAAGTAGAAGGACGATGACGGTTACTCATGACCGTAATTTGTTCGGTACGTTGAAATACGATAACCTTTTACGCGTCCACGTTTAACTTAACGACAGACATGAAGAAAGCGAAATAGCAGTTGTGGATCGATTTCATTTAAAGACCCGCCGACATTTTTTCCAAGACTGCGGAGTCGGAGTAGGGAAAATTGCGCTTGCTTCCTTAATGGCAGGCGGAATGGGCGCATTGCAGAGTAAGAATTTATTAGGTTCAACTGATTCCATTGGTGGAGTTGCGGAACAGCCAAATTTTCTACCGCGTGCGAAGCGGGTGATCTACCTGTTCATGGCCGGAGCGCCGAGCCAGCTCGATTTGTTTGACTATAAACCACGGCTTGCCGAGCTTGAGGGCCAGCCGATTCCGCCTTCGGTCATAGATGGTCAAAGATACGCGTTCATTCAACCGGATGCTGCAATTTTGGGTCCGCAATTCAAATTTCAAAAACAGGGTTCCTCCGGTGTCGAGGTTTCGGAGTTATTGCCATGGTTCTCAAAAATCGTCGATGAGGTCTCAATACTGAAATCATGCACGACGGATCAGTTTAATCATGCGCCCGCACAGCTGTTGTTTAATACGGGTAACGGTATTCCCGGCCGCCCAAGTATGGGTTCTTGGCTCAGCTATGGACTCGGTTGTGAGGCGAAAGATTTGCCCTCTTTTGTTGTTCTGCAAAGTGGCGGCGGTTTGAGTGGAGGGGCCTCGTTGTGGAGTTCTGGATTCCTACCGGGGTCCCATCAAGGTGTCCCGTTTCGAAGTTCCGGTGATCCAATTCTCAACGTGACTAATCCAGTTGGGTTTGATAATCGTGCTCAACGTGAATCAATTGATCTAATTAAGACTTTGAATCGCGAGCAACTCAATTTGGTAAATGACCCGGAAATAGAAACGAGAATCAACGCCTACGAGATGGCTTATCGAATGCAGGCGCGTGCGCCGGAATTAATGGATACGAGTCAGGAAACGGAAGCTACGCTTAATCTCTATGGTGCGAAGCCGGGAGCGAGATCTTTTGCAAATAATTGCTTACTGGCAAGGAGACTTGCGGAACGTGGCGTCCGTTTTATTCAGGTTTATCATAATGGTTGGGATCATCACAGTAATGTGAAGGGCGGTCTAAGTAAGCAATGTCTGGCGACAGATCAGGCGTCGTCGGCGCTGATTATGGATTTAAAACAGCGTGGTATGCTTGATGATACCCTGGTGATATGGGGTGGCGAGTTTGGTCGTACCCCCATGGTGGAGGCGAGTGCTGCCTTGAATCGGTCGGGTGGTCGTGACCATCATCCGCAGGCATTTACGATGTGGTTTGCCGGCGGAGGTATGAAGCGTGGGTTCAGTATGGGCAAAACCGATGAACTGGGTTTCAATATCGTTGAGGGGAAATCGCATGTCCATGACATCCAAGCAACGATCCTGCGATGCCTGGGTGTCGATCATGAGAAGCTATCGGTCAAGGTGAACGGATTAGATATGCGATTGACCGGCGTTGAAAAGCATCATGCAATTACCGAATTACTCGCCTAAAGTGTTGGGCGGGAGCGGTAGTTATTTGGTTCCCTTGTTTAAGTTTGTGTTACTCAGTTGGTAAATTGATAAATATGAAATTCTCTTTTAAACCGCATGTTTCCATCGGACGTTTTTTTTCAATCGTGTTGTTGATGGTGATAGTTTTAGGAATGGTCACCTGCTCAGAGTCTTTTGCAAATGAGACATTTCAGGACAATGCCGGCGAGAACAAGGCAGATGAGTCTAACTGGATTTCACTGTTTAATGGAAAGGATTTAGAGGGTTGGACGGTGAAAATTGCTGGACATCCGGTCGGGGAAAACTTCGCGAATACCTTTCGCGTGGAAGATGGCATCCTGAAGTGTGAGTACGACGACTACGGTCCGTTTAATAGACAATTCGGACATTTGTATTCAAACTTGGCCTATTCGCATTACAAGTTGCGGTTGCAGTATCGATTCGTCGGTCGGATGCTTCCCGATGCACCAAATTATGTCGATCTGAATAGTGGTGTTATGCTTCATTCCCAGTCGCCACAGAGTATGCGTCTCGATCAGGGGTTCCCGGCAAGTTTGGAGATGCAGTTTTTAGCCAGCCTTGGCAAGGGGAAGCGTCAGACTGGAAACGTTTGTACGCCTGGCACGCACTTAACCTACGATGGTCAACTGACCAAGCAGCACATTGTTAAATCGTCGGGGCCGACTTTACCTGCTGATCAATGGGTAGCCGTTGAGATGGAGGTTCATGGACATGAGTTAATTATTTATCGAGTTGAAGGAAAAGAAGTGCTGCGTTACCGATTTCCGGTACTCGATCCGGAGAGTGAAGAAGCCCAGGATATTCTAGCCCTCGGGGCAGACCGCAAGCTTTCGTTTGGCCACATTGCGCTTCAAGCCGAAGCCCAGCGGGTATGGTTTCGCAATATCGAGTTGCTGCCGCTGGCCGAGTAGGCTTGGCGTGGAGGGATATGACGGGGCGACCGCGTCTGCCCTTTGTTCCGGAACCCTCGGCATCGGCTAATCGGCGGTTGTAATTTCCATCGGTAATTCGCGGCCTAGACCAATGATTTCCCGGGCGAGTTCCAGCGATCGTGAAACAATGATTGGTCTTGAATCAAAAGGGTTGGAAGGTTCACCGTCTGGATTCAGAAACACGCCACCCGCTTCTTCCATAATGATTTGAGGCGCTGCAATATCCCATGCGGCTTGTTTCGTGCAGGCAGGATTGTTGTCGTGAATCGCGGCGGCAAGGAGGGAATCACCTACCGCAATTCGCATGGCGACCCCGGAATGCGGGACCGTCGACGTGACCATTCGTGCCCCGTTCTTGGAGCGAAGGCGTTCTTTAAGGTTGCGAAAATACTCGGTTTCTAAATTCGCGTCTCCATATTGGTTCATCTCCACCCAAACTTCGGAAAGTGAATCTCCAGTATCGCAGCGTAAAGGCTCTCCATTGTGCCAAGCCCCGCAATTTTTTTCGGCATAAAACCACTGATCGGTGAGTGGGAAGTAGACCACGCCGAGTCGCGTTGAGCCATTTTCTCGAAGGGCAATTAAAGCGGCGGGGAAATGAGGGCCGGCAGACATCAAATAGGCACTTGATCCGTCGAGTGGGTCAACAATCCACATGTCGTTAGTCGTTGATTGGTCGGCATTTAGTTCTTCCGACAATATTGGCAATTCTGAGGCCGCACGCAGGATGTCGCAGGCGACTCGATCGGCCTCGCGATCCACTTCAGAGACTAGATCTCCTACGCCTTTTTGTTCGACGACATTAAGTTTCTCAGATCCGTCGCGGATGATTTCGCCAGCGGCCTGAGCAGCCAGAACAGCGGTATAAAGTTGTTCGCTGATGGTCCGAGAGTGTTCGCGTGGGCAGAAATTAGACACTGAATTTCAATTCCGTTGAAATGGCGGGATTAGTCTTGAATACGGCACACCGGTCAGTTGAAGGTGCCAACCCGTCGTGCTGACCCCTGTCTTAGAATTCTAATATGTGGACGTTAATTATTCGAGAGGGTCGGAATAGATTCTTGGCACCCATCTTTCGGCAAAAGACGGTTCGGAAATTTGAATGAGTGGGTTGCTTTGGCGAGGGTAGAGACCAATTGGCAATCAATAGACGAAAAAAGGCCAAGTGAAAGATCACTTAGCCTTTTGAATGGGATTGATTATTCTTT
>JAPOIJ010000269.1 GCA_029979005.1 Planctomycetota bacterium | reverse complement strand
GCTCATCACATCCTGGGGGTGAAGAAGCTCCCAAGGGTTTGGCTGTTCGCCAATGAAAGTGGTACGTGAGCTGGGTTCAGACCGTCGTGAGACAGGTCGGTCCCTATCTGCCGTGGGCGCACAAAACTTGAGGAGGTTCTTCTTTAGTACGAGAGGATTTGGAAGGACGAATCTCTGGTGTTCCAGTTGTCACGCTAGTGGCACGGCTGGATAGCTATATTCGGAAAAGATAAACGCTGAAAGCATCTAAGCGTGAAGCTCTCTCCAAGATTAGGTTTCGTTGTAGCTTGCTACGAGAGTCCCCTGGAAGACTACCAGGTTGATAGGCCATATGTGTAAGTGCAGTAATGTATTCAGCTAAATGGTACTAACGGACGAAAGCTTGACCACATATATCCAGGTCTCTCATTTTCGGTTGGGTTTTTTACCAACCAGAAACTGATACCAGTTTAGGTCAATTTGAAGGTAGGAATTTCCTACCGACGCTATTTAAGGCGTCATTGGGTCAACGTGGCCCGCATGGGTTGGCAGCCGCCATCATCATGCAAATCTGGGTCAACATTGACCCACGACACGAGCCATCTATAAAACACAACCAAAAGACATGATCTTTGTCAGGATCAGGCCACATCGGGTGAATAAGCCGATGTGGTCTCTTCCGGCGAACATATTAAAGTGGTCACACCTGTTCCCATCCCGAACACAGTAGTTAAGCGCTTTGAGCCGATGATAGTACTGCAAGTGCGAAAGTAGGTACCGCCGGATTTATTATGAGCCCGTTCACGTGAAAGCGTGGACGGGCTTTTTTTATTGCGCCACGTTCGAATTCCAATCCAATATGGAATTTACTATGGGCACCTTCGGTTCGTATTCGGTTTGACCTATCGCGGTCTGTGATCGAGGGCTGAAATTGCTCTTCTTTCAAAATCGAGCTAGGATCAGGTTTGTTGTTCGCATTTTTTGACTTCTTCAAATTAAACAGGGTTGCTCATGCGACTTGTGAATTTCTGCATCGTTTTTCCAATTTGTTTCGTGGGGTTCGTTTTTCTGCCTTGTATTCACGCCCAGAGCCTACGACAGACTGAGGAAAACCCCATTGAGTTTGAGGATGTCGACGGGAAGGTTTGGGTATCAAGTGTCCCTAATTCATTGCAGCGTTTCGGTGAAAACGCAGAGATCACCGTAAAAGTCTGGTTTGATCGTCAACTTCTCGGTGATGGTAAGGCCTATCAAAGGCGCATCACAGAATGGGACAGCATCCCGAGCCAGATTTTGCGGGAACGCTGTCTGGAGACACTGAAACGTGAATCTCAAAACTCATTTCTTAAAGCGAAGAAGGTGATCGATCAACTCAAAGAGGCTGGCACGCTTACGGATATTCGGCAGCATTGGATTGTAAATGGCTTTAGTGCGACAACTAGAATTGCTGATTTGAAAAAGCTTCAAGAAATCCCGGGTGTCAGCAAAATTTTTATTGTTCGGAAAACTAACACGTCCCATCGCAATGCACGTACTTTCCGTACAAGCGAAATTGCCCGTGATTTTGTCTTTGATTCGGAGCGTTGGTTGCACCCGTGGTACACCCGTGCGTTGAAGGCCGACCAAGTTTGGAAGAAACTGGGCATTTCTGGTAAAGGTACGCTAAATGTAATTCACGATTTTCATTTCGCGGATTCACCTCAAATGGCTAAATCCCAGTCGCCAATCCTTGGATTCAATTTTAATGATGGCACCCGTCAACTATCCGTTCGGCCCAAAAGTGAATCTGTTCGGGATTTGCATGGTGTAATGTGTGCCGCCATTGTCTGCGGTCGTGGATCACCGGAATTCAAGTATGAGTTTGGGATAGCACCATCCGGTGAATGGGCTGGAGTGATATCACGTGGGGAAATCGAATCGAGTGTTGAATGGGCGATTGAAAATGGAGCTGACACTTACAGTATGAGCTTTTCGATTCCTGCCTTGGGGGAATACCGTAGTCACTGGCGTAAGATTCTTGAACATGGAACGATCTGCGGCCTCTGTTTTGTCTCCGGTGCTGGAAATTTTGCGAAAACAGCCAAGATCCCGCGGCAGATGCGCACCCCGGAAGATATTCCGCAGGCAGTATTTGCTGCCGCGGGAGTGCAGCGTGATTTAACGAAGACGGTTTTTTCCAGTCAGGGACCGGTTCGCTGGCAAACGGAACACTATCGCGACGGGGAGGTTAGGAAGCCCGAGGTCTGCGCGTTTAATCACCAATTACCTGTATTTTTCGAAAATGGTAACGTCATTGAATCAGCAATCAATGGAAATTCATTCGCAGGTCCAATGTTCTGCGGGGCAATTGCGTTAATGAGATCGGCCGACAAAGAGATTCATCCGTGGCGTATTCGCGAGATAATCACATCGACCGCAACCGATATTGGCCCTCCTGGCTTCGATGCAAGCACCGGTCATGGCTTAATAAATTGTTATCAAGCCGTGAGGGAAGTGCTTCGGTTAAAAGCAATTCGCGCAGGGGAAAATCCGGCAAGATTTGAGCAAACTTTTGGTAGTGGTTTATTTAATGTAAAAAATTACCAATATGAACTTTCTAAAGTCTTAGTAGTTGGGAGCAATAGCCGAGAATCACAGCGGGCGGAGACAAACGGTTTGAAGGCGGGTGATGTTATCACCGCGATTGATGGTGAAAAACTAAACGCTCTCCATCATTGGAACGATCGAATTGCGAAATCTAACAAAAAATCAATCGAACTAATGGTGCTCCGCGATGGTGAGTCATTTCAGGTCGCCCTTAATACTGAATCGTTGGCAGATTACAAAATCAGAGAAGTCTACTCGGCACCGGTTTTTAAATAGCCGGCGTCCTGTTAGCCTTATCGGAAAGACTCACGAAGCTGAATTTGAACACGGTCGGAGAGCGTACATTTAGGCCAAATTTTTAATGGTTGGTCTGTAGTCTTATGCTTGACCCCAATTAGCGTTACCGCAGTTCTGGTTAAATTTTAAGGATAACTGGTTTTAAATATGCATTCGGAATGTGCAGCAGTAAGCGTTGGTGAAGGAATAGCTGGGAGTGGCGTTTTCGCTAAGATTGCATTTCCTGCGGCGGCGGTAATTGGTCAAATTCGAGGTGACTTGTTTCAGGATGAACGTTTGGAAACTGAATACACTTTCCAAGCAGCGGAGGGGTATCAATTAGAACCAATTGCCCCCTTTCGATTTCTGAATCACAGTTGTGATTTCAACTGTGAATTTGATTGGTTGACGGCCTCCGAATGGAAAGGTGATCCGGAATCGGTAGAAGAGGAAAGCTGCGGCGGTTTGTATCTGTCAGCGGTCCGGAATATCTCACCAGGCGAAGAATTGACGATTGATTACAACTGGCCGGCGGAATTTGCAATAAAATGCCAGTGCGGTGCTGAAAATTGTCGGGGGTATGTGGTTTCGATGGATGAAATTGAAAAAATTAACCGCCCAAGTTAATGCTTTATTTACTGGCATACTTTGCCGAGGTGAAATCAATGAAAGCGGCGTCGATCGCGGAAATCAAAAAGCAACTCGTCAAACTCGACCAAGGAGAATTGCTTGAAATAGTGTTACGGCTAGCTCGTTTCAAAAAAGACAACAAAGAACTCCTTACCTATGTGCTTTTCCTCTCTGAAAATGAATCAGCCTACGCAAGTTATTTGTGCGAAGAAATAGAAGAGCAATTCCGCGCAACTCCAAATATGCACAAAAAGACATTGAGAAAGACCATTCGCGTAATGGACAAGTGCTTGAGATTTTCGGGTTCGAAAGAAACGGAGTTAACCGTCCGAGTCTTCTTTTGTCGTTCACTACTCAATAGCGAGACGCCTTTTCGAGAGCGCCGAGTCATGTTCAACATGTACGCCGGGCAACTCAAGAAAATTCAAAAGGTAATTGAAACGTACCACGAAGATCTTCAGCATGATTATCGGCAGGAATTGAAAGACTTAGATTTAGATTAATTCGAGACCGTCAGTTTTTAATCAATCCCGACTTCCTTTGGCCTCCAAATATTCAGCATTTTACAATCACAACAAAGGCTGATTTCATTCCAACTAGAAGCTTCAAACTCGAGTTGAACGATCGCCGCGGTCGGTAAGATTTCCCATTTTCCGGTGAGCGACTCCACCAAATCCTCAAGCCCCGGGTTATGTCCGACGAACATCAATCTTGAGATTTCACCGAGATCAGCGGTCGCCAAGACTCTCAAGTACTCCTGAGCGGGTGCGTGGTAGAAATTCGGCTCGTATCGTATTGGAATTGGCTCAGATTCAGCGATTGCTTCACTTACCATATTGGCGGGCGCTGCGGCGCGGGCGG
>JAPOIJ010000104.1 GCA_029979005.1 Planctomycetota bacterium | reverse complement strand
TTGCAGCGACCGGACAGACCGTCTCACACGGAGCGTTCTCACAGTGGTGACAGGCGACAGGCTGGTGGACAACCTGAATCTCATCCGGCGTCGATTTAGTTTCGTCGTTGTCGGTAAGACTATCAGGAGTTTTGATGTAGAGGTTGTCGCCGTAGTAGCGGTCAATTCGCATCCAATGCATTTCCCGGCCGCGCCAAACATCATCCTTGCCAACAACGGGGATGTTGTTCTCCGCCTGACAGGCGACGACGCACGAGTTGCAACCAATGCATTTATTTAGATCGATGGACATCCCCCAGACGTTTTCGTAGGTCGTTGGAAGGCCTTCGGAGTTCAAGTTTTCATAATCAACGCGGGCGCCCGGTGTTAAGTCAAACAGCTCGTGATGCATGTGAAAGGCTTCAGGCCATTTGTGTTTCTGTCCCTCTGCCCACTTTTCCATCTCTGGCGTGTCGTCCACCGGTGGCTTTTGCTCGTCTAGGTCGTTCGTTGTGAAACTAACCTGATTCAAAACCGGGAGAGCTCCCGATTTGTTAGGCGCCGATTTTGCCTGGGGTGGTAGCTTATCAGTTTGAAGTGGATATCGCTCCAAAAACTCTTGATAGCTGTCGAGGCTACCTTCGCGGATAAGTCCGCTGCGGTCACTCTCTTTTTTGCTCGGATCGCGGAACATTCTCGCTTGAATTTCGTCGCGTGCTGTCGCGTCAATTTCCCACGGCTCCTGAACGATTGCTAGTCGATACAGTGTTGACGTGGATACAACTGCTCCAGCATCGGCTGTCTGCACAAGCCAATGGTTGTTATCTGCAGATCGAATAGGGTTCACATCAACACCCACTGAATCAACGCCGGTGTCTTTGTCACCACCGACTCTTCCAGCCAGTGTCCGTCCGTAACCCGTTTCAATCCCGATTGAACCATCCGCCTGACCAGGCTGGATGACTACCGGGATCGTAATGTCTTTGCCGTTCAAAGTGACACTCATCAGAGTCGCCTTCGACTTCGACGACATTCCGTGTTGATGTAGATTGAACTGCTTCGCTGTTCTTGGGCTAACGGATGCAACGTTGTCCCATGCTACCTTGGTGAAAAAATCTGGTAGCTCTTGAAGCCATGAATTATTCGCAAAGCATCCGTCGTACAACGAACTGCTTGGGTTGAAGACAATTTCAAGGCCGCTCTCTTTTCCCCAGAGCTTGCTCCACTGATCGCTTGGTGTGCATTCCCAGCTCGATGGTGTACCGGTTATTGCGGCACTGACTTCAGGTGCCATTTCCGCTGAAACGAAACCATCGTGAACTGCTTTTTTCCAAGCAGCTTCATTCATCGGGTTGGTTTCTCGAACAATCGCCTGACCATCGGTCACTTCTCTGCCCATCAGAATGGCCAGGGTTTCCAAGTCGGACTTCCCGCCAAAAAGTGGATTGATGAAGGGCTGTCCTAATAGAACCGATCCGTTGTTGGCATAACCATCTTTCCAGCATGCCAGAGGATGAGCGACCGCACTGATCCATTTACATTTGGCACCTGTCTCGTTCTTGAACGAAGCGATATGCAGTGACTTTTCGACTTTGCTTAGCGCGTCTCCCAAACCTAATCCCCGAGGGGCATCAAACACGGGGTTGCCACCGAGAATAATGACGGTCTTGAACTGACCGGCCTTTAATTTGGTGGCGAAATCATTGATCGCGCTGATTGTAGAAGGGCGTTTCGGATCAGAAACTTCAGTGAATGTGATCGTCTTACCGTGGTTGCCAAGTTTGTCATTCAAACTGTGCACCAACGCGTGAACTTTTGGTGACTGCTTTTCACCCGCGACGATAACGCACTCCCCTTTGTGAAGCACGAGATCTGAAGCCATCGCGGCGAGAACTTTTTTGCGGTAAGGCAGTGAAGGATCGACAGCGCCATCCTCTACCTTGCCGATTTCTTCTGCCAGTTGTGCCGCGAAGCCTTCGATGTCGGAGCTTCGAACAGCGATGCGGTGATCCGCCGCTGCACCCGTGGTTGTAAACTGGCTTTCAACGACATACATCCGGCTCATTTTTTTACTATCAGCATCGCGCCCCTTGGCAAATTTAACGCTGTTAGCAACTCCGGAACCAACGGTCGACAAGATGTCTGCGTCGAGTGAGACGATAATCTTGGCTTCGTCTAGTTTGTAATGAGCACGAAGGGGACGACCAAACGCCAACTTACTTCCTTCACGGGTGTTGTCATCTGAAACCGGTGAGTAGCTAAACCACTGGCCACCTTTCGCGGTAAACTCGTCCTTCAACCGCATCATACTTGGAGACGAAGTTGGATGGGCAACAACCGCGACTGTACTGGCATCGCTGAACTTACATGCGTTGACTAGTTCGTCAAAATTTGTCTCTGATAATTCATCACCGCCAAGAGGTGCTCTTAGGCGATCCGGATCGTAGAACTCGAGGATCCGAGCCTGAGTAAACGACGTCGACGCGCCCATCGAATCGGGATGCTGAGGGTTACCATCGAGCTTGATTGGTCGCCCGTCAAAACTGGTCCCAAGAATTGGCTGAGAGACACCTCCCAGTTCAGTCAGAGACGCGTATTTTACAGGAACCCCGGGTATGCGGTGCTGAGGGCGAAACGCGAACGGAGCAATTTTCTCTTCCTCGTAACGACAGCCCGTTACTCCACCGAGTGCCAACGACGCACCCATCAACTGCAACCAGCGTCGACGGGAAAAACCGTCGGTGTGGTGCTCGGTTGCTGAACCGAAGTCACGATCAATTGCCTCGTTGAATTCGTTTGAATCCACAGGCAGATTTAGATTGGAAATTTGATTGGTTTTGTTCGTGCGAGGTTTGTTCATTTCTGGATACTTCAGATGGTTTCGTGTCGTAAGGTGACAATTAACTTCGGGCCACTAACGATGACACGTTGAACAGTTGACGTTTGGATTGACATTGAGCTTCTCAGCCCATTTCTTGTGATACTCTTCTGGATTTTCAGGTACAAAATCCAATTGAGTGACAAGCTGTGGATCTCGAATGTTTGGGGTTGGATTGCGATGGCAGTCGAGACACCATTTCATCGAAAGCGGTTCGACTTGGGTTACGATTTCCATCTTGTCGATTCGACCGTGGCACGAAACACAACTGACACCTTTATTCACGTGAGCACTGTGATTGAAATAAACAAAATCAGGCAGATCGTGAACGCGTTCCCATAGCACAGGATCATTGTCTTCGAGACTAACTCGAATTGGTTTAAGAAGCGTGCTTTCACCCCGGATGATTCCAAGATCACGCTCACCTTTGGTCGTTCGACTTCCGCCGTGACAGTTTCCACAGGTTGCGGTTGGAGGAATCGCAGCATGCCCTGCTCTCTCCACTGTGTTGTGACAGTACCGACAATCCATTTTCAGTTGCCCGGCGTGAAGCTTGTGGCTAAACGGCACCGGTTGCTTGGGTTGATGGCCAACGTTCACGATCTTCGGACTGATGGCCGCGAACAAACACGTGGCTAAATAACCCCCGACTACGACGGCAGTTGCCGCAGCAAGGAAAGTAAACTTGTTAACCCAATTCGGGAAATGAAACTCTTGCATTCAAATCACCATGCGAGACGCTGGACGTCCGGCGAAAAATGAAGTGTGGATAAAAATCGAGCGGATGGTTTCCGTGTAACCAGATCTTTTCACAATCGCTCGACTGTTAATTAACCGGAAACTTTAGTCCAAAGATACTTTTTGGTCGACGTGTAAAAACGTCGCAGTACTTTTGGGGGGTTTAAAAACCGTTCTACCCTTTAATTATCGGGTGAATCGAAGGCGTTTCTTTTGGGGAAACACTAATAAAATCTGAACGCACGGCAATCTTTAATGTAAAAAACAGCTCCCTTGGAAACGTTTTTAGACGGTTAGTTTTCCGCAAAATATAAGCTGAGAGTTCGAGTCGCGAATGGTCCGTTTTCCGGGCCTTAAAGATAGTTTCTTTGGGGGGTTTTGGGCTCCACGTGTGGATAAAATGTTTGTTCTTTTTCGATGAAAAGCTCCCCATTATTTGGACTCGATAAGATTTTCTGTTTGGAAAAATGACTGAACCTTTATGCTTGCAGCCATTAATTTTCTTATTGTGGACATTCGGTGGCTCGAATTGGTTGCCAGGAGCACGGTTTGATCACGTGCAAATGACTAGAATGCATACATTCAGTTGATCGGTTCTCTTTAGTCAGTGCCACAGCTGGGAACGAAGAAGTTAGTAGATACAGAAATTCAGGTCAGTCCGGAGGGTTTTGGGGATGCAGCGTGGCTTCCAATTTTTGCTTATGTGTCTCTGTTTAACTTTGGTGGCCTGCAATGCACCGGTTCTCGACCAGGCCTCGACCTCTTCTCAGGCTGACCAGAGGATCAGTGCGATAGAAGGTGAGCGGCTGGAAGTTTCCTGTGGGCAGTGTCAGTTCGGTATGCAGGCGACGGGATGTGATCTCGCCGCTCGGATAGAGGGTCAAAGTTATTTTATCGAGGGGACATCGATCGACGACCATGGGGATGCTCACGGGGAAACTGGATTTTGCAATTGCATCCGAGAGGCGATCATTTCAGGTGAACGCCGGGGCGATCGATTAGTTGTAAATAAATTTGAACTACTACCGTTGAAAGGTGATTGAGGCGCATATCTCGATCGCTTTGCGCAGCACCAGTGACCATCAAATGACTGGCGAAATTCAGGCTCAGATCAGGACTTATTTTTTTTCGTCACTGATGCGCATCAGTTTCTTTTCGGTTCGAACGAGCAGGTCGTCTCCAACGACAATGGGACTGGCCATCAGCGAGGACTCAAACTTATTCGTCGCAATTTTGGACAGATCTGTCGAGCAAGTTACGACCGTCATGAGGCCCTCTCGACTGGAGAGGTAGAGGTTGTCACCGGCGAGCAGTGGAGAAGATGAAAAGTTACCGTTGATGCGTTTTTCGTTGAGCATCTTTCCGGTTGCTGCTTCAAGGACGCGTAGAATGCCTCTGTCAGAGATAGCATAAATTTTCCCATTTCGTCCAATCAGGCTGGGCATGTTCGGTGCTTTTTTGGGTTGCGATCGCCAGATGATACCAGTCTCGGTTATGTCGCCGCGTCCGGTCGGATCAACAGCGACCAAACTAGATTTCATGTATCCAGTTGAGAACACAACCAGCCCTGATTGGTAGGCTGGCATCGGCGTGATTGAAAACCCCGCTCCATGATCTGCCCGCCAGAGTTCTTGTCCAGTGTCGGGGTTGTATCCTGCGACCCACTGAGCGCCGGGTATGACAGCCTGTTTAATTCCATCGACGTCTATGATGATGGGCGTGCAGTACGCTTTTCGGTATTCACCATCACTGGCGCGAATGGGGGGGCGGTCGGTTTTCCAGACATCTTTTCCGGTGTTAAGTTCAACCGCAACGATATATTGCAAGTCGGTTCCGTCGCAAACAATGATAACTTTGTCGTTGAAAATGATCGGGGAACTGCCTGGTCCAACGCTATGCTTGACGACAAACTGACGGTTCCAAATCACTTCTCCGGTAGACTCGTCGACGCACCAGGTGCCGTAATTTCCGAAATGAAAAATAACCTTGCCATCTTTGATCGCCGGCGTAGGCGAGGCGTAAGAATTCATTGGGTTGATGGGTTCGGGAGATTTGATTTCGTGAAGAATGACATCGTGAATAATATTGCCGTTGTTGATGTCGACACAGATAGCATGTAACTCGACTGACGAGGCGACTGTTTTAATTTGAGCCAGTCGATCCCCTTTCAGTTTGGCTGCAATTTCATCAGGCGATGCAGCGCTGGTGATCGAGGTAGTTAGCCAAACTTTATTTCCGGTGTAAACAGGCGAAGACCAGCCAGTGCCTGGAATTGCAGTTTCCCATACGGCTTGACTGGAAGCTTCAAATTCGATGGGAGGACGAGCGTTGGATTTTGCAATGCCCGTACCATCGATTCCGCGAAATTGAGACCAATAGTTAGTGGTTTCTTGTGAGTTGACCAATTGCAATGTCAGGCTGCCGTAAACAAGAAGGGTCAGGTAAACGATGCTTCGAATCATGTTCAGGTTCCAGACTTTATATTGCTTTGTGTAGATAAACAGATTTGGTATTAATTAACGATTGAAAATAGCGACCGGAGCAATGAGTTGCTGTTGAGGAAAGCAAGGCATTGATTTCTCCGGTTTGAAAACCAGGCACCATCGCATCGTACTTCAAAGAAAGTGCTGAGTGCAATCTTAAACGGAGCGAAGGCGGGCATCTCACGGAGCATTTTTTTTCAGTTTTCGCTGAAGCGTTCGGCGAGGGATATCGAGTCGGCGCGCAGCCTCGGAAATATTTCCGCCAGAATCCGCAAGCACTCGTTGAATGTGTTCCCATTGGGCTTCGGCCAATGATGGCGGGGGGAAGTCGGGAGTTGGGGTTTCCCGGGATTCACCAAATGCGGCCAGCACCTGATCGGCGTCGGCGGGTTTGGTGATGTAGCCTACCGCACCGAGTTTTACGGCTTCTACGGCATTGGTAATGCTGCCATACCCGGTCAGAATTACGCATTTGGTATTCGGTGAAATTTCCCGAATTTTCCGCAAGACATCGAGTCCGGATTTCCCCGGCATTTTCAGATCCAGAACAGCCCGTTGGGGTTGGTGAGTTTCGGCCAAGGCAATGGCTGTTTCGAATCCTTCTGCAGCGAAAATAGTCCAACCTCTTCTAGCCAGCGATTTTTCGAGGCGTTGCCGAAGCACATCATCGTCATCGACGATTAAAATTGTTTCGGCTGTCGACACATCAAACTTTCTAAAATTACTTGGTTCAGGTGAGGTTAAACTCTTTCGGAAATCGGCGATCTAAGCTGTCGGCGGAAGTAAACAATATTGGCGTATTGCGTTACTGTTTTCAATATGCCTTCGATCCGAACGGAAGCTCTCATTTTGTTTTGGCAAACGTAAATGTTTAGCGATCGTGGACTGGAAAATCATTTCAATTCACCCGGGTCCACTTTGATGGGAAGGCAGACGGTAACGCAAGTTCCTTCGCCACTTGCCGATTCAAACTCGACAGTTCCGCCGAGGCGACGAATCACATTTTTGGCGAGGAAGACACCTAATCCCATTCCTTCGCCGGGAGGTTTGGTCGTGTAAAAAGGTTCGCTGACACGACTGAGTTCTTGTGCCGACATGCCAGGCCCCTGGTCGCGTATTTCCCATTTCCATTTTTTATCAAGTCGTTCGACGGCAACCTTGATAGATCGGTCAGAGGGATCGGCATCTAAGGCGTTTTGAACCAGACCGCGCATTGCCTGACTGAGTCCAATTAACGGAATGTTGAGGTTTTCAGTGTGAGCTGCATCGGGGAGGATCAGTTGGACGCGGCCTTGTCCGCGCAGGCCTTCGAGTAACAGGTTGGAAAAATTTGCAACTGACACCGTTTGAATGGGCTCACCGATCGCTTCCCCGGCATGGCTTGCCATGCGGTCGAGAATTGCTCGACAGCGATCCAACTGGCTTCGAATCAAATGAACATCTTCAATTACATCCTCGGCTCCCGGAAAATCAGGTGGGTTTTCTTCGAATGCCTGCTCGACATCGCGAGCTACGATGGCGATGGTGCTGAGCGGTGTGGCAAGTTCATGGGCCGTTCCTGCAGCAAGCGTGCCGAGTGCCTCAATCTTGTCGCTATTGGCACGAAGGGTTTGAGCCTGGCGAACGTGTTGCTGTTGCTCTCTAAGCTCATCCGTTAAACGAGTCATGAAGTAGACGATGACACTTGAGCAGGTTGCAAATGCGGCCAAAATGCCGACATGAGCCAGGGAAACGTCTTGGCGACTGCGAATTGTATCGAGTCCCAAATCGAGCTGCTCAATATCGTAATGCTCGAACATGAGTCCGGCGAAACAAACGACCGTAAGAACGTTAATTGCCCAAGCCCAACGGCGGTTTAACATGAGGGCACACAGGCTGAGATTTACAAAAAAGAACAGGTAAAACGGGTTGTTCGGGCCTCCCGTTGTGAAAAGCAATGTGGTGAGAGACAACATGTCCATCACGAGGATCAAGCCGAGGATTAGATCCCACGGGAGTACGGAGTTCTGGTTTTCCGAGTTAGCATGCATTCGCTCATCAATTTTTCTCCAACGTTTAAACCAAAACGTGAGAAAGAGATTGGATAAAGCAGTTAGCAGGATGACGACAGCCATTGCCCACGACATTGGAATTTGAGTTTTGAAAAACGCAATCGAACCGAAAATAGTGACAACTTGCCCGACAACGGCAACCCAACGCAATTTCAACAGCCACGAAGCGTTTAGATAATGCTGGTTGGGGGAGGTTTTCGGCAAAGAGTTTTCAGACATGCGTTTTCCAAAGAGAAGACTTGGTATACTAGCGACTCTACCAACACCGATTGCTACAAATGATGAATGCAATGACAAAAAATAGTTCGAAGAGTGAAAACTTAACCGAAGTTCCGGCTGATGTCCCGTCGGAAATTGATGATTTTCAGTACCACTCTAGCGAACAGAAAAAATCTCCGCAGCTAAGTCATCGTGGCTTGACCATCATGTTGTCTTTTATGTGCCTGGTTCCAGTGGTGACAATTCTGGTTTTGTGGAATTATTTGCCGCCTGTTTTTGAAGGTCAACTCAACGCATCGGTCACGGCTCAGAATCTACCAGGCGCGGATTTTTATAGTATCGATTATTACGATCGTCCTCCGGTAGAGGGCGGTGAGATCACTATTTTTAACCACAGCGATGTTGACTGGACTCATCTGAACATCCAGGTGAACGGAAATTATCAGGTTTACGATGTTGAACCGATTCCAGCCCAGGGCAAAAAGGTCTTTGAGTTGAGTCGTTTTTTGAATCGGACAGGCGCGAGATTCAGTCTTCAGTTTAATGAGTTGGAGCGTGTGCGAATCTACGCCAGGAGGCCTACTAAGGACCGAGCAACTTATTACCAGGCCTTTGAGACGCAAAACCCTATCCCCGAGAGGTATGTGCCGGTCGCACTGTTGCTCGGGGTTTTCGGAGTCTTGTTGCTGATTGCTGCCTTCATTTTCGTTAAATTAGGTGCGACAGCGAGTGCATCCTGATGGGGAAGCTTATTGAAAATTGAATCCAATTCTTTATTCGTAGAATTCAGTTGATTCGAGTTTGTCTATAAGTGAGAATCAGGAGCGTTAACCGAGGTTGAATGGTTGAATGAATTCAGCTATCAACATCACTTGCTTCTTTTCTCGTTCCTTTCTTTTTTGAGTAGCAACAGTGCCAAAGATTTTGGTAGTCGATGATTCTTCGGTCGACCGTATGCTTGTCGGAGGGCTTTTGGGAAAAGAGCCGGCTTGGCAAGTAGAATTTGCTGTTGATGGCAAAGATGGTTTTGACCGCTTATCGGATGTCGCGACAACTCCAGATGTTATCGTGACAGATTTACAAATGCCTAAGATGGACGGACTCGAACTGGTTCGCCAAGTTCGAAAGTCACATCCTCTTATCCCAATCGTTTTGATCACCTCGTTTGGAAGTGAGCAAATTGCGATCGATGCTTTGCGGGCGGGTGCAACCAGTTACACCCCCAAAACAATGCTTCAGTCTGCATTGATCCAGACCATCAAACAAGTACTCGAGATGTCTAATCGGATGCAGCATATTGTGGCTGAAAGTGAGACATCGACTGGGCACATTTCGAGGTATTACGTTTTAGAGAACGAGTCCTCAATGATTGGGCCAACTATTGAGGTTCTTCAAGAGAACTTGCCGAGTTGGTCGGGCCGAGACCGGTTGCAGATCGGCATGGCTTTAGACGAAGCTCTCGTTAACGCAATGCACCACGGCAATCTCGAAGTCGATTCAAGTTTGCGAGATGGCGAGGACGGAACACGGTATTACGAAGAGATCCAGGCCCGGAAAGATATCGAACCTTACGTTAACCGTAGAGTTCGGATAGAAGCTGAGTTTTCGGACAAACACATTTGCGTGCAAATCTCTGATGACGGTCGCGGATTTGATCCCAAAAAAGTTCCGGATCCAACTGCAGAGTCTAATCTCCATAAGGTCAGCGGGCGTGGATTATTTTTGATTCGTTCTTTCATGGATCAAGTCGCACACAATGCGGCGGGCAATCAAATCACAATGACTAAGTTACGAAGAGACTGATGTTTTAAAGTGAACGGCTCACACCGCCGCTTGGTTTTGAGTTGATTCCGCAACACAAATGACATTTACGAAGGCAATAGGCATGAAATACGATCCTGGGAAATGGCTGCTCAAGATGGGGGTTGTGCTTTGGTTTATTGGGTTTGGATTTGTGTTTTATCAGCAATTTCTGTGGTTTTCAGTTTTCGCGGTTACGGGTTTGTTGTTGTGCTACTTTGGTTACGTACTTCGTAAGCCCGTCGATGAGAACCCATCAGCGTAAACGGATGCCGAGTGTCGGTTTCGTTTTGAATGGTTGACCACTGCCTGTAACGTGTATTTTGCTTTTCTTTTGTTTCGACGTGGGTTGATGATCTCGCGTTCTGCGATCCGAGTTGTTGTCTTGCGCCGAGTATCTCTGTTGCCGCTTGGAAGCATACAATTCCGAATGCCCTTTAAGTTGGTACGCCTTAATTTAATTCCCGACCAAACGTATCGTTGGCGGATCGTTGTCTAAACGGCGATATAGATCAAACTGAGAAATTAGGTAGCTTGATGGGTATTTCCTGAATCCGTTTGATCGACTGTATTTTGGTATTGGCTGGAAATGGCTGTTTCTGTGGATGCCGTTGATCCGTTAAAGAGCGGTATTTAAATTTTTAGCATCAGAGCATACATTAACGTGCTGTCAGGGAAAGAAACTAAAGTAACTTCCAAGCGTCGCACCGCGGAGGTTTTCTTACTTGGCGCGGCAGTAATACTGCTTGGAATTAACAGTGATCCGCGATTTTATGTTGGATGATGACTGATCACTAAAATTTCAAAACCCAAGTAATTGTTGATCGTCTGAAACTCATGAAATATTCGTTTACGCTATTTATTGCTTTGTTGGCGAGTTGGCTGCTTTGGTCAGGTCACTTCGAACCGTTTATTTTGTTTCTCGGCCTTTTGTCTTGCATTTTCAGTTTGTGGGTTTGCCATAGGATGAAAATTGTCGATGAAGAAGCGGCTCCGATTCAGCTTGGTATACGGCCTTTTACGCATTACGCTCCCTGGTTAATCAAAGAGATCTTTAAATCGAATATTGAAGTCACGAAAATTGTGCTCTCGCCGGAATTAAAACTCCAGCGGAACATGATTGAAGTTGGTGCCAATCCAAAAACGGAACTAGGCCGAGTAATTCTCGCCAATTCGATTACGCTAACTCCGGGCACAGTTTCCGTCGGCATGGAGAAAGATCGAATTCTCGTTCACGCCCTTTCATTTGAAGGTGCTGAGGAAGACCTTTCTGGTGATATGGATCGCCGCGTCTGCCGGTTGGAGGGGAAATAAGTTATGGACTTTCTGTTAGCCGAAACGGAAAACAATATTTCGTTGTTTAATAACTACGCGTTGGTGGTAACGTCCGCTGCGATTCTGGTAACTATGATTCTGGCGTTGATCCGTGCGATGTTGGGGCCGACGGTTTTTGACCGCGTGCTTGCCCTTAATATGTTCGGAACCAAAACAGTGTTACTGATATGTGTGATTGGTTTTTTGACCGACCGCACGGACTTTCTGGATTTAGCATTGTTGTACAGTCTGATGAACTTCATTGGCATGGTCGCGCTGTTGCGATTTTCAGAGTACGGAAGCTTTCGCGAGGAAGGAGCCGATATCGGTTCGAGTGTAAAGTCATGATGGTATTGATCAGTATTCTGACTTGGATTCTTCTGCTTGCGGGATCTTTTTTCGCGGTGGTTGGCGGTATTGGAATTGTCCGTTTGCCGGAGTTCTTTTCGCGCCTGCATGGTGGTGGAATAACCGACACGCTTGGTGCTGGTTTGATCATTGCAGGACTTCTTTTTCAGGGGGAACTAAGTTTAGTAACAGTAAAGCTGTTGATGATTTTGTTCTTTTTAATGGTCACTAGTCCGACGTCCTGTCATGCTTTGGCCAAGTCAGCGATGACACAGGGGTTTAAGCCTGTTTTAGAAGTCGATACTTTAGATACAAATAAAAGTTAACTTAGACCAGGACGGTTATTTTCAAAGATGATGGATTTCATTGTCATCCCGATACTCGCGCTTCTCGCCGCTACCGCGGTGACGGTTGCGAGAATTCGAAATCTTTGGGCGGCCGTAATGTTTACCGGGATCTATAGTTTTCTCAGTGCTAGTTGGATGTTGATACTCGACGCTCCGGATGTGGCATTTACCGAGGCGGCGGTTGGTGCCGGCATCACTACGATTTTGATGCTCGCGACGCTTTCCTTAACGCCACGTCGACAACGAAAAAGTGGTCGATTATCGAGTGAGGATTTTGAAGAGCGCCCCTCAAAGTCACCACTATTACCGCTCTTAATCGTGACCATTACTGGATGTGCGCTGGTTTATGGCACATTTGATATGCCTCACTTTGGAGACCCAAACGCTCCAATTCAGGTTTACCCAAATCCTTCCTTTGTCGAAAAATCGCAGCCGGATATGCACGGGCTTCCGAATGTTGTCACGGCAGTTCTCGCGAGTTATCGAGGCTACGACACATTGGGCGAGACCGCAGTGATTTTCACAGCAGGTATTGCCGTGTTATTGATTCTCCGAAAAAACACAGATGACCAGAGCAGTTCTGAATCCCAGTCGGTGACAGGAGAGAATGCGTGAATTCGTTTCCTATCATTCGTGTCATCACGAAGCTATTGATCCCCTATATTTTGCTGTTCGGTTTGTACGTGCAGTTCCATGGCGATTTTGGTCCAGGAGGTGGATTTCAGGCAGGAGTGATATTTGCTGCTGCGTTAATTCTATATGGATTGGTTTATGGGCTTCCCGCGGTTCATAAGGTCGCGCCACCGAAGGTCATCGAAAAGCTGACGGCGCTGGGTCTGTTAGTTTATGCGGGCACCGGCTTGGCCTGCATGTTGCTGGGGGGAAATTTCCTCGACTACGATATGCTTAATCACGGATTTCTGACAGAACTACCTGCCGCTTTGGATTTTCTACCGGGTGACAAGCCACACCACTTTCTTCCGGAAGGACAGCACCTCGGTATTTTTTTGGTTGAGTTGGGAGTTGGCATTACTGTCACGGCAGTTATGACGATGATCTTTTATGCCTTTGCCGGTCGAGAGCGGGTGACCACATGACCGAAATTCTAGGCCTTTATAATTATTGGATTGTTATTTTCTTGATGATGACCGGTTTCTATATCGTCATCGCTCGCGAAAATTTGATCAAAACGATTATCGGTTTGAATATTTTTCAAACGTCCGTGTTCTTGCTTTATATCACCATGGGAAAAGTCACTCATGGAACGGCTCCAATTTTAAAAGCTTCTCACGGTGGTGAGAGCCATGGAGTTGAGCATGGAGTTGAGCATGGGGCTGAACATGGGCATGAACTGCATGCGGCGGCCGAGGGTCATGTTGATTTAGGTGTCGACGCTGTCAAAGAGGTTTATTCTAACCCAATCCCAAGTGTTTTAATGTTGACGGCCATTGTTGTGGGGATTGCCACAACGGCCTTGGCCTTGGCACTGGTCGTTCGTATTCGAGAAGAGTATGGAACGATTGAAGAGGACGAGATCCTAGAAATGGATCGGAACTCTTGATCGAACAACTGCCAGTTTTGGTGATCGTTATTCCGTTGATGGCGGCTCCGCTATTCGTGTTGATTGGCAACCGAAAGCTTGTGCTTTTGTTGACTCAATTAGTTTGCTGGACGGTGTTCGGCATAACAGTGAGTTTGCTCTCGAGAATGCAATATGGCCCTATTTCTTACGAATTAGGTGGTTGGCCATCTCCTTATGGAATTGTCTATAGCGTTGATTACCTAAGCGCCTTTGTGATGTTGTTTGTTTCCGGGCTGGCGGCAATCGTGATCACCTACGCGCCGAAGAGCATTGATCAGGAAGTGCATCATTCCAAACATTCGCTTTTTTATGCGTCTTATTTGCTATGCATGACCGGGTTGCTGGGAATGTGTATCACGGGCGATCTTTTCAATGTGTTCGTTTTTCTCGAGATCAGTTCGCTGTCGAGTTATGCCCTGATTAGTCTTGGCAAGACCCGTCGTGCACCCTTAGCTGCGTTGCATTATTTGATAATCGGAACGGTTGGAGCGACCTTCTTTTTGATTGGTATTGGTTTGCTCTATCAAATGACCGGTACGCTCAATATGGCGGACATCGCCAGTCGACTTCAGGCGGTTGAAAGTTCGAGAACGATGCTAGTCGCATTTGCTTTTATGACCGTTGGCCTGTTTATCAAGATGGCCGTGTTCCCGCTTCACACTTGGTTACCTAACGCATACACCTACGCACCGTCGGTCGTCACTTGTTTTATCGCGGCGACGGCGACGAAAGTTTCTGTTTACGCGTTCATTCGATTGATCTATGTAATTTTCACGCCGCAGTTTGCGTTTGAACGATTGCCGCTTGATCAAGCTTTAATGGCGTTTTCGCTGGTTGGTATTTTTGTCGCATCCACGGCAGCGATCTATCAGACCAATATCAAGCGGCTGCTTGCCTATTCAAGCGTTGCTCAAATTGGTTACATGCTGCTCGGAATCAGCATGTCCAATGTTGGTGGTCTGACTGCTGGAATCTCGCACATGTTTAATCATGCCTTAATCAAAGGCGGATTGTTTATGGTGGTTGGTTGCTTTGCATTGCGAATCGGATCATTAAAGTTAGAGGATTTGCGTGGTGCTGGAAAAACGATGCCTTTAACCTCGTTTGCCTGGGTGGTTGGAGGTTTGGGGTTAATCGGTGTGCCGATGACCGCGGGTTTTGTGAGTAAGTGGCTACTATTAACATCCGCACTTTCTCTTGAGCTTTGGCCAGTCGCGGTACTCATGCTACTCAGTTCTTTATTGGCAGTTGTTTATATTTGGCGGGTCGTTGAGATTTTATATTTTTCACCGGCATCGCATTTAGCTCAAACTGCCAAAGAAGCACCAATGGCAATGTTGATACCGACCTATATCGTTATTGGATCTACGATCGTGTTTGGTTGCTGGACAGTTTATTCGGCTGGAATTGCTCAGGCTGCTGCGAAGTCCTTGTTGGGGATTAGCCAAGCGGGAGGTATTCAATGACTCCCGAGAATTTAATTTGGGTTGCGATGTTGTTGCCTTTGGTGGCAATTGCCCTGGTGTTTATCGTGGGTGAAAAATCACCAAATATTCGTGAATCGTGCACCATCGGTATCTCAGTTGCTTTGTTTTGGGTGACAACACGTCTTGCAGGATTTGTATTTTCGGGCGGCAGGCCTACTTTTAAATTGGGTGAAATGTTACCCGGATTTGAGATTGCTTTTACCGTTGAACCGCTGGGGATGTTATTTGCTTTGGTGGCATCGGGTTTATGGATCCTGACAACAATTTATGCAATCGGTTACATGAGAGGGCATCACGAAAAAAACCAGACTCGGTTTTATGCCTGTTTTGCATCTGCCATTTTTGCAGCACTGGCGGCCGCGTTCGCTGCCAATTTATTTACGTTATTCGTAGCTTACGAATTAATGACGATCTCGACCTATCCATTGGTAACTCATCATGGTGATGAGAAAGCAAAAAAGGGTGGGCGGATTTATTTAGGGATTCTGCTGTCGACGTCGGTTGCGTTTTTCATGCTCGCTATCGCCTGGACATGGACAGTAGCCGGTACGCTTGAATTCACACCGGGAGGCATTCTCGCTCAGCCAAATATTGATGGAAAAATATCCGATTTCCAATTATCGGTTTTGTTGGGTTTGTTTGCTTTTGGGATCGGCAAGGCGGCCATTATGCCATTCCACCGATGGCTTCCGGCGGCGATGGTCGCGCCTACGCCGGTGAGTGCATTGCTTCATGCAGTTGCCGTAGTAAAAGTTGGTGTGTTTTCAATCTTGAAGGTGTCGATTTATATTTTTGGAATTGATCTGATCAGCGAAACTCGACTTGGGGAAGGCGCGAATCCAGTCATGATGAGCGATTGGCTGTGTTATCTCGCAGGGGCGACGATTTTAATCGCCTCTCTTGTCGCCATGACGAAAGATAACTTAAAAGCTCGACTCGCCTATTCTACCGTTAGCCAGTTGGCCTACATTACGCTGGGTGCTGCGTTAGCGACTTCTGATAGTGTGATTGGTGGAGGCATGCATATAGCCATGCATGCCGTCGGTAAAATCACATTGTTTTTCTGCGCTGGTGCAATTTATGTCGGTGCCCATAAGACCAACATTAGTGACATGCGCGGTCTTGGAAGGGCGATGCCGTTGACGATGGGCGCTTTTTTGCTCGCAACGCTAAGTATCATCGGGTTACCTCCGGGAGGAGGTGCGTGGAGTAAATGGTTCCTGGCATTGGGAACCGTTCAGACTGGCCATTTTTGGTTGTTAGCCGCCCTGATGGTCAGTTCCCTGCTCAATATTGCCTACCTGATTCCAATTCCGATCCGAGCGTTTATGACACCGATTGGTGAGACGCCAATGAAATTTAAGGAGGCACCAATGATGTGCGTGGTGCCATTATGTATTACTGCCGTAGGAAGTGTGGTGCTCTTCTTTTTCGGTAATGAAATTTATGACGTTCTGCTGCCAATCGCCAGCAGTGCTCGATGATTCGTATTTACTTG
Source organism: Planctomycetota bacterium (assembly GCA_029979005.1). GTDB lineage: Bacteria > Planctomycetota > Planctomycetia > Pirellulales > Pirellulaceae > Mariniblastus. Next base: position 582 of record JAPOIJ010000104.1, on the reverse strand, counting down.
ACGCCGTATTAATTGATGGCTGCAAATAATGAAAACAAAAGATGACAACTCGAAAGGCGGCGACTCCAGCAGCGATGCTAGTTGGCCGGAACGTAATGTAAATGTTGTCATTGCGGGCCTCGTCATCGCGTGTATCGGATCGTTAATTGCACAGCTTTGGTGGGCTCCTTTGTTTGCGGAAAAGCATGTCGAAGCCTCGCACGTCGAAGCTTCGCATGATGATGGCGCTCATGATGAAACATCGCACAATGAACATGCGCCAGGTGAGTCGTCTCATGATGGGGCGTCTCATTTACATCCAGCTGAATTCGCAGTCGAAGAGTTGTTTGGATTCGAGGCAATGTTTGGTTTTGCTGCGTTTGTCGCCGTTGTTTTTTTAGGGACAGGTTTGCGTTTGGTCATTATGAGAGATGAGGATTATTATGATTCATAATCTTCCTCCTGGTCTGATCATGGTTCTCGGCGCGTTATTGCTACCGCTTTTGGGGCAACGGTTGAGCGCTTGGGGAGCGCTGGTTTTATCTAGTTTAAGCTTGTTTGCTTTTTGGACGACTCCTGATTTTCACACAGTTACTTTAAATT
>JAPOIJ010000248.1 GCA_029979005.1 Planctomycetota bacterium | reverse complement strand
AATTCCCAGCTACCCCAGCCGAAGTCCCTTTCCCATCTTTGTTGGCACCCAGACTATAAAACATCCTCACCGGATCAAACCTCCGCCCGCCCCCCGGACGCCCCCCGCCTGAGGGTCTCCCCCCGCCGAAACCCGATCCGCCTGCAGGACGACCGCCGCCCACTCCTGATTCATCCCCGGGTTCGCGATTGGTATCGACTTCCGGTTCAGGCTCGACTTCCTCTCCCTTGTCCGCAACGCAGTAAAGGTTTTTTGAGCTTCGAATTACTAATTTGTTATTGCTAACTGCTGGCGTACCCCAAAATACTTCTTTCTCTTTGGTTACTTTATTTACCGCCAACTGTTCCATCTTTTTACCTAACGCGAAGACGTACATCTGCCCACTGCCGTTCATGTAAAACAGGCGGTCACCTACTACAATGGGCGACGGATAGTCTAGAGACCCAAACCTTCCTCCTGTTTGTTCACCACCCTTTAATCGAAATCGTTCCAATTCTTCGCCGGTCTCGGTGTCCATTACTGTGACGATTCCACGAGCAATTGCATAGATCTTCGATTCATGCCTCACAGGCGACGCAAAACTTCCCGATACTCCGCCTGTCCAAACGGTATTGGTTTCACTTATGTCACCGCTTCCACCAGCGTCAACCGCTACACTCCCGCCGCCTCGACCAGTGACCGCAAAGACACGATTTCCGTCAAGAATAATACTCGAGTAAGCATTTTCAGCTCCCGTCGCTCCAGCAAGCCACAATAAATTTCCATTGGCAGGATCAAGTCCCCATAGTTCTTTCGAAACACACATCACCAAATCAGTGCGTTTGTCGTCGATTTCCACCAGTGCGGGCGTCCCCCACATTCCATCAAGACCGGTCGCTTCCTGTCGCCAGACCTCTTTTCCCGTAGCCTTATCCAAACCAACGATTGCTTGACTTTCAGCGGACGCTGTAACGATCACCAGATTGCCGTAGACAATTGGACTTGAAGATGAGCCCCATTTGTTCGGATCCGACTCGTTACCGACATCCGCACTCCATAACTTTTTTCCCTCTAAATCGAACGCATGAACGCCGCTTTTTCCGAAAAACGCATAGATATTTTTTCCGTCAGAGACCGGCGTGTGGGATGCATATCCGTGGGCAGTAACTCCAACGCCAGAATAGGGATCCTCGGGAAGGGCCGCCTTCACGTCTTTTTGCCAAAGTATTTTCCCAGTTTGTATATCAACGCAAACAAGATGGCGCATCAAATTTTCGATCTCACCGGGGTTTGCCTGATCCAAACCATATCCTGAGTAGCAGGTAACAAAAGCCTTATTTCCAACAATGATTGGACTCGACGCACCGGGCCCAGGCATCTCAACTTTCCAAGCCAAATTGGCATTGGGAGACCAAGCGGAGGGAATTGCGGTTCCCGACTTAGCAACTCCGGAGCCTGTTGGACCTCGGAATCGTGGCCAATCTTCAGCCATCGCAGTCACGGTAATTAAAATCAACGCCAGCAAAGATAGAACAGTTTGTCGATACATCACATTCTCGCTTGGGAAGGTTGGTCAAAATTCAGATTGAATATAACACAACCAGCAATTTTCGTATGCCGCAGCTTGGGACAAAGATTTCCCGATAGCAGAAATTAGCAGTGAATGTTTAAGATTTCACCGAAAGAATCCCTGAAGTTCGACAACCTCGTACGTCTGCGATTTCTCCAATAAATTAAGCGTGGTGAATTGCAATTCGATATTCCCTGACATCGCGATGACGCTTGCCACGTAATGGAAACATTCTGAAACCAAGAACCAGTCGCAGCGACATCGACACGCCAATCACGCATCAACGCTTAGGTATCCAACACGCAACCTTTGACCGATATTCCAAATAGGACTCACCAAATCGAGTTACCATATCAGCTTCTTCAAATGGACGAACAACCAGGTGCCAAACCAACGCGCCCAACAGTGAATAAATCAATAGCGCCACCGATTGGAAAATCAATGCGATTGCAAGCCCTTGAGAAATCCCGGCCACAGCCATCGGATTTCTTACAAAACGGTACGGCCCGGATACCACGAGCTTATTAGTCTGGTCGAGTGGGAGTGGTGTACCAGCCCCATCTCGAACCATATAGAACGCGCTCGCAAGGCCTAAAACACTGGCAAGCAAAAAAAGTCCTGCTCCCATCGCAGTGGGAAGTCCAAGCTTAAGTGAATACGCGTTACCAAATGAATCAAGTAAAACGAAGGGAATTACTACCAACGCAACAGACCAGATGCACACAATCTGAACAAGCGTCTTGGTCGCATTCAACAACAGGCCGGAAGACGAGTTTCTAAATAGACAAGAACTGAAACATAAAAATATATTATATGCCAAACCGAGGGTCATCACGCCGCTCGACAGGTAACCGGATGACGTCAAGAAACTAGCATTCCAGCAATAAATGGTCGCGTAACCAAAGGCTCCGAGGATTACAAACTCAATTTGAACTCTTTTGGAATACGCCCTTATCAGCGATAAAGAAACAATGAAAATTAGATCAGCGGCAAAAAAGGACCAAAACGAAACCGACGGAATTTCATCGAATTGAAACACGGCAAAAAACTCAGACGAAATGCTCAGCCCCGCCCACCAAAGACACAGAAGCGCAGCTTGAAATAAGTAGGCTGTCTCTTTCAACGTCTTACCTTATTTAAATAGACAATTACATTCCAGACAACAAATCAAACATCTTCCAACACCAGGAATGGCAACTCCTTGCCGGTTTAATAAAGATCATTCAAAACAGCCACCTATTCGAATTGATGATTTTTACGCCCAAGTTACCGATGCCTAAGTCCGCATATGACGAGTCTCCCAATTGTCGGCAAATTCATGTTGAGGACAATGGTGTGCGGCATTAACACTGTACGGATCGTCAACACGACAATAACCGAACCGTCCGCTTTGAGCAGAAAAATTCGACAGCCTAAAAAATTTGCAATTAGCACATGCAATAATTTCTAGCGAATCATTTTCAAGTAATCTCGAAAGCTTCGATAATTGACCGTAAACGTGCGCACAGCCTTTGCTGGATTCGGAGATAGAATAGAGATCCTCGTTACAGGGCGCGACGGGGTACTCCTTCCCAAAAATACGAAGTTGCTTTTCCTCAGAGTGTCCAAACTCTTCTTCTGCGACATCAAGCCAGGCATCTTCACCATGCTTACGTACACGCACAATCTATTCCCCTTCCCAAGAGAGTCGCCAATACATCAAAATATATTATGCCGTCACTCACCACACACCAATGATTCCACCGAGCCAGTTCGCCACTTAAAGAAATGCAACATTGTCAATTATACAAAAAAAACATTAAATTGGAGCCAGCCCCTAAACGTTACGATTAGTAATGATTTCCGTGACGCTCACAACTCAACGCGACCATCGAGAAGATTCGATCTTGAAATATCACAGCCATATTCGACGTCAATTTTAAGTCGCACATTGTCAAACTGGAATCAGCCTTCGAAAACGGCAGATACTGCTTAGGTTGCCCAATGCTCCTTCTTGAAGAAGATTGAATCGAACTTCGCAAAAGAATTGTGGACACTGATTGATTGGGTTACACTTCGGTGTCACTCTCGATGCCGTCACACACCACAACGGAAACAATTCATCATGTTTCAACGCCTCTCCGCTGGCTGGCAACTCGCTAAACAGTCGCTAAACGTACTAAGACTCGACAAAGAATTGCTAATGTTTCCAATTCTAAGTGGCTTGGCGTGCCTCGTGGTAACAGCCAGTTTTGCGGCGCCACTGATCTTTTCCGGAATGCTTGAGAATGTGGCAAACCAAGAGGGAAACAATCCGGCCGCTCCGGCAAACTTATTGCTTTATGGATTAATGTTCCTATTCTATTTTGCCACTTATTTCATCATTATCTTCTTCAACTCAGCGCTGGTAGCCTGTGCCATCATTCGGCTAAAAGGGGGTGACCCAGTCTTAAGAGATGGCGTCGGTGCAGCGATGGCGCGATTGCCACAGATCATTGCCTGGGCCTTCGTTTCGGCAACCGTCGGCCTGATTTTGAAGATTATCGAATCGCGAAGTGAAAAGGTCGGTCGGTTTTTAACCAGTCTGCTCGGGATGGCTTGGTCGGTGACAACCTTTTTTGTGATTCCCGTTCTGGTGGTTGAAAAAGCCGGACCTATTGAAGCCATCAAACGATCCGTAAGCATCATGAAAAATACTTGGGGCGAATCTCTGGCAGCCAATTTTGGAATTGGAACCATTACCTTTCTCGGAATGCTGGTTGGCCTCGTTCCAATCGGCTTTGGAGTTGCGGCATTAAGCGGCCAAATGGTTGTTCTGGGAATCATCCTAATAGTGCTTGGGGCAATCATCGTGTTGGCGGTTTCGTTGATCTCCTCGGCGATGGGCTCAATCATGCTGGCCGCTTTGTATATCTACGCCGAAGAAGGGACTGTCCCGGGCGGGTTTGATGAAAACTTAATTCAGGCCGCTTTTGCGAGTAGGCGCTAGCTAGGTCTTCGAAAAAAGCTCATTCAATTATATTTTCAACTGTAGTTCCTTCATTCTTAAACTCCTACCTGCCTTGGGTTCAAACTCTAGCTAAAACCTCCTCAAAAATGGTCTTACCGGCCTGTTGAAAATTGATGAACACGAAAAGAGTTGCTATTGTCGGGAGCGGGACTGCCGGCGCGGCGACGGCGCTGTTTCTATCCCGCTTGGGACACGAGGTTACACTATTTGAAAAAGTCGAACATCCTGCCGCGATTGGCGCAGGAATAATGCTGCAACCAAGCGGAATGCGAGTTCTACAGGAACTCAGACTAGAAGACGACATTCTGCAACTGGGCGCAATTGTAGAACGGCTCCACGCCACGACCTCGCGAGGGAAAGTGGTTCTTGACCTCCATTACCGTGATTTGGCCAAAGAACATTACGGGGTTGGCCTGCACAGAGGCGTTCTATT
>JAPOIJ010000187.1 GCA_029979005.1 Planctomycetota bacterium | reverse complement strand
GGTGCTTCTTCTTTGGGTGCTTCTGCTTTTGGTGCTTCTGCCTTAGGTGCTTCTGCCTTAGGTGCTTCTGCCTTAGGTGCTTCTGCCTTAGGTGCTTCTGGTGGAGGCCCCACATCACCCGGTGCCTCTTTCATCTCCTCGCCACCCGTTGGAGGAGGCGTGACATCGGAATCTCCGGGCGGAGGACTGTTTAACTCAATCGATCCATCGTCAACCGGAAGTGGCTCGAGGACCATTTCATCCTTCGCTGCAACCAATCGATCGTATTCCTTTTGAACGTCTTCGTCCGAAAGCTTATTCATTTCCTTCTGAAGGAAACTTTGGAAGTCAGCAACGAAATACTGCAACCGAAGCCTCGGCCCCATTTTAAATCCAGGTTTTTCACCGTTGGCCGATGGAAAGTCATACTTCCCTTCTTCATAAAGTGCCTTCAGAGCCGCTGCGTCCGGCTTCTCTGTGATTTGACTTTCCATCTTGCTAACATCAATTGGCAATACTTCGCACTCGACCTGATCGGTCGTCCTCGAATACAACTGGACGGCTTCGGTCACGTTGGGAGCACCGGAAATACCGAGCGTTCCAAAAAGCAACATTTGATTAGCAAGCAGCTCAATTTTGAGTCGCTCGCGAATCCTCGACATGGTTACGTACTTACTATTAACCTGATTGTTGATCGCTTCGAAATCCTGCCGGCTAAAATCGGCTCCAGCGGACAGTTCTCTTAGGTAGTCATCCACCATACCATCGCTTGCAACCACCCCCTCTTCGGCAGCAAGTTGCGCGAAGATGTAACGACTAATAAGCTCGCCATCCACTACTTCCGGGCGGTTACTGTTGATTGGGGAAATCGGCATCACCAACGGACGTCGTTCTCCTCCAAACTTTTTCGCAGCAGCCTGCCGTACGCCATCCAGGAAAGCGACCGTCTGGTAGTGAAGCATTCTCATCGAATCAAGCTGAAGTCGGCTAATCTCGCCACCCTTCCAGGTCGCAACAGCTTTATACTCGTCGCGGTTCTCGTTCTCGGACATTCTTCCGTTTGAAAGAGTGTCAAAAACCGGACCCAGGCCAAATATCGCCATTGCAGCGGAGCCAAGTACAACCATTAAGACTTTTGCGTGACGTCGAAACCAAGCGAGCATTTTCTTTATCCATTACCGAAAACGGGGATACACTTTTATAATTACGCAGTTTCGCCTCAAAAGTTGCTTGATCCAACCCTCGCCGGAATCCCTCCGGGGTTGACAACTTTGGTCTCGAGGGATTATTTCTCATCCAAAGAACCAAGGCGGGGAGGCGGATCAAGTCCACCACCTGAACTGGCGTTTTGACGAATTTATAGCTCTTAGGCGGTAATTTCAATGCCAAAACAGCTTAACTAGAGGATTGGTAAATAAAACAATCGATGATTTTTTTCAGTTGAATTTTAACCACGACCGATCAACATTGTCGTAAATCAGAATTATTCGATTTTTTTAACGCCAATTGAGAAACACAAGCCACGGGTAAATTGCCGGATGTCCAAATTACTGATCATTGCGGAAAAACCAAGCGTTGCCACTGATCTCGCCAGAGTCCTTGGAAAACTTCCCGAAATGGGGAAATTTAAGAAGCAAAAGGACTATTTTGAAAATGACCATGCCTACGTTGCCTCCGCGTTAGGCCATCTCGTTGCTCTGCGAATGCCCACGAAAGACGACGGGAAGAAACTCCCCTGGAGCATGACCCATCTCCCCCATATCCCCAAATCCTTTGAACTCGAGCCAATCGAGCGCAGCCTGGCAAAATACAAACTTCTCGTTCGATTGCTCAAGAAAAAAGATGTCGACACGGTCGTCAACGCGTGCGATGCCGGGCGAGAGGGAGAGCTGATTTTTCGGTATTTGATGGACATGGCGAACATCAAAAAAGACCTGACTATAAAGCGAATGTGGATGCAGTCGATGACGGATGGCTCCATCCTCGAGGCATGGGAAAATATGCGGACCGGTGACGAGATGAATGACCTCGCCGATGCCGCCGTCTGTCGCAGTCAAAGCGATTGGCTAATCGGCCTCAACGGCACCCGCGCTCTAACCGCCTTTAATTCACGCAATGGCGGATTTAATGTTACCTCCGCCGGTCGTGTCCAGACGCCGACGCTCGTAATTCTGACGGAAAAAGAACGCCTCATCCGAAATTTTGTTTCGCGGCCGTACTACGAAGTTCATGCAGATTTTAAAGTCGAGAATGGTGAATACGATTCCCGCTGGTTTGTCGAGGACTTTGAAAAAGACGAAGAAGATAACCAAAAGAAAGCGGATAGAATCTGGACGCTTGAGGAAGCTGAAGCAATTAAATCCAGGTGCGAGGGCAAAACGGGAATCGTTGAAGAGAACAAAAAACCTTCGAAACAGGCACCTCCGCAACTATTCGATCTCACCAGTTTACAACGGGAAGCCGGAAATAAATTTGGATTCAGTGCCAAACGGACTCTTCAACTCGCCCAGGCACTCTACGATAGATATAAATTACTAACCTATCCCCGTACCGATTCAAAATATCTTCCCGAGGACTATGTTGACACCGTCAAAGGAACCGTGCTCACAATTTCTCAAGGGAAACCAAATGACACACTCAACTCCACCTTGGTTAGCTCAGCGAAATGGCTGATCGGTAACAACAAAATCATTCCGACAAAACGCGTATTCAACACAAAAAAGGTTAGCGATCACTTCGCGATTATTCCGACCGGAAAATTGCCACCTGCCAAGTTGGATGAAGCAGCCGCCAAACTCTACCAACTTGTATTACAACGTTTTTTCGCAATCTTTTATCCCCATGCCGAATTTGAAGTGACCCGTCGCATCACCCGAATCGGCAACGATAGCTTCTTAACTGCGGGTCGAATTTTGGTCGTCCCGGGGTACCTCGAAGTCTACGGTCGAAAACCGGGCGTCGCAGCCGACAAGGATGAACTCGTCTACGTAGCCGATGGTGAATCCGCTGAGAATTTGACAGTCGAAATGCGTGCCAATGAAACCAAGCCTCCCGCTCGTTTCAATGACAGTACATTATTATCCGCCATGGAAACGGCGGGAAAACGTGTCGATGATGACGAATTAAGGGAAGCAATGAGCGACCGCGGACTCGGTACTCCGGCAACCCGCGCCGCGATAATCGAAAACTTGATCCGCCAAAAATATGTTTTCCGAAATGAAATTAATAAACGGGAACTAGTTGTTTCCAACAAAGGTATCGCACTCGTTGATCTACTCGACGAAATCGGCATTACCACACTTGGTTCCCCCGAGATGACTGGCGAGTGGGAATTCAAACTCAAAGAAATGGAAGCTGGCCGGCTCGATAAAGATCAGTTCATGAACGAAATCATTGAATTGACAAACGGAATCGTCGCTCAAACGAAAGAATTTACGGCAGAAAAAGTTAATCGGATCTTCCCTGATCTTGAGACGGCCTGCCTCGAATGCGATAGCTCCCCGCTTAAGCAAACTGACGGAGTTTTCGAGTGTAAAAATCCCGAGTGCAATTTCCGACTCAAGAAACATATCGCCAGTCATGAGCTAACTGAGCAGGAAGCCCGCGACCTGATTGTTAACAAAAAGATTGGCCCAATCACCGATTTCAAAAATCGCTTTGGTCAGCCCTTTGAAGCTGAATTAACTTTTGCCAAAGAAAAGAAAACCTGGAAGGTGGCTTTTGTCTTCGAAGGAGATGACCGCCGAGAAGAAGAATTAAAGAATATTCGAGATGACCAAATTATCTGCCAAGCCAAACTGACAGATGATTCGGAAACCTTAATTCCAATCTACGAAGTCGAATCCGCCTACCTCGCACCGGCGATGGCCACTAAAGTTGACGATCGAGGAGTGCGGATTAGCAAGACAATTCTGAAACGTGAAATTCCAACTGAACAGGCCGTCAAACTTTTTGTCGACGGGAAAACGGATCTAATGCCGGGCTTTCTATCTAAGAAAGGGCGTAAATTCTCCGCTCATCTAACGATCGACCGGGAAAAAGGAAAACTCGGTTTTGAATTTGCTCCGCGGAAAAACGCCAAAAAATCTACCGATTCAGAGGACGCTGACACCACCGTAAAAGCCCCCAAGAAAAAAGCAGCCAAGAAGAAAAAGGCGGCAAAAAAGAAAACGACTCGTAAAAAAACAACTACCAAAAAAGCAAAAAAGAAGTCGACTAAAAAATCTCCAAAAAAGAAGCCCGCCCCCGCCGAACCTGTCGCTGAAGAGAACAAAAGCGAATAGGGAGGTTCATTGACAGGAACGGATTGAACTAAACTCCAAATCCACCTCAACAATGACCGCAATACCTCCCTTCAGGATTTATGATTATCGCCAGCCTGATAGCGTTCCACCTGACGGCAAATGCCTTCCACGGAATTCGGCTTGACTAGTCCTGAACCGATTGATATTTACCTGCTTTGTTTTTCGCAGGCCTTTATCGACGGAACTCTAGTCAATTGTTTAGCCAATTCCAAAATTTCGCCCAAACTTGTACGCTTGCGTGCGTGCTAGCGACAATTTTGAGCTGCTCTCCCGTCGAAGCTCAACGGCCTAGTTTCAGTACCGCCGCAACCCCCCAGCAACCGGGTGGTGCCGGGGCAAGTCTCAGCCCTCCACCAATCCACAGCTTCACGGTTCCTCAAACTTTCAGCCAACCGCCTCAGTTTCCAGTTCAACAACCGGTGCCGCAGACAGCCCCCGCTATCGTCAATGCCCCCCCGGTCGATCCAAATCTAAATCTTAATTTCCCGACATTCAATCAAGGCTTAAGCCAGCCCATGCTGGGACAACCGAACCAGATGGCACCGGGCGGCTATCCTCCCCAGCAGCCATGGCAACAGGATCCTTGGACTTCCTTTACCGATGAATTTCTTCCCAAGGTTTTAGAAAACCCTCGTGTGTGGACAGTGTATATCCCTGGAGGCAGCGGAAACGAACTGAATATCAATGACATTGGGTTGGCAACGACAATCAACATCCCGAAATTTTTAAATGGCCCTTCGCCGCTGAAAATTTCGCCGGGATACATTTTCAATTTTTGGAATGGACCGACGGGGCCAGTTTACGACTTACCTGCTCAGGTCTACAGTTCATATTTGGCGTTTGATCACATAACTGATCCATCAAAAAGAAGCGGACTCGAGTCCAACTTTACCGTGGGATTTTACAGTGACTACAAAAATACATCGAGCAATGGCCTACGACTAACCGGAAAGTTGCTCGGATGGTCGAGATTGAATGAGTACACTGTCGCCAAATTTGGCGTCGAGTACTTCGATCGACTTGACATCAAACTTCTCCCGGCGTTCGGACTCTACATGAATCCCAATCCCGACATGAAGCTTGATCTCTATTTCCCCAAAACAAAACTAGCTCATCGTTTACCGAGAATTAATAACTACGATGCCTGGGGATACATTGGGGCAGAGTTGGGCGGTGGAAGCTGGGCGATTGACAGAGCCAATGGATTGAAAGATCAGGCAGATGTAAATGATGTCCGAGCCTTCTTGGGAATTGAATGGATGGGAAATGCTCAGGTCACAGGATTCCTCGATCTTGGCTATGTTTTCAATCGCGAAATTGTCTACCGCAGTGCAACTCCTAATCTCGACCTAAGCGATGCCTTAATGTTGCGGTTCGGATTTGCCTTTTAAACTCTAAAGGATCGTCCGCATGGCTCTTACCGAATCATCAATGGTCTCCTTGGGCACGCAGCTCCCAAATTTTCGATTACCAGACACTGACGGGACTTACTATTCCAGTGATGACTTTTCAGATCGACCTCTCTTGGTCATGTTCATCTGCAATCACTGTCCTTACGTAAAGCACATTGCCGCTGAGTTATCACTTTTAAGTCGTGATTTTGCCCAGGCAAGACTTGGCATGGTTGCAATTCAGAGCAATGACATCGAAGGCTATCCCGAAGATCGGCCCGAACTGATGCTCGTCGAGAAGGAGACACGCGACTATCGTTTCCCCTACCTATTCGACGAATCGCAAAAAGTTGCAAAAGAATTCCAAGCCACCTGTACACCCGATTTTTTTCTTTTTGATAGCGACCAACAGCTTGTCTATCGAGGTCGCATCGATGAAACAAGGCCTAGCCGAATCGCCTCAGGCGTCTATGATTCGACGGGACAGGAACCTCACGGTAGGGACTTGAGAGAAGCAATCAAGGCGACGCTTGAGGGAAGTCCCGTTAACTCGCACCAGTTCCCCTCGGTTGGATGCAATATAAAGTGGAAAGCCTCGTGAAAGCTGGACGCTGATGCGTTGATTCCGTGGACTTTAAGCTATTTGATTTTTCATTGAACAAATTTACCGATTTAGTCGATATTGTTTTATGGACTGGTCATTGTTTTTAACATTTCTTAATCATTTTTCCCTTCAGGTTACGCCCTCCCCAACAATCCTGCATCAAATCCCCAATATTCCTCCCTACCTAGCGAATACCTAGAAAGTAAAATCGGCTTGAACATAGAAGGAAAGGAAATATCGCGTGAATTCGATAGATTTGAAATCGAGCCTCTTCGCGTCCTTTAGGCAGGATCTTTCTTCACTACAAGGGTTGCTTAGTTTTGAGAAAATTATGTTCGTCATTGCGAACACGATGGACATCGGGATGACGTCCATGCTGCTTGGAACTGGACAGTTCATTGAGTCCAACCCAATCGCGGCTCACATTCTTAATGATTGGGGATTGGCCGGAATGATCGCGTATAAACTGATCATCGTTTCGATAGTCATGCTGATTGCCAACATCATTTCGATTTGGAAAATAAATACATCAAAACAACTGCTTCACTTTGGAACACTTGCCGTCAGTGCCGTCGTTTCCTACAGCATTCTTTTGATGATGAGTTACCAAGGTTGGTTTTAGAAGATCGAATCGCCCGGCGTCAGTTAGCGCCCTGCACAACGAACATTACGGATTTGGATCCTCTATCTCGGTGGTATCACTTACCAATCCATAACGCTTCAGTTCACTTAGCATGAAATTGATACGATTGGGAAACCAGTTTTCAAATGTCCATTGCTTTTGCTTTTCCCAATCAAGCAACAGCGCATCTGGATCGCCAGAACGAACATCTCCCCAACGGGCTAATTCAGCGATTAAAACTGGCTCTAGTTCACTAACGATATTTCTATACCTTTGTTCGCATGCAACAGCGCCAAGGATACCGTCCTGCCCACACCACTTTTCTACCCTAGCAGCGAACACTTTTTTGAATCCATCACTGTTCAACAATTGCTGAAATAGATAAGCAAAGGATCTCCTTCGGGCAGGCCCCCCAAGAGGAAGCGGAAACTCGACGGATGTATTTTTCCAACCCGAACCAAAAGTAGCATCTGCCCCCTCAATCATAAATCTTAGTTTTGCGTTGGTCCCCCGGCGATAGTAGGCTCTAAGGTTATTCCCATCACTTAAGGCCCAATCCTCGGCCCCCGCGTACATTAGGAGCAAGCAATAATCAATTAGATCATTCACGTCGACCAGTTTTTCCATGGCAGCGAATTGGGTTGGATCATTGAGATCAGTTGATGCTAGTCGCGATATCTCATTCCACATCCGTTCCCCCGAAGCGTTGGATTCAACCTCCTGCCCCCGCCCCCGAAGCGTAACATACCTATCCTCATCACCCCCTATTTGATGCGCTAGGTATTCATCATCCGGACGCTCGATTAAGTTGTAGACTCCCCAATACAATCCATTGACACACACTTGAACAAATCGCCCTCGTACTGAGAGCTTACCCATCTCTAACTCGGTTCGGCGCACCCATTGATCGCGAACATACTGGGCTCTTGATCGCACCAACTC
>JAPOIJ010000072.1 GCA_029979005.1 Planctomycetota bacterium | reverse complement strand
GATACTCAATTTAGTCTGATAGGCGATTGACAAGTAACCCAGCGAGACAATACAGTATTGTCCTCGGGCGTTTAGCTCAGTTGGCTAGAGCATCTCGTTTACACCGAGAGGGTCGGGGGTTCGAGTCCCTCAACGCCCACTTCACAGCACCGTCGAGTCTCTCTGATTCTCGACGGTGCTTTTTTCGTTGGTTTTTCGTGAGTCCGTGCATTTCGGTGCTTGCCAGTTCAGCGTCAGGGTTCATCGCGATTCTATTTGCTGCATAACGTTTGCGTTTACTAGGCCGCGGCAAACGATTTTCAATTTTCAAACCGCTCTCCTTCGCGTATCCGTGTGCAATGCTTTGTTAAGCGGTAACCGGTCCGGCGATCACTTACCGCCGCTCGCCCTTGAAGTGGTTGGCGATACGGGCGAGTGCGGCATCGTTGCAGGCCTTGTCTTTATCGTTGGGTTGCCTGAATCGCCGTGGAGCCCTATCTTGGCCGATCGAGTAAGCGTTTTCCCGCTCTGCCAAATCTGATTGAGAGGCGCGAGAACGTTAGTAGTATTCGGGGCACGTTTGGGTTGCCAAAATATTCGAAGCGCATTAATGTTCGTCGCGCAAGCTCCGGTGATGCTGATGAGTTGTTAGAGGTTCTTCAGCAGCAACATCAAAAACAGTTTCTGGGTAGGTGCTGGAATGAATCGACGCTCTCATCTATGACGTTTGGGCGGCCCGGAACTGACTGGAGTAATTGGTGGCTCGCGGAACACAATCACGAAGTGATCGGTGCGGTGTTTGCGTGGGAGTGCAGTCGTTGCAACCAAAATCGATTAAATGCAATGCCGCGACACTTGCGGATGATGGTTGGTAGTTGGAATTTTATTTTATCTCGATTGGGTTGGCCGCATTTGCCGAAATCTGGCGAAGTTATCCCTATGGTTTCGCTCAATGACTTGGTGATTAAACGCGAGCAAGTTCAAGTCATTCGGGCGTTTACGAGAGAGATTGGGATGTGGGCCAGACGCCGCGGCGTTCCGCTTTTATTGTTAACTACCGACGCTGAGGATGCTGTTCGAAAGAGTTTTCGTTCGCAACTGGGTACCGAACTCCGTTCACGTTTACTCATTTTTGGGAGCGAAGAAGAGAAGGAGAAAACTTTTCGATCGCCACAAGTGTTGCACTACTGCGATTCTGATTTGCTTTAGGTTGCGGGCCGGGATGAATAGGGTTTTGTTCGGCAAAACAAGGTTCAGTTGCGGAATTCTATTTCCCGCCTCATGCCGCGTATCTGATCATATTGATAGTGATATTTTCCATCCCGCTTCCGATTTCCAATCTGAGTTGCATAGAAAAGATAGAGCCATTGTTTTCCGTTAATCGTTGTAAGTAGAGCTTGAGGGACATGGCAGGCATCTACATCAGCATCCGGTTTGATAAATGGTAATTGTTGCCAAGTTAATCCGTCAGAAGAAACAGCCTCTCGAAGTTGCCGGCCTTTCCAATGCGATTCGCCTTCTTTGATGGGGTACCCCGCAGGATCTGAGAAACTATGGTAGCGGTTGCCGATACGGACAACATCTGGATTGGGCCAGTTAGCGATCATTGGCTCGGCCAATGGGTGCTGAATCTTAAATTGACGTTCGGCGCCAAATTCACCTAGGTTTTCTGCATATCCCATACATACGCCTTTGGCTGGATGCCAATAGTCAAACCAAAGTCGCCATTTACCGTCACTCCAATGAAGGGACGGGCGATGGAAATCCCCGATTCTTCCTGGAGTGGGTGGTGGATTGGCGGTGTCCTCTGCGCGAATCAGGAGTGGCTGTTCGGTTTTTGTCCAAGCCACTCCATCTGTGGACCTGGCTCCCATAACACATTGAACCATTTCGGCTGGGAATCCTGATCGTGGTCCAAACAGCTTGGAAGTTGCACTGTAGGCCATGTGAAAAACACCGTCTTTCAACGTCACCGACGGGTCTCCTGTATGCCACGCCTCGAACCAATTGTCACTCGCGTGTATTACAGGCACCCAGAGATCCGGACTCATAGTCTGATCCCAATGGTTGTCTCCGCTGTAGACCTCCCATCGCCTCAAATCTTTGGAGCGTGCGTGGAAGATTGCGTCACATCCGGGGAATTCTTTATTGGTGTGATCATTAGCCCAGCCGAAAAACCACATTAGGTAACGATATTCACCTTCGACCTCCACAACGCAAGGGTTGTACATGTTGTTAAAGTTTGCCAGGAGCGGCGCGCGATCTCGTTGCCATTTCTCCTCTACTCTCTTTTCTGCTCCGTGAGAAAGCAGCGGCAAGGTCATAAGGGGAAAAAGAACGGCTGTAAATAAAAGATTATTCAAAAAAACATCCTCAGACCAAAGCCGGGTAACGAATCATGATTAAGGTATCGCAATCTTAAAATTGTATTCAGCGAACCGAAAATATTGTTTGTGCCGCTAGGGCATGTGGCGGAAAAACGCATACTGTGCGAGAGTCGTTAGGATGCCCCAGTTGTTGCTGGCATTTTCCAGAAAAGATTGTCAAAAAACAACACAAATCGCGACGAGTCGAAAAGAAATTTAGCTGAAAGCGAAATGTGCGGCGCGAGCGAAGTTGTTTAAAAAAGATCGTTGCTCGGTACCTCCGTGTTTGTTGGCGTGAAGTGTGCCAAGTTGATAGCCTCGCGAAAAACTTTCAAAAATATCTGGCTTATCTCACTTGCCGACGAGTATGCGCGACGAGATTAAACAAGAACCGAATTGGTGTCAAACTAGCAATTTAAGATAGGCGATTGCAAGATCTTGGCTCTGGATCTAACAAACCTAGTCGCGTAGATAGGCTTAGGATGCGTGGCATTTTTTAGGAGCAAAAAGGATGTTTGAGCCCGGGGCAATCATCACGCAGCAAGCATGAGGAAGCCGAATATGAGTGTCATGGGCGCACATAGAAATAACATTAACGCACCCCCGATACGTGCAATCACAAAATAGTAACTTCCCTTTAAGAGATGCTGTTTGTCGGTTTCAGGCATCAAGAAGAGCATGCGCTGAGGCGCTGCCAAAAAAAGCAAACCAACGAATGCAATAACAACGCTCATGATTAGAAAAAACCAAAACATCTTTTAGGAGTGCCTCTCAAGGGTAAGGAGTTGAACGGGTTTTGATTGTAATTTCGCCGGGGCGCGGGGGATATTGGGAGAATTCGGTTTTTTATATTCAACATATAATTGTTTTGGGCAGTTATTTAAGAGATCGGACTATTCGTACGGCATCGTGTTGCTCGATATTTGTAAATGTTGACCAACGCGAATAGTCCTGGCTGAGCGAGATTTAGTTTTCCGGAAGGCGCGGAACTTAATTCGCGTCAATTCATTCTAGAGAACGAAAGGGTTTTTCAGGTTTAACAATGTTTACATTGTTGCGATTCTAATTGGATGTAAATTATTGGATGAGAAAAGTGAGACGCTGGTAGCGGCGTTTTCGAAAACCGTCAGTCATTATTTTCGTCATGAAGCACTTGATCAATCACAATGCAGGCACTGAGGATCGAAACATCATCTTCTCCGTCAACGATGTTGACTCCGTAACTATCTGTCCAAGCCCAGAGTTTCTTACTTACTGATGCCACTTTGCGACCGGAGCGGGTGAAGTTAAATTCATGTTGCCAGAATGATCCATCAATTTCGTAATCATTAGGTCCCGGTACGTCGAGTTTGAATTTCTGTTGAAACCAACTAAATTCTTTGATTACCTCAGCAAAGACGGTTCCATTAGTAAGGATCTGATAACGGGGCATCAATGACATCAATCGTTGATTGATGAAAGCGAGTTCGTTGCCTTCCAGGTCCTGAAAAGATAATTTGTCACCCCAAGAGAAGGCTTGGCCGTCAACTACAAACTGTTTGTTGCCTTGCTCGTCAGTAATTGTAAACTTGTCACCCCACGACCAAAATTTCTCTTTGATTTTGTAAATCATGTGGTCTTCCGATAACAAATTTAAAAATGTGTGGGCTTAAAAAAAGCGGTTAATTCTTCTGGAAACAACGCATCGTAAAACGCCCCGCTAACAGTAGAACAAACGTAGGCAACGCGGCGAAACCAAATCCGACGATGTAAGGGTATGGAATTGCGTTTTCAAAACCGTAGGGCCCCAAGAGATAGCTGCCAATAAAACCACTGAAAACAGTAAGGCCCAAGATAATTCCTAGCCCGTTGGATAACGAGCTTTTCGTTGATTGAGACTGATTTGAGGATGAATGTGAACTCATGATTGTATCGCTAGTAAAGGGTTGATATTCATGCAGTCTTGCTCAGTAATAAACAAGTTCGCGTTGGAAGCAGGCAATCAGTCGTCGACCCGCAAGATCTTTTCCATTTTTCTGCCTTTGGCCAGTTCGTCGACGAGTTTGTCAAGATACCTGACCTGCCTAATCAATGGGCTTTCAAGTTCTTCGATTCGGTAACCGCAAATAACGCCCTTGATAAGGTGAGCATTTTTATTGAGCTTACATTTTTTAAAAAAGGTCTCAAAATTAACGTTGTCGTCGACGATTGCTTTCAATTTTTTGTCGCCGTAGCCGGTAAGCCATTCAATTACTTTATGCAACTCTTCTTTCGTTCTCCCTTTTTTTTCGACTTTGGCCACGTAGTGAGGGTAGACCGATGCGAAGGTCATTTTGGCGATGCGTTCTTCTGTACCGGGTGGTGGTTTTTTCATGGAAAGCCAATGTCAATTGTGGAAAGTGACTGAGAGCACCAAGCCACGGAAAGGAGATTTGGGTTGAAGTGTTTCTTGGAAGTCCGGTCGGGGCACATGTATTTCTTGAATTTGTTTCGTTTTATAAACTTCACTCCCTTTTCTCTCATAATTTAGAATGCGTGGCAAATGTTTTTGAAAATCGCAATTAAAAAATGGCGCTCACTTTTTATTTAAAACTTCTACGTTCGCTGGAATCTCAGAACATTCGGAGCAGGAGGCTTGATGGTTTTAGGTATTTCGTGGATACCCCAAGAGTCACTGCCCCACGAGTCGCTTTTAAAAAGTTAGGCTGGAAATCTATCAACCCGAATTGCCAAACATTAAAGCTAAAACTCAATCGCTTTTTTCGAGAATTACAATGCAGGCAGTGCAATAACTGTCAGCTCCGCTGGTTGGAAACGCGTGAACCACGTCCCAGCCATCGGCTAGGTGCTCATTAAGTTCCAAAAGTGAGTTTTGGTTTTCTTGCTCCCATTTTCTTCCTCCAAACTTAGTTAAATCTATGGAAACGATGATAGCTTTTTTCATCAAATGCCTTTAGCGAAAATAGAGATTTTAATTTTAGATGCGACGGCTTCCTTCGGGTAGCTTCAATCAACGAATGTTAATTACTCCCGCGGTCGAAGAGCCAGCTTAATCACTCAGCTTCATTTCCGGAAGGTTGCGACCGCCGTGGAGGATAGCTTGAATTTCATTTGGTCGATTGGGGGAGCCATGAAGGTAAAATTAACTTGTTGGATTTTTAAAAAATCAGTCTCAAACCAGCGAAATGCCTTGAGGTTGGTTGAGTCGGGCGATGTCCGTAATTCGAATAAAGGTGTAAGATGAGTGGTCTGATGCTTGTATCAGGTTGCGTTCTTCGAGCCTGTTGATTGCAAATGTTATGGCCCTTGCTTGAGTAATAAATGTCTCCACCTGCTGTACCCTCGGATCGTGACGCTTCTTCTTCAGTTGGTAGATTTTTTGGTGTTTTTCGCTATAGCAAGGAGGCCCTTGCTCTTGTCTGGACAACCGACAGGCGTCTGACGCTCATCTTGGCAGCACTAACGGTGTTTGCTGGAGTGATACCTGGGCCGATTGCATTTGTCGGCAAGTTGATCGTTGATGCGGTGGTTCCAGCGGCAGAGTCTGGCTTGGCTTCCGATCGCTTGGTAGTGCTAAAGTGGATTGGCGTAGAAGCCGTGTTAATCATATTGCTGGCGGCAGCTCAGCGGGGCCTCATGGTTGCACAGTCTTTGTTGCGTGCGCTTTTGGGGCAGCGCGTTAATGTAATGATCCTCGAGAAAGCTCAAGAGTTGGATCTGTCACATTTTGAAGACGCTGAGTTTTATGACAAATTAACACGGGCGCGACGGGAAGCGTCTTCGCGTCCGTTGAGTTTGGTTACTCGAACGTTTGGATTGATACAAAACGGTATCACGCTGGCTACCTATGGGTGGTTGTTGGTTCAGTTTTCCTGGCTCGCTGTGGTGGGTTTGTTGGTTGCGGCGCTGCCTGCGTTTTTTGTTGAGACGTATTTTTCCGGGGCGGCTTTTCGGCTGTTCCGGTGGCAAGTCCCTGAAACACGGAAACGAAACTATCTTGAATGGTTGTTGGCACGGGAAGACTATGTCAAAGAACTCAAGCTGTTTGGTACCGGAGGATTGTTTTTATCTCGTTATCGCGAAATTTTTGAGAAGCTCTACAAGGAAGACAAAGCGCTTACGTTGAGGCGTGGATTGTGGGGATTCTTGCTGGGGGTGCTCAGTAGTGTCGCCTTTTATGGGGCCTATGGTTGGATCGGATGGTCGGCTGCAATGGGCTGGATCACGCTCGGGGGGATGACGATGTACCTGATGATCTTCAAGCAGGGGCAGTCGGCAATTGCAGCAAGTTTGACTGCCATCGGTAAAATGTATGAAGACAATCTCTATCTTTCTAATCTGTACGAGTTTCTCGAAGAAGAGATTGATACCGAGGACGGAACTGCCACGTCGGGGTCGTCTCCGGGAGACGGTTTGCGTTTTGAAGGGGTGTCGTTTACCTATCCGGGACAAACATTTCCCGCACTCGATAAGATTAGTCTTCATCTGCGTCCGGGGCAAAAACTAGCCTTGGTCGGTGAGAATGGTTCAGGGAAGACAACGTTGATCAAATTGCTCACGCGTCTTTATCTACCCACCGAGGGGCGTATTTTGCTTGATGGAAGGGATTTGAATGAGTGGGAGTTACGAGCGTTACGAGAGAGGATAGGGGTAATTTTTCAAGACTTCGTCCGGTATCAACTTGAGGTCGGGGAGAATATTGGTGTGGGGGATGTCGCGAATTTTGATGCACGCGATCAACAGCAGGCCGCGGCCGAAAAAGGGATGGCTCATCCATTTATAGAAGAAATGGAAAAGGGGTATGACACGCAACTTGGTCGCTGGTTCAAAGACGGTCGGGAATTGTCAGGTGGGCAATGGCAAAAGATCGCTTTGTCGCGAGCGTTCATGCGAAAGCAGGCTGATATTTTGGTGCTGGATGAACCTACTTCCGCGATGGATGCGGAAGCGGAAGCACGGATCTTCGATCATTTTCGCGAGGTGACTCAAAAGCAAATGGCCATTTTAATTTCGCATCGATTTTCGACCGTTCGGATGGCTGATCAGATCGTTGTTTTGGACAAAGGCCAAGTCATTGAGCGAGGATCTCATGAGGAGTTGATGATGCAAAATGGCCATTACGCTCGCCTCTTTACGATTCAGGCGCAGGGATATCAATAGAACGTTAGCCAGAGATTGGAATAACTCGAAAGCGAACGGGCGAGTCTTTCTGTCTTCCAAATAGATGAAAGTTTTGCCCGGGGAGTAAAAGTTTAGTCCAAAAAGACTTTGGTAATGCTGTCTACATTTATTTTCCCATTGCTGATTTGTTCCGCCAACGCTTCGGTGAGCGGAGAGATTAGGGAAAAGTGGTCATGGTAACGGACTTTGTGAAACTGGATGTTGGGATTTAAGTTTACATCAGCCATCTTTTTGAGCTGATCCCAGTTTCCGTTTTCCTCACCTTCAAATACGTACATTGGATTCGAAACACAGGGAAGCCAGTAGATGGGTGAGCGGAGTTCCATTTCCTTTGTGTCCCGCGGGTCGCAATAGACGAACTCACCTCGATAGGTGTGTGCATAGGCAACGGGGCCGAGCGCAAAAATCGCACGAAATTTATCCGAAGATTCACCGACTAACATGGCGAGTGTACCCCCCGTGCTATGGCCTCCCAGGTAAATTTGCTCCGGATCGACATAAGGTAATTTTGCGAGGTGATCGGCCGCCGCCAGAATATCATCGACCTCTCCTAAAAAGCCTTCGCGTTTACCGGGGTTGTCGTTGCCACCGCGCGTTGATGCAAACATCATCACGATTCCAGCTTTGCGAAAGGCACTTGCTGATTGATCGTTAGACCGCTCTCGAGGCGTCCATACATCTCCAATCGAGTTGTGGTGACCTCCGGTAATCCAGATGATTGCCGGGTGTTTCGCACCGTCTTGGGGCGAGGGAGTGACATAGGCCGCCAGAGAGTTTGCTCCGGATTGGTAATGAATTAATTCAAATTCTGAATTGCCGGGTTTCTCAACCGGTTCAGGAGAATAGTCATTCCTGATAATCTGCGTTGAAAATGCTTTTCTTGCCTTGGACAGTGCGTCGGTGTCACGACCTAGGTTAATCAATTCAGTGTTGTTCTCGAGATTCGTTAGCTCAACCTGTTCTCTCGCCTTGTCTCTTACCGCTTTTACTGCTGGGAGGAGCAAAGCTGGCAATAACAAAAGTAACAACATTGCAGTCCACATGATCCCAAGGCTGTTGAACACAATTCCACAAACTGCGATGCCCCGCCCGCCAACGCGCCCATTGCTTTTGTGAATTTCTCCTAGCCCAATAATCCCTAAAATTAGACCGGGAATTCCAGTCAAGCATGCGCCAAATAAACTGAGCATTCCCAGGATAAGGCTTGTGATTGCCTTTCCACTGGTCGTCGATGGCGATCCGTCGGGTTCAGGTTGTCTATGCTGAAAGTTTTGTTTTGATTCCAGTGACATGGCCAGACTCCTTTTTGAAAAGAATGAAACGCCGTCACTCGATTCTTCCCTTGTCATTTGGCAATTGAAAAGGGGATGAAATGTGTTAGCGAGAGCTAATAGGTAAATACCACGGTGTTGGAACCTAAGTTGGCGAACAACTTGGGTTTACTCGTGACGAATGCCTCGTCGATGATTTCAGATTTGCTAATTGAAAGATCGTTCATGCAAACGGGACAGACATGCAGTTCAGCACCACGCTCGTTCAGTTTTACTAATTGTGTTTTCATTGGATCGTGGCTTTGATATGCGAAGTCATCCGGGAATTCTGCGGTCGGTAAGGTCGTTCCCTTGACGTTAAAAAAGATCGCGACTTGGTAGCCTTCATCAAGGCAGAAGCCGGCAAACGTAAGTCCCATGTTGACGGCTTGGGGATCAACCTTGGGGTCACTTGTAATACTGATGACCGCAATTTTGGTAGTTGAGTTGGGGTTTTTAAGTTGGCCAGCGTTGGTGCCAGGTTCGGGCGAATAATTGGTACAGCCAGCAGTCAAAACGACCGCGGAGAAAATGACCATGAGTGAGCGAAGTGATTGTTTATTCGGGGGCATAAGGTTTTTCATTTCAAAAATTCAGTATGGTTAATGTGTTTTTTTGAGTTTGCTCAGAAAGATAGAAGTGCGGTGCGTGGAAGATAGTCTAACAAGTTAATTATTGTTTCTGTCTTTTCATCAATCTCGATGGAGAATATGATTTGAGATTCTTCGGGGAGCGAACGGCTTTTCAAATCGACCTAAGCTCATTCAGTCGCTCATGCAGTCTTTGTTCGAATTTTCTTATAGTCTACGAGTTTTTTCCATGCGCTCAAATCCGTGCTTTTCTCAATTTTCAAGAACATTCACTGCTTTGGTAGTTTGTTTTTATTGCTTTAACGCAAACGCGGTTGCGCAGGTTCACTATTACGAAAACGGATCTCCTTGGAATCGAAAGGCAAATTCAGGTCCGGATTCTATGGTGCCAGGTTGGTTTTATAATCTGGGAATTACCGGGTTGAGAGTTGAGCTGACGTCAGATCAGCCAAAAACATTATTGGTGAGATATGTATTCGAGGATTCTCCAGCATCGCGGAAGATCACAGCTGGAGATCGAATCGTCGGGGTGAACGGCAACTTATTTACCAAATCGCACCAAAACGGGTACGGCATGAATGTGTTCGGCGCAGTCGGACCTATCTCTGAATTCGCCAATGCGCTAGAGAGTGCTCAGGGTAAAAAAAATGGCGGGCGATTCGAGTTAATGATTCGTCGCGGCAACGAGCAGCGGAATATTGTTCTCGATGTTGGCAAGCGGTATGGCGTCTACGCCGACAGCTATCCTGAATCCTGTAAAAAAACAGATTTGATTTTGACTGAGCTACTCGATGCCCTTGTGAAAAATCAAAAGTCAGATGGTTCGTTTGGAAATGCAGTTCATAACACTTTTGCACCGCTTGCTTTGTTGGCAAGTGGAAAGCGTAAGCACTTTCAGGCTGCTGAACGATGTGTTGAGTTTCATTGTCGCGAAACAAAGTCGACAGACAATCGAGTATCCGGGTTGATTAACTGGCGTTACATGAGCGCGGCAATTGTTGTCAGCGAGTATTACTTACAAACGAAAAAGGCCTGGGTGATTCCAGAGCTCCAGCAGATCCATGACTATCTTGCTGAAAGTCAATATTTGAAAATGTCACAAATTAATCCCCGCTCTAAAGAATCTCACCCGGCCTCCTATCCCAAGGGGCCCGCTGATGCACGTGGTGGGTGGGGGCATAATCCAGGATTCGAAGGGTATGGTCCGATCGCAATGCTTACCGGACAGGGCGCGCTTGCCTATGCAATGATGCACCGTTGCGGAATCAAAGTAGATCGAAATAAGCATGACGCCGCTTATGATTTTTTAAAACGAGCGACTGGTGCCAATGGTTATGTTTGGTATGAGGACCAGTTAGGTGGTGGCCCGGAGAGTTGGGCGGATATGGGGCGAACCGGTGCGGCGGGAATCGCGAACTTTCTAAGCCCCTATGAAGACTCAGTATATCTTCAACGGGCCAGGAAACACGCGGAAGTAATTGGAGAGCATCCGGAGAGTTTTCCCGACACACACGGATCACCCGTGATGGGAATGGGATATACCGCGCTTGCGGCAAATGTTGATCCCGCCAGTTTTCGAAAGCTCATGAATGCAAATCGCTGGTGGTTTACACTTGCTCAATGCCACAATGGCGGATTCTATTACCAACCGAATCGAGATAACGCAGGTTATGGCCCTGACGCTCGAATGCTAACGTCGAGTGTGGTGGCATTTATTTTTTCGATTCCCAAACACAATCTGGTTGTTACCGGTAGAGATTAAACAAAATTGCAACGCTCGAAACCTTGCGAATGATAGCTCGACTTCGAAAGCGCTGTCCCAATCAATCGGAGTGGCCTTGTGAGTAGGCTGAATTAGCACTGTGCGGACTAAGAAAAGCCCTGTTTCTGGTAAACGCAGTGCCTCCCCCGTATTAATGGATTCTTGCTTTGGTAGGTAGGCGTCAAAATTTATGGGAAAAGTCGCCAAGTTTGTGGCGATTTCATAGTTTTTAATTAATATAGAAACTGGGTGCAACGCGATCTTGACTTTAAGTCGTTGCTGCCGGCTACACTTTTCTTAATAAATTTACCAATCGAAATTTAAGGTGCACGAATGCTTCGGCCTGTTTCTGCCTTGACTACTTCCGCTCTGGTTCTTGTTTTGTTTGCGACGTTTAATGTGTCCGCCACTTTTGGTCAGAGTCGCTGGGGTCAAACTGCGACCAACGGTTCGGGGTTGGGTTTGGGGGATGCGACCACAATTACCTGGGGTTTCGTCAGCGACGGCACCGCGATTACTCCGGCTTACAGTGGTGAATCAAGTGATGCGAGTGACTTAATCGGCTTCCTCGATACGAATCTCGGCGCCGGTGCTGGCGGATCGGATCTAACGAATCGGCCATGGTTCACAGTTTTCGATAGTATTTTCGATCGGTGGGATGCTGTCTCCGGTTTGAGTTTTTCGTATGAAGCAAATGACAGCGGTCAGCGAATTGACAACACCATTGCGCCGCGCGGTCAGTTAGGTGTTGTTGCGGATGTGAGGATTGCTGGTCATTCAATCGATGGGCAATCCGGTTCGAATACGCTTGCCTATAACTACTTTCCCGACCACGGAGACATGGTTATTGATACGGATAATGTAAGTTTCTATTCCAACAGCTCGAACAATTACATTGGTTTGAGAAACGTATTGGCGCACGAATTTGGGCATGGAATGGGTTTGCCACATGTGACCGCAAATGACAGTCGACAGTTAATGGAAGCCTTTGTTAACACGAGCTTTGATGGTCCTCAGATTGACGATATCCATCAGGCTCAAGTTCGATATGGCGACAACTGGGAGGAAAACGGTGGCAATGACACCTTTAGTGTTGCCACAGATTTAGGAATTTTCAGTGGCACGGAAATACTAATTGGGACTGACGCAAATATGGGGTCGACGGTCGTTGAAGTCGATCCAAATCAAGTGGATTTTATTTCTATTGACAATGGTACAGATGTTGATTTTCTGAAGATCACTCTCGATAGCATTTACGACATGTCATTTGCTCTCGATATGGTTGGTCCAACCTACGATCACGACGGAGACAGTTCTTACTCATTGGCAAATCAATCGGATCTTGACATGGTCTTGTTGGCGAGTGATGGGACCACGGTGCTTGGTGATTCGAATAACGCCGGACTAGGTGTTTCAGAGCAGATCGATATGGTTCTGGAAGCGGGCACATACTACGTTCAAATTCTTGGTAATAACGATGCGACTCAGTTTTACCAATTCGGAGCATCAGGTTTTTCTGCCGTTCCCGAACCAGGAAGCATGCTGGCACTGGGAGCTTTAGGGGCACTGTTGGTTGGACGACGTCGGCGAATCGCTCGGTAGTTCTAGACTGCCGCAGACCAAGTGTTGGTTGGTGGTGACCAGAGAATTGCCTCGTCAAGAATCGCCCTGTCCTCAGTTTCTAATCTCAGCGCCGTCTAAACGACAGTGAGCTGTTGATTTGCGAGCGGACCTTGGGATGGTTCTGAATGCCACCCATTGGGCAAAATCTTATTTTGATTTCTTGTTCTTCTTTTTTCGCGGGCTGTTGAGTTTCAAGGGGCGACCACTATCGCGGAACCGGATGTAATCTTCTCGGCGGATCTCGACGTATCGTTCTGCCTCTCCCCACTGAGCAGGTACGGTTTGTTTATCCCAGTTTTGATAAAGGGCTTGCAGCTCTTTTACTTTTTCAGGATGTTGTTCGGCAATATTTTTATACTCGCTCAAATCAGTTTGAAGGTTGTACAGCATGGTTGGCAAACCTTGCGTTTGGATCATTTTCCAATTGCCGGAACGGACAGCGGAACCTTCGAGTTTTTTCCAGAATAAGTTCTGATGAGGCGGTGTCGTTAGCTCGTTATTCAAGAAGGGCATTAGGTCGACGCCATCGAGTGGGCGTGGTGTGGTTTGGCCACCCGCCAACTTAAAACTTGTCGGAAAAATATCCATGGTGGAAGTCAGTCCGTCAAATGTTTTTCCGGCGGGCACATGGTTGGGCCAGTTCATGATAAACGGTACACGTTGGCCTCCTTCAAATTTGATTCCTTTCTTTCCGTTAAGCGGGGCATTGGAGGCGGAAGCACAAACACCCCCGTTGTCACTGAAGAACCAGATTAGTGTGTTGTCGCGAATTCCCTGCGCTTCCAGCGATGCGATAAGTCGACCAATGTTGTCATCCATGTTTTGCACGAGCGCGACGTAGGCGTCTTGATTCGCGCGATCTAGATCCGCTTTTTCAGCTTCCAGTGGAGCGTGAGGTGCGGTGTAGGAAAGGAATAGAAAAAAGGGATTGGTCGATGACTTTGCCATCCGAATTGCCTCGTCCGTAAACCTGTCGGTCAAAAATCCCTCGAATTTGACCTGTTTGCCGTTGTGCTCGATTGCATGTGGATCGCCCGGTTTGTCTGATTTTGATTCGTCATACCAGTAGCGACGACTACCCTCGCGTAGTCCCCAGAATTCATCAAATCCGCGGCGCGTTGGGTAACAACGTTCAGGATCGCCAAGGTGCCATTTTCCAACAAGGAACGTTGAATACCCGAGCGACTGAAATGCTTGTCCCAGAGTATATTCGCTGGTGTCCATGCCGTGTTCTGGCGGAGGGACATTGGCTTCGTGACCAAATCGTTGTTGATAGCGACCAGTCATGAATCCCGCCCTCGATGGGCTGCAGACCGAGGCGGTCGTATGAGCGTCAGTGAAAATCGTGCCGCCACGGGCGAGTTGATCAAGATTGGGAGTCTTGATGTTCTGGGATCCTTGAAAACCAAGGTCATGATAGCCAAGGTCGTCGGCGAGAATGACAATGATATTTGGCTTGTCCTTTGGCCGATCTGTTTCCGCTAAGAGCGTAATTGGTGTTATCAAGAGGAGGGCAAGGATGGCTGTTTTTATATTTGGCATAGTTGGCTGGCAGGAAGTTAAGTTTTGTTTTGAACTTGAGGTTCAGTTTTCAAATGCTCAGGACGACCGAGTTTTCCGGTACTCGGATCGCCTCCATCGGATCACGGTCGAAGTTTTAATATGGATGAATCTTAAAAAACTAAGCCGTGCGATAGATTCTGGTTTATCAAGTGAGTTAAATCAATTTGAAATGCATTGCGAAATAGCAATTTCTGATACTTTCGTCTTGGGTGACCGTAGACGGTTCTAGCGTTTTTCAATATTGAAAGAGGCGTTCGGGAACTTGCGAGCGGTCTTGAAAGCCTTGCGTGAAATTTCACCAAAAATATTAACTCTTGCCTTTGGTCAATTAGAGCTTGGCGAGTTTTCAGAAATTGACTGGCTTGATGGATTGCGACGAAAAATCTCAATCGCCTCCGTTTCGTTAGTTTGGATAGGGCCTGCGACCTTTCTCCAGTTTCCAGCCGCGAATTTTGAGCGGAGCGATTGAAGATAGCGGTTGGTGTAGTTGTGAGGCAGCGTTTTTTCGATGGTAACGCAAGACGGTTGATCGGGTAGCACGAGGTAGTTAAGTCGTTGATTCGCGAGATCGAAAATGTGATTTAGTTTTTCTGGATCGTTTGTGCCGGGAATTGCAGCCCAGTCTGCTTCGGCATAGTTAGAGAAAATTGGATCGTCATAAAGTTTTATTTGATTTACCTTGACAAAGCCTAAGCTCGGGATGGTATCCAGGCGATCGAACAAGAGGATGGATTTTAGACTGCTTGTGTTAAGGTCAGTCGTATGCATGACCGCAAATCTCACCTGAGTGAGGTCTTGTTCCTTACTGTCAGCAACAATGTGGTCAATGATTTGTTGTTGTGCGGCCATTGTGTTGAACGAATGCTGCTGGTGTTGCTCCCAACCCTCATGCGACGCAGTTGCGAGGCAAATGGCGAAGCAAATCCAGGCAAAACTAGTTAAGCGAATGTCATTAAGTCGATCCTGATTTTTCAAGATGGGAATTAAAAATAGCAGCAACAGCCCAACAACGGCTGGCATGCATACAAATGGGTTTAATCCGGCTCTGCGGGCGATCATTAGGACAACAGGACTTATGCCAATCCAGGCGATTCGGAAATCGATATCTCCAGCTTGCCAAGCCATTTTGGTTACAGTCCATAGCTTTTGTTGTGCAATGGCGGTGATCCCCACGCCTATTTGGAGAATGACGATGAAATAAATTAAGGGGTTACCCAGACACCGTTGGGTTAGCTTTAAATGCCGGAATGCTTCATTCCATGGGATTTTCGCGTTGGCGTCCGTGTTCCACACTGCGTAGTAGTAATATAGATAATCGAAGTTAAGAACGAAAAACCAACCGGCCAAGGCGATCGTTGTTAGCGTTGCGACGATCAGGCCAACGAGTTTTTGATTGCGATTGTTGTTGGAGATTAGCTCAATCAGAGCAAGCGGCGCGAGGCTCGCGACAAGATAGATCGGTGCAGTCGCTCTTGACAAGCAGCAAAGCGATGCCGCGATTCCAAAGACAACAAAGTGCCATAGATTGGGTCTTGCCATCGCAGCTAGATACCAGCAGATTGTGATTCCGTAGGTTAAACAAAGGCCGAGATCCATGCGGAAATCAGAAATGCCGCCGTTAGAGAAGAATAGGCAGGCGGTCGTTAAGAATATTAAGCATCCAAGGGCCGCAGTCGATTGTTTTAGTTTTTTAATCCGAACCAAGTAGTAAAACAGGCTGATTTGGAAGAGAGTTAAATACACAACTTGAATCCAGACACCAACGAAACGACTTGGCTCAATCCAATCTCCAATGGCGGCAGCGAATATAAAAGGCAGGCAGACGGTGGTGTAATTGAAACAACCTGCTTTCATTCCACTAAAAAATCCCTCCGTTCCAGAGAGGGTCATGATTCGAAAAAGGCGCTCGTAATAACTGAGCGAATCAAAGAATGGATTTTGATGTTGGTACAGTTGCCGGTTAAGTTCACAACAGTAAAAGCCGATGAGAACGCAGCCAATTAGTGGCAAAGAGAGCCATCCGAGAGATTGTTTATTGGACCATCCTATCGTTCGATTGTTGTGATGGACCGCATCATCGTCGGTCGTCCTACGCGAATCAGGCATCAGCTGGCTTTTCTGTTTTGGTAATTTATCGGAGCGTCAAACTTGGAGGGGATTTCAAGTTCTTGCTCAACGATGTAGGCCGGGCGCCTCCTAACCTCATCGTAAATCCGACTGACGTACTCGCCGAGAACACCAATGGCAATTATTTGGAATCCGCCAAGCCCGAGGACTGCGCACGCCAGGGTTTTGAGGCCCAATGACGAAGTCCCCTGCCCTGCAATCTCAACCAGAACGAAGTAGGCGATGGCCGTGAATGCGAAACAACAGACGGTGACGCCCATGGCTGTCAGGACTCTAAGTGGTTTTAGGGAGTATCCAAAAATTGCATCCATTGCATACTGAGTCAGTCGCCCAATGGATTGTTTGGGGGATCCGCCGGCGCGAGGGGGACGCTCGATTGCGATAAATGATTGCTGGAAACCGACCCAGGCTCGAAGGCCTGGGAAAAAACGGTGGGACTCTGGCAGGCTGCAGACAGCCTCTACCGCTTGGCGGTCTAGTAAGCAGAATGTGCCAGTGTTCGCAGGTATTTTCGAATCGGATAAATAGCGGAATGTCTTGTGAAAAAGTTTAAAACCAATTCCTCGAATCAGTGACTCTTGACGCGAAGTTCTCTGGGCGATGACAATTTGATCACCGTTAATCCACCGTTCCAGCATTTCCGGAATTAGCTCGGGCGGATCTTGAAGGTCACCATCCATCAGAACGACGCAGTCCGCATTGCTGGATCGGAGTCCCGCTTGAATGGCTGCTGGTTGCCCAAAATTTCGCGACAGTCGAATTAGTTTTGTTCGGCCTTGTGTGCCAAGGTCTAATGCCGCAGCGTTGGTCGAAATCCATTGCGGCGTTTCGTCCGAACTGCCATCGTCAATATAAGTGATTTGAAATGATACGTCTGTTTGGCGACAGGCTGCAACGACCCTCTCGTGTAACTGTTCAATGATTTCAATTTCATTGAAAACAGGGATGACAATATCGAGTTGGGCGTTAGGCATAAGGCTTAAGACGCTTGATTGAGACAGGCAATACGCGTTCTCGGTGTTTTAAAAGATTGGAGGGACTTGAGGCAACCTCAAGTGCTCGCTAGCAGTTGTTAGCAAATGGTGTTTGAGTGTCGGGTGATCGAGCGACTTCATTGCTGGGGTGTTCTGATAGATTCTGGTGGTGAGAATTCCGCATGGTTCTTTTGGCCGGTGGTTTACTTATTGTGGATAACGGACTTTTGCAAAAACAGAATAAGATTTGCTTTTTGTTCGCCTTTGTTTCACCAGAGTGTTATCATCGAATTTGACTAAAATAAAGTATCGCCGTAATGGCTAAGTTCGCTTAGTTTTCTTGATTTCAAATCCGATTGGCGATTCAGTCTTTGAATGTAAAAAGGTAGCTTGATGATATTGTTGTTTAAGAAGTTAGTTTTGATCGCGATGCTGTTTAGTATTGCCTTGCCAACTTGCTCGCTGGCGGATGAGCGTCCAAATTTGTTATTCATTATTGTGGATGATCAATCTCCTTTTGACTTGAAGATTTACAATCCAGAATCAAAACTCGACACGCCGGTAATTGACAAAATTGCCCGTGAGGGAATGGTGTTTGATCGGGCGTATCACATGGGATCGTGGTCAGGTGCCGTTTGTACTCCGTCGCGACATATGGTGATGTCGGGGCGAACGCTTTGGCATTTGCCACGTAATCGACGCCGCAAGGGCACGGGGTCAGTGACTGAGAAATTGACAGCGCCTGAGTTGGCCAATACTTCCATGGCGGCGGTGTTTAATCGGGCGGGTTACGAAACTGTTCGGACATGCAAGAAAGGGAATAGCTTCGAGGCGGCAAACGCAAAGTTTAAAATCCGGAACGACAGTACCAAGCGTGGGGGGACTGACGAATCAGGTAGTGCCTGGCACGCGGAACAGGTGCTGCAGTATCTTGATCAACGTGAGACAGCAACAGAGAAAGATCCATTTCTGATTTACTTTGGCTTCTCACACCCTCATGACACGCGTGATGGAAAGCCTGAGCTGCTTTCGAAGTACGGAGCGGTAAATCATAAGGACTCGAGGTCGTTGCCTCCAGCCCATCCGTTGCAACCACAGTTGCCAACCAATTACTTACCAGCACATCCGTTTCATCACGGGCATCCGGGGCTTCGAGATGAGGTGAATGTCTCCGGGGTTTGGAAAAATCGTGACGAACAAACGATCCGGAATGAGATTGGACGAGAGTTTGCGTGTAGCGAAAATATCGACACCCAGATCGGTCGCGTGCTCAGTAAACTTGAGGCAATGGGCGAGCTCGATAACACTTACATTTTTTACACATCAGATCACGGGATGGCGATTGGGCGACACGGCCTTCAGGGGAAGCAGAATCTTTACGAGCATACCTGGCGAGTGCCAATGATCGTCAAGGGCCCTGGAATCAAAGCCGGGACACGGCAGGAAGGGAATATCTATTTGTTGGATGTCCTTGCGACGATGTGCGACCTTACGGGAACGACTTACCCAGTAACAAATGAAGGCAAAAGTTTTAAACCTGTCCTTGAAGGGCGGCAGGAAATTGTTCGGGATGTTCTGTTTGGTGTTTATTGTGGCGGAACCAAACCAGGTATGAGGTCTGTCCGCAAAGGCGACTGGAAGTTGATTAAGTATGATGTTCTTGATGGAGAAGTTCGCGAGACACAACTGTTCAATCTAAAAGACAATCCAGAAGAATTTATTGAGCAGCATCATCACTCAGATGTAATCAAATTGACAGGGAATACTCCTGCCGGAGCGCAGGTGGACTTGGCCGACGATCCAAGATATGCGGAGAAGAGAAAAGAGATGGAGGCCCTGCTTTATCAGGAAATGGTGAGGCTGGATGATCCGTATCGCCTTTGGGATCAAACTCCAATCCAAGAGAAGGAATCTGCCAAATGAAAATTGCTTTTGCCGCGATTGCTTTGTTGTGTTTCGCTATTCCGGCCATCGCACTGGAACAGCCCAATGTTGTTTTTATTATTTGTGATGATCTGGGGTACGGGGATGTTCAATGCTTGAATCCTGAGCACGGAAAGATAGAAACACCGCACGTCGATCAGTTGGCCTCCGAGGGTATGATTTTTACCGACGCGCATTCCGGATCCTCCGTTTGCACTCCAACCCGTTATGGTCTTTTGACGGGTCGTTATAGTTGGAGAACTAAGTTGCAAAAAGGAGTCGTTCAAGGGTTTTCACCATGTTTGATTGCAGAAGATCGACCGACGGTTGCCGGGTTTTATCGCGATCAGGGATACGATACCGCCATCATTGGAAAGTGGCACTTAAATTTCGAATATCTTGATCCTCAAACGGGTGAACGGCTAAAGGCCAAGGGGAATGCGACACCACCCGTGGGAGCGACCATTCCTGATGGACCAATTCATCGAGGGTTTGATTATTTTCATGGGATTCACCATGCCCGAAGTATGGAGGCAATCATTGAAAACGGCGAGGTGATTGAGCACGATCCTGTTGAAAATTTCCTTCCCAGAGTGACAGAGAAAAGTGTCGACTATATTAAGTCGCGGAAAGGAAAGGACAAACCGTTTTTTCTTTACGTACCGTTGGGCTCGCCTCACACGCCTATTGTTCCAACGGGTCGTTGGGTTGGCATGAGTGGACTCGGGAAATATGGAGACTTCGTCATGCAGACGGATCATGCTGTTGGGGAGATTTCGAAAGCGCTTCAGTCCCAAGGTTTCAGTGGAAATACACTGGTCATATTTACCAGTGACAACGGCTGTTCCAAAGCAGCTGATATCAAGGCGTTGGCTGATCAGGGGCACTGGGTGAGTGGTGAAATGCGTGGGTCAAAGGCGGATATCTGGGACGGTGGTCACCGCGTTCCTTTCATTGTTCGCTGGCCCGGGAAAATTGCTCCTGGATCACTTTGTTCCCAGTTAATTTGTTTGACCGATTTTTTTCGAACGTCGGTTGACGTTTTGGGAGTGGAGGTTCCGCCGGGTAGCTGTGAAGATAGCGTCAGTTTCCTGCCGGCTTTATTTGGAAAGCAAATTAGCTCCAAGCGTTCGGGTGTAGTCCACCATTCAATTTCCGGGCATTTTGCATATCGTTCTGGCGACTGGAAATTGTTGCTGGCTAGGGGGTCGGGTGGCTGGAGTTCACCTAAGGAAAAAGAGATGGCGGCGGGTTCAGAAGAGGCCCAGCTTTACAATTTAGCTAAAGATCCTCAAGAGCAAGAGAATCTGTACCGGCGGCAGCCGGATATCGCGAAACAATTGCTGGAGAAGTTAACGCGCGATGTGGAAGCGGGGAGAAGTGTGCCCGGTTCGGCATCAAACAACGATGTTGACAATATCAATCTCTGGAAATCAAAGCGCTCTAATTCAGGAGAGCGGCAGAAGGAATCTGGGGTTAGCTTAAAGGGCAAATTAAATCGCTAACAAAGAGTTGGTTAGACCTCAAGTTTGAAACCAAATTACAAAAGGTAAGGCTATGGTGTGTCGCGGAATAATGTTTTTAAGTCTGGTTTGGTTTTCAGCGTTCCCCGTTGAGCTGATCGCAGATGAATCCCCTGCTCGACCTAACGTTCTCTTGATAATGTCGGACGACTTAAACACGGCTCTTAGTGGATTTGGACATCGTCAGTGCAAGACACCTAATCTGGATCGACTTGCACGCCGCGGGGTCAGTTTTCATCGAATGTATTGTCAGTTCCCGGTTTGTGGCGCTTCACGCTCCTCAATGATGAATGGCTTGTATCCTTACAGTACCGGCGACTTGAAAAACACAACGATCTTTCGCAAGTATCGTCCCGATGCAGTCACCCTTTCTCAGTTGTTCTTGAATAACGGCTACTATGTTGCCCGGGTTGGCAAAATCTTTCATATGGGAATTCCGCAGGAGGTGATTGATGGAACGGCAATTGCCGATGACCCGGAATCATGGGGTGAGACCTACAATATTCAATGTGGTGAACAGAACTTACCTGGTAAAAAAATCCAACATTCGCCGGGGTGGCAAGGTAGTCAGACATTTCAACGGGTAGAGGCAACCGGTGGCGACCTGGCAATGGCCGATGGTTTGGCGGCAACCAAGACGATTGAATTGATGAAGACGCATAGGGATGAGCCGTTTTTTATCGCCTGTGGTTTTGTGCGTCCTCACGTGCCGTTGGTCGCGCCTTCGGAATATTTCAGGATGTACCCTGAACAGGAGATGGTTCTGCCTCAAGTACCTCCGGATGATCTTGAGGATGTCGGGCAGGCCACAAAGGCATACAAAACGAATGAGTCGCTGAAAATTACGTCGGAACAAATGCCCGGTATCTTGAGTGCATACTATGGGTGCGTGAGCCATATGGATTCTCAAGTGGGACGTCTTCTTGATGCACTCGATGAACTAGGGCTAACGCAAAAAACACTCGTTGTGTTTACCAGTGATCATGGATATCACTTGGGTGAACATCATAAATGGCAAAAACAGCATTTGTTTGAAGAGACTACGAGAGTCCCGTTTATTTTGAGTGCACCTTGGTTCGGCAAGATGCATGGGAAATCAACCGAACGCATGTGTGAGTTAATTGATCTATATCCAACAGTTACGTCGCTTTGTAATTTAACTCCGCCTGAATACATTCAAGGGCAGGATATGAGACCAATTCTTAAAGATGTGGAAACGAATCGATGGACTAAGGATTCTGTTTTTTCCGTTTCTACGCGTGAAGGTGCTAGTCTGAGGAATGGCAGTTATCGCTATACAGAATGGGCTCGTGGAGCCAAGGGAACAGAGCTATACGATTTGAAAAATGATCCAGGAGAGTTTGAAAACGTTGTGGATCGACCGGAATACCGTGCGATTCGCGAGGATTTGGCAAATCAGATGAAAAAGAAACGAAAATCTGCATCGAGCAAGCTTGGATCAAAATAAATTTTTGTGATTCCTTTGATTAGCGTCGGTTGATCCTAATCTCCAAGGCGAGCAGTTGACTGGGTAAGCCGATGGATTGCACTGGATAGCTCGCCATGCATTTTTTTTGTCCGTGGGCCGGGTAATTGGTGAAGTAATGCTCAGTTTGAAAATCGTTGGACTCATATTTTGTTGTTGGATTTCAATTCCTTGTCTCAGCTGCGCCCAAGACCGGACAGTCGAATTCAATCGCGATGTGCGTCCAATCCTCTCGGATCGCTGTTATTTGTGCCACGGGCCAGATCGGACCAGCGAAGAAAGTAAGGGAACAAATTTGCGATTGGATGATCGAGT
>JAPOIJ010000287.1 GCA_029979005.1 Planctomycetota bacterium | reverse complement strand
GGCTGATGACATGGGCTATTCAGATATCGGTTGCTATGGAAGTGAGATCAAAACCCCGGTACTCGATCAATTAGCTGAATCCGGATTGCGGTTGACCCAGTTTTACAACACTTCACGCTGCTGCCCGACCCGAGCAGCCCTACTCACCGGACTCTACTCTCACCAAGCTGGCATTGGATTAATGACCGGTGACCGAGGCTACGATGCCTACCGCGGCGACCTGAACCGTCAGTGCGTAACCCTTGCTGAGGCACTTGGATCCGAATACCAGAATTACATGTCTGGAAAATGGCATGTGACCAGACACGTTAGCCCGCAAGGTCCTAATTTCAACTGGCCTCTTCAGCGTGGATTCGATCGATTTTATGGAACAATTATTGGCGCCGGCAGTTTCTATGATCCGGCAACACTGTGTCGAGGTAACCAGTTCATTACACCTGAAAATGACCCTGAATATCAAGTCGACAATTATTACTACACCGATGCAATTAACGACAATGCTATTCAATTTTTAAAGGACCATGAAGCTTCCTCCAAAGACGATCCGTTTTTCATGTATGTGTCGTACACTTCCGCACACTGGCCCATGCATGCCCCCGAGGAAGACATAAAAAAATACGACGGATTTTACGACCAAGGTTTCGATGCTATCCGCTTGAAACGATATCAAAAAGCAATCGAGCTTGGAGTTCTCGACTCATCGTGGCCAATGTCACCAGTCGCACGCGACTGGACCAAGAATAAGAATCAGGAATGGGACATTCGTTGCATGGAAGTCTACGCAGCAATGGTTGATCGAATGGACCAGGGAATTGGACGAATTATCAATCAACTAAAAATCCAGCAGGATTATGACAACACATTGATCATCTACCTTCAGGACAATGGAGGTTGTGCTGAAGGATTCGGACGCGCATCCAACGCTGAAAAAATCGCCGGCAAATCATTTCCTCCATTGGGGAAAAATGGACTTCAAACCAAGATCTGGCCTCCCATGCAAACCCGAGACGGTCGCCCTGTAAGAACCGGGCCCGAAACGATGCCGGGCGCCGAAGATACGTTTGTGGGATACGGACAAGGCTGGGCAAACGTCTCCAACACACCGTTTCGCGGTTACAAACATGACGGCTTTGAAGGAGGCATCAGTTCTCCCTTAATCATCCACTGGCCTAACGGCATCGCCTCGTCTCAACAGGGAACCATCGTCGACACACCAGCTCATCTCATTGACATTATGCCAACTTTGCTCAATGTCGCTGGGATAGCCTACCCAACGACTTATCACACTGAAGTAGAACCGAAAAAAGAACATCAGATCAAACCCGTCGAAGGAATCAGCCTTGTTCCTCTATTCACCGGAAGGCCGATCAAACGAACAACTCCGTTGGGATTTGAACACCACGGCAACCTGGCACTTCGAGATGGTCGCTGGAAAATCGTCTCAGCTTATCGAAAGGACCAACCTACGCGATGGCATCTTTACGATATGCAAGCCGACCGGACGGAACTTAATGATCTGGCGGAAGAGAACCCTGAAAAATTGGCCGAAATGGTCGCCCGGTGGCAAGTCTGGGCCGACCGAGTAGGTGTACAAAAGTGGCCATTCAAGAACAAAAAATAGTCCGCTTGCTATCTCGTCACTTTGCAAGTTAACCAGACAATTCCTAGTTTTCACTTCCAAATGAGATTCCTAATAACGTAAGAAACTCTCGCATCCATGCGGGGTGTGCAGGCCATGCTGGCGCCGTGACCAGATTCCCTTCGACATGGGCATTATCAAACGTTTCATTCGGTCCAACAAATGTACCCGAAGCGGAAGTGACATCCGGCCCAACGGCTGGGTAGGCACAACACTCCCGCCCGGCCAACACGTTTGCAGTCGCCAAAATTTGGGGTCCGTGACAGACCGCGGCAACCGGCAAATTTCGTTCGAAAAACTGACCAACGATTTCCAGCACTCGGCCATTTAAACGTAAGTATTCTGGTGAGCGGCCGCCCGGGATTACCAATCCGTCATATTCATTGACGTCAACTTCTTCGAAATCAAAATTGATTCCGAAATTATGGCCACGCTTTTCACTGTAGGTCTGATCGCCTTCAAAATCGTGAATTGCTGTTACGATCGTTTCTCCAGATTTTTTCCCCGGACAGACGGTATCAACGCGGCAGCCAACCATCAACAAAATTTGATAGGGCACCATGGCCTCGTAATCCTCAACGTAATCTCCGACCAACATCAATATACGCTTGGGATTCATCGTCGAAATCTCTCTCTCTAAAGTTATTAACACAGGTGGCGTCAAATCAAATCAAATCGCTAACTGCGGTGACTGTGACGATTAGTTACCGCATACGTTCAACCCTGCCGATGCTTAGAAAAAAGTTGCAGGATCCGTCTCGACTTCTATTGTGCCGTTTAAATCAGGTCTTCGAAACCGCTATTTGAACTACTCAATCAAAAACCACGTCTTAATCTTAATTAGCGTCTCAAACTGCTTCTAATCCCCTACGATCCCATAAAATTATGTAGCCGTCAGTTTACAAACATGCCAAACTTATCGGCAGCGCAATCGTAGCCTAACGAATACTAAATCTAAATATCCGCGACACCTAACTTTTAATCGGGCCGTTTATGTCCACGCCAACCAGCAATGCGAGCCATGCTCTGAAAATTCATTCAACCCTGGGTGAAGGACCGCTATGGGACCCGGAAAGAAACGCCTACTGGTGGATTGACATCATTGAAAAAAAACTTCATTTGTTCGACCCCGCTTCCCGCCAAAATCGCACGTGGCAACTCGACTACATGCCTGGAACTGTTGTGACCCGTCAGTCCGGTGGCTTAATGCTGGCACTTGAAAATGGATTTGCCCGATTTGATCTCGCCACCGAGGAAATCTCGCTTGTCGCCGACCCGGAATCCGACCGCACAGAAAACCGTTTCAATGACGGAAAATGCGACCCTCAGGGTCGATTTTGGGCGGGCACCATGCGTATCGAAAACCATATGGAACAGTTCACAGGCTCTCTCTATTCGCTGGAGACGAATGGAGAGACCGTTAAACGACTAGGATCCAATATCGGTGTCTCCAATGGAATTGTCTGGTCCTCGGATTCGCGTTTTATGTATTTCATCGATTCACCCACTCGCAATATCTTCAGGTTTGACTACGAACCGGAAACCGGAAAAATTGAGAATCGTCAAATTATTTTCGAATCCCCCGAAGGTTTGGGGTTTCCCGACGGAATGGCAATCGATACTGACGATCATCTGTGGGTAGCGTTTTGGGGTGGCAACTGTGTGGCCAGAATTGACCCTTCCAAGGGAATGATCACTGAACGCGTCGAGGTTCCAGTGAGCGCTCCAACAGCCTGCGCCTTTGGGGGACCAAAAATGAATCAACTGTTGATCACCACGGCTTCACTTGGCCTCGATCAAGAATCCAAAAACAAACAACCCCTTGCTGGTGATCTCTTTATTGCAGAGGTCT
>JAPOIJ010000240.1 GCA_029979005.1 Planctomycetota bacterium | reverse complement strand
TCTTTGTTGAGACGCTCGATATCTTCGTCGATTTCTTTCAGATCTGGTGGACGACTCATTGTACGTAATCGGACACGTGCACCCGCTTCGTCGATGACGTCAATAGCTTTATCCGGAAGACATCTACCGGTAATGTAACGACTGGACAAATCAACTGCTGAGGCAACGGCATCGTCGGTGATCTGAACCCGATGGTGTTCTTCGTATCGCTTACGAAGGCCTTTCAGAATTTCGATGGTCTCTTCATTGGAAGTAGGTTCAACGATGATCTCTTGGAATCGACGAGCCAGTGCATTGTCTTTTTCAATGTACTTGCGGTACTCGTCGAGCGTTGTTGCTCCAATGCATTGAATTTCTCCACGCGCGAGAGCAGGTTTAAGTACGTTGGCGGCATCGATTGCCCCCTCTGCCCCGCCGGCTCCGACTAGTGTGTGTAATTCGTCGATGAACAGAATCGTGTTCTTGGCACGACGGACCTCATTCATTACCGCTTTGATGCGTTCTTCAAATTGTCCGCGATACTTAGTTCCGGCAACCATCATCGCTAGATCCAGAACCACGATTCGTTTTTCGGCTAAGATTTCAGGAACTTCCCCGGAAACCACTAGCTGAGCGAAACCTTCCACGATCGCTGTTTTTCCAACTCCGGCTTCACCGAGAAGGACTGGGTTGTTTTTAGTTCGACGGCATAGAACCTGAATGGCACGCTCGATCTCTTCGGAGCGACCAATAACAGGATCCAATTTGCCTTGTTTTGCTAATTCGGTCAGGTCTCTTCCGAAGCTATCGAGCGCGGGGGTTTTCGATTTTCCACCCTGCTTTCGTTCGCTGCCTTCACTGCCACTTGAACTCTCGCGGCCCCCACGTTCCGAGCCTTCCCCTCCTTCAAGACCGTTTCCGAGGAGATTGAGAACTTCTTCACGAACCTCTTCGAGTTTGAGCCCGAGATTCATAAGTACTTGTGCAGCGACTCCTTCTTGCTCACGAAGAAGTCCTAATAGAACGTGCTCGGTACCAACAAAGTTATGATTGAGATTGCGAGCCTCTTCCATCGAGTATTCGATGACCTTTTTAGCTCGCGGGGTTTGGGGGAGTTTTCCCATCGTGATCATTTCTGGACCACTCTGAACTAACTTCTCTACCTCCAAGCGAATTTTTCGAAGGTCAACATCAAGATTTTTCAAGACATTGGCGGCAACACCCGTGCCTTCTTTTACCAAACCGAGAAGCATATGCTCGGTTCCGATGTATTCGTGATTGAAACGCTGAGCCTCTTGGTTGGCCAGTTGCATGACCTTTCTTGCTCGATCTGTAAAGCGTTCGTACATATATCTGTTCCTCGTCCTAATCTATCGATTATCCAGATTTCAAAATCTGAAAGTCGTTTTTATTAGTTGGTGATTTTCGTTGCGTTTCGATTATACGTGATTATTGAGTTTGTATTAAGCGGCATCAGACCACTCATTTTTTTTGTTTGCCTCTAACGTTGAGGAATGTTCGAGTTTTTCCTCGTCTTGCGTTGAAATAATCTCTCGAATTAATTCTTCTTCTCGTTCGCACTCAAAGTTCCACTCTACCGATTCGTCAAAACGTCTAATTTCTTTAAGTTGCTGAAGGGATTGATCTAACTTCCGCGAATGCCGAAACAACGTCGCTAGTAATAGCCGGGATTCGATGTCTCGCGGGTGCTGTTCAATTTGACGATTTAATAAAGTCTGAGCTTCTCCCCAGTGCCCCTTTAAGTATTCGTGTTGTGCTTGAATAAACAAGGTGTCAGGCCGCTCGGTGGAGGCAACCGTGTCGGTCGTTGGAACTGCCACCAAGTCAGTCAAGCGGTTATACGAAACTAAAGCCGTTGCGGCCCAAATTAAACAAATCACCGGCCAGGCGATTAGCGGGAATGCTTCACCAAGGGACCACTTCCATAAAAAACTGGAAACCAACGCAATGTTCAACAGGATTGAGAATCCAATTGCTGCAAACAGTGAAGACCAACGGCCTTTACACCAGAGGCCCGGCAATCCGGGCCAGCTACACAGCAATAATGGACCCCAACGCATGGGTGATCTCCAGCTTTCAATGAAAAATACCACCGGAAAACAACGGTGTGGCGATAAAATCTGCCAGTCGAGGTTCCCCGTGACAATTAAGTATCAATCTGGACGCAAAATAGGTCAATCTCAATCAAAAAACAGGTTTCGGGGGATTCTAAGGGGGACTAGCGATGACCGTTTGCCTATGATCTATACGTAAATTCTCGGTATTTGGTTTAGTTTTGAACTGGCGTTCACTCGTTTTTGATGCCTTTGAAACCGCTATCAAATTGAGATGCTCCGATTTTCGAGTGACCGGTTCCAACGAAAAAACTTTTTTTCAGTTCTAATTATTATCATCCTCACGTTTCTGCTTACTGACAAATCGAGCTTTCGAGGTGTCAAACTGGCAGATTTTGCTCAAAAAAATGAACGATAAACATTCTGAATTTTCTTTATTTCGCATCTTGGATGCGGCATTCAACCGGACAAACGAAGGTTTGCGTGTTGTTGAGGACTATGTCCGGCTTGCGTGCGATGATGAGTTTTTATCAGTGGAGTTGAAACGTTTACGGCATGATTTAGCTGCGGCGGGCAAAGGGATCGATCGTTCTCAAAGGATGCGTGCGAGAGACACCCTTGGAGATGTTGGTACTGAAATCGAGTTGCCGAGTGAATATCAAAGAACGGGGGGGAACGAACCAGACGGTCGCGCGAATTTTGATTTCATCGACGAGCGGGATGAGGGTATTGCTGGAACGATCAAAGCAAATTTTTCTCGGGCCCAACAAGGACTCCGAACCATTGAGGAGTTTTCAAAGTTACTTGATATCGATGTTTCCAAAAAAGTCGAGCAAATTCGGTATCGGTGCTATTCATTGGAGAAATCATTATACGCAACGCTATTTGGGCGGCGTGAACTCGTAGACGCCAGACTCTATGCTTTAATCAACGCTCAAGGCGAATGGGAGTCTCAAGTTAAGGCAATGGTGGAAGCAGGGGTCGATCTTATTCAATTGCGAGATAAAGATTGTACAGACCGCGAGATTGTTTCAGTTGGAAAAAGAATTTCGGAATTGACTCGCGGTAGCGATACAGCATTCATTATGAACGATCGGGCTGATCTAGCGAAGGCTGCGGGAGCGGACGGCGTTCATTTAGGTCAGGATGATCTAACCGTGGGAGAAGCCAGACGGGTTGTTGGCCTTTCGAAGTTGATTGGTGTTTCAACTCATTCGCTGGTACAAGCGCGAGAGGCGGTGTTAGAAGGTGCGGATTACATTGGCGTTGGGCCAGTCTTTCCTTCGACGACAAAACACTTTGAAAAACATGTCGGGCTTGAATTGGTAAGCGAGGTGGCTGCGGAGATTAGACTTCCGATGTTCGCGATAGGT
The DNA here is from genome assembly GCA_029979005.1 of Planctomycetota bacterium. Taxonomy (GTDB): domain Bacteria; phylum Planctomycetota; class Planctomycetia; order Pirellulales; family Pirellulaceae; genus Mariniblastus. The sequence continues at coordinate 1,801 of JAPOIJ010000240.1, read as the reverse complement.
GGAGTTACACTTGAAAACCTACCAAGAATTATTGAATCAGGCGCGCGGCGGGTTGCCGTTAGTGGTGCAATGAGTGCCGCGGGGGATACCAAGCGGGTTGTGCGAGAATTCAAGCGCTGTCTTTCGGGCTAGACTGATTTCAATTGAGGTTGAACGCGTGCCCCTTGCTGCTGAGAATCTCGCTGTCATTTTTTACACCCGCCTTATTAGTATATTGCGGGTCGCGAGGGGTAATTTTTACTTTTTGCATCTTATCCGCAGCGACCTGATGTTTTTTCTCAGCTGTCATCAGCTATGATTGCAGACCGATGGAATGGACTTAATCGGTTACTGCATCGCGATAAGTAGTAGTCGCAATTTTTGATTGAATGGTCTTTTAGCCGCTTGTGGCCGGAGAAACGTGAAGCTGATGGAATTCCTTGATGTTCCAATTTTTGATGATGATATTTACAAACTGATCGTACGGCTCACGATTAATCTTGTATTCCTTTATCTTGTCGTCGGAGTTTCTTACTGGCTTCACCAGCAAAATCATCGTCAAGTTTTTAACTTTCTGGTGATGAACGTAGTGGTGTTCTTCATCTGTTTTACTTTGAAGAAACTTGATTTAGGGCTGGGGATGGCACTTGGTCTGTTCGCAATTTTTGCGATCATTCGGTATCGAACCGATGCAATTGACGTGAAAGATATGACTTATCTATTTGTGGTCATTGGGCTGGCTGTTATCAATGCGCTGTCAAATAAGCAAACTTCCTATCTCGAATTGCTGCTTACAAATTCCGTTATCTTCGGGTCGACTTATCTCCTCGAGTGGCGGGTGGCAGAGCCCAAAAAAGTAAAGCCGCCTAAGTTGGCATCTTATGAAGTTGTCTACGACAATATTGCCATGCTCCACCCCGATCGCGAGGAAGAGCTGATTGAAGAACTCAAACAGAGGACCGGGATTCAGGCAGTTCGCGTTGTTGTAAAGCAGGTTGACCTGCAAAAATCGAGTGCGATCATCGTTTTGAAATATCACGGTAAGGCGATTAATTGACGGCTTGATCCAGCATGGGCTGAGCATCCACCAGTTTTTTGTACTTTTGGTATACGTTTTCGTAGGCCGTGACCGCTGCAGCTTGGGGTAGGTATTGAGTCGGCGATTCTACCGCGTGTTCTTTCAGGAACTCAGTCCAGGAGTTATCTGAGCCCTCAAGTTGTTGGCTGCGGTATTTCGCCATCAGTGCCGCGCCCCAGGCGGTTCCCTCTTCAGCGCTTTCGAGTAGAGTAACTGGATTGCCAAAAACATCAGCGAGCAACTGAGCGAGTTCCGGCGTTTTCGTCAGACCGCCAGATAGAACTAACTCTGTTCGCGGGAATCCTTGACCGTCGAGAATTTCGCAACCCAGACGAAGGTTGAACATGGTTGCCAAGAGAGCGGCTTTGACTACATTGCCCGGAGTGGCATTTTCTGAGTTGAGACCGATCATCATCGCAGTTCCACCGCGCTGGACATTGATGCCGGGCTCGTCGTCCATGAAGGGGAGTGCCATGATGCCGCCGCAGTCGGGAGCGGCGTCGAGTAGCATAGGAATGACCGTTTCAAATCCTTCACCACGATTGCCGCCGATTGCTTTGCCAAACATGGCGACGACACTGTTCATGAAAGTGGTACCATTCCGAAGCCAAACCATATTGATCGGCTTGCCGTCGGGCGCGCAAAAGTGATCGACAGCTTTGCTAACCCCAGAAAATGAGCGGTCCCCTACTGAATTTGCGCAGACGGAGGGTCCAAAACTACAGGAGATCATTCCTGCCTCAC
>JAPOIJ010000293.1 GCA_029979005.1 Planctomycetota bacterium | reverse complement strand
GATGATTTTTTTTCGCCAGGAACTTGGCGACCAGTGATTGGTCATGGAAATTTTGATGGGTGCGGGTTGATTGTATGAACTTGAGTCGTAGTTATTATTTTCCTGCTCAGTTGGAGAGCATTTTTCTGGTAATCGGCGTAACGGAGAGCGACCTGTGATTTAATCTTTTGCTTCTCATTGTTTTGTTACGAAGTTACTGCTAATTCTTGATATGGCAATGGTTTTGCAGATCGCGAATGGAAATCTACGGCTTTCTATGAGTGGTCATCCTATCGTGTTAATTTACCGATTTCACCGTCAGAATAGGTTTTGTCCGTGGAATTTGACACGAAACATGAATTCCACTCCATAGTTACAGCAGATAATGACGGGGAGTTGTTCATGAAGTGACTGTTTAAGGTTACAATCGGGTCTTTAAGCCCGAAGCAATTTTTTTTCTGTAGCCGTTTCCAAGGATGCATTCTGATGAACTTCTGCCAGTTATTGGATCGACAAAAATTTTCAATGTTGAGTTCGATGATGGCGTTGGCAATCTTTAGTTTCTTCTCCAGTAACGCATTGGCCGTTCAAAACGAGTCGAAAACGCCGAACGCGGAAACCGCCGAAACTACCAGTGTTGACGAAGATGTTGAAAAATCTTTGAAGGAAGTCCTTGAAGGGCATTCAACTCACGGCGAGGCTTTCAATGAAGGACCGAGGCAAAGTGCTTATTTGATGGGAGGGACTGGAAACGTACATTTTCCCGTAACGACCGATTCGAAAGAAGCGCAGGCATTTATTGAACAGGGAATCGGGCAGCTACACGGGTTTTGGTATCTTGAAGCGGAACGATCCTTTCGTCAGGCAGCTGCGCTGGATGAAGATTGTGCAATGGCTTATTGGGGGGCTGCCATGGCGGCCTATTCAAAGCGTGAGAGGTCGCAGGGTTTTATTAAAGAAGCGGTAGCTAGGATTGAATCCGTTTCCGAGCGTGAAAAACTCTATATCCAGTCGCTCGATAAATATTTCTCTGATAAAGAGAAAGACAAGAAAAAGCGAGCGCAGAATTATTTAAAAGATCTTGAGTCCATTGTCATCAGATATCCTGACGACTTGGAGGCAAAGGCGTTTGTTGCTCATCGTATTTGGCACAACGCTCGTGAAGGCACACCGATTAGTAGTTATGTCTCGTTGAACTCACTCATTGAAGACATTTTGGTAGTGGAGCCACTGCACCCATCGCATCATTACATGATCCATCTGTGGGATTACCGGCACCCTGAAAATGCCGTCCAGGCGGCTGCCCGTTGCGGTGTTGCCGGGCCCAGTATTGCTCATATGTGGCATATGCCGGGGCACATTTATTCGCGCCTCAAACGCTACGAAGATGCGGTCTATCAACAAGAAGCCTCAGCTCGTGTTGACCACGCTCACATGATGCGGGACCGGGTGATGCCTGATGAGATCAATAATTTTGCGCACAATAATGAGTGGCTGATTCGCAATTTATCTTTCGTGGGTCGAGCGAGGGACGCGATGGATTTAGCGGTGAACATGACTCAATTACCGCGTCACCCAAAATACAATACACTCGCCAAAAATGGTGGAAGCGCAAGTTACGGCAGGCGACGCCTACTGCAAATTTTACGAGAATATCAGCTTTTCGAAGATGCGGTTGAGCTGTGTCAATCGAGCGTTCTTTCGGTTCCTTCGAACCCATCCGAGCAACTCAAAACGTTGCGGCTTCTAGGTTGTTCGGCGGCAATGATCGACAACCTTGATTTAGTGGCTCAAACGAAACGTGATTTAGGCGAGTTGGTTGAAGTAGCTGAAAATGAAAAATCAGACCTAGAGAAGCAGATTAAGAGACTTAATGCATCCCTTGATCGCGGTGCTGACGCACCTCCGAGACCGAAAGATGAGAAGTTTGACGAGAAAAAAGCGAAACTTCATCTGAAACAAGCCAAGGACAAGGCTTCCAAGAATAAACAAAAATTGGATCGGCTAAATAAAGCAAAATTAGCAATCGAAGGTTACGAGTTAGTTGCTAACGAGGAATATGCTGAGGGCTTAAAAAAATTAGAGTCAGCCACAGGCGAAGATGTCAGCTGGTTAGGTGAGTTGCAGTTTCTTTCGGGCGAGTCCGAAAAGGGGCTTGAGAAAATAGCGGAGCAGGTAAAGCGCCGTCCGTCGGAAGTAATCCCGCTTGCTCGGCTTGTTTATCTTCAATTTCAAAATGGCGACAACGAATTAGCCCAGGAATCTTTTGAAAAACTACGCGACACTTCAGGTTCGATGGATCTTGATATTCCTTTATTCAACCGATTGGCCCCTGTTTCAATGGAGCTTGGTATTGGTAAACGATGGAAAAAGGAAATTGGACCCGCAGTTGACATTGGATTTCGACCCCCGCTGGAGTCTCTTGGCCCCTTTCGTTGGTCCCCGTCGCCAGCGCCGGAGTGGAGTTTGACTGACTCGGAGAATAAGACGGTAGGGTCGGACGATTTTGTTGGGCAACCGTACATCGCGATTTTTTATCTCGGCCATGGCTGCCTCCATTGTGCAGAACAACTTCAGGCGTTCGGGCCAAGGGTTGCTGATTTTGAGAAGATTGGCGTCAAGATGATCGCAATCAGCACCGATGATCAAAACGGTTTGCTGAAGTCAATCGAAGATGCTGGTACAGGTTCGCCAATCCGTCTAGCGTCTGATTCAAAGCATGAAATATTTAAGCAGTTTCGCGCTTTCGATGATTTTGAAAACCAACCGCTTCACGGAACGTTTTTAATTGATGGCATGGGGAAGATTCGTTGGCAGGATATTAGCTACCAACCATTTATGGATCATCAATTTCTCATTGACGAAGCGAAACGTTTGCTCGGGAGTGACAGTGCTGTCTCCGAACAGGCTGGAAATGGTTCGACCGAGAAACAGGTATCTCAACGGTAATGCCGAGCGCTCTTTGTTTTCTCCAGCTGCCTGATAAACGTGGGGGTAAATTTTGTTGCCTCCTCTTTTATCTTTTGTGTAACTGCGACAGCTACCGGTTGAGGCGTCGAATTCTGATGAGCCAAAACTAACGGGCTGGCTATCTAAATAGTTTCCATTATTTTCCCAATTGTCTGTCGATCTGCGCGAATACAGGCTTAGGACGGGACTGCATTTGATTTAAGCCGCAGGCGATTTGCCAGATACATCGAGCGTCTGAAGAGCTCGCAAAACAGTATGCACTAAGAAAGTAGGG
>JAPOIJ010000045.1 GCA_029979005.1 Planctomycetota bacterium | reverse complement strand
GTTTGGTAAGAATAGGTTGCCCCAATTTCATAGTCTGGTTGATCATTAACCCGGATTGGACTGAAGGCACCAAACATGTAGACAAATGCGGTCAGTCCCAGGATTCCATATACGATGGAAGGCACGCCCGCCAAATTATTGATGTTAAGTTGAACCAAACCGTGCAGCATTCTTAGGAATCGATTTTTTGGTTTAAATTCCTCGAGGAAAATAGCGGTGCCCACACCAATCGGTAAAGCAGCTAAACCACAGATTGTGCAGATGACGAGCGAGCCAATAATCGCCTGTCCGATGCCTGATTCTTCCGGATTGTTTTCGCGGTGGCTGGCGGTCAACATTTCAGCGCTCAACCAACCGCCACCTGTCGAGAAAATTGAGAGTAGGAGCGTTGCCAAGACAACAATCGCGAGACTGGATACAAGCAGGCAGGTAACGGAAAATGAACTGCTGAACATTTTCCGCCGTGCATCATTTCTATATTCACGAGGTTCGTTAATCGGATCTTTCATCAGTCGTAGACCTCCCGATATTTCATTCGGATGATCTGGCCAATCAAGGTGATTCCAAAAGTGATTAGAAATAACACGGCGGCAACCGCGTAAATTGAAAAATAACTCAACGTACCGGGAACCACAGATTCACTCTTGAAGGTTTCCACGATAAAGCCCGTCATGGTTTGCGAGGGCATTCGCGGGTCAAGCGTCAAGGTGGGAGTACTGCCAGCGGCAAGGGCGACGACCATCGTCTCGCCAATCGCACGCGCCAGAGCCAATAGAAATGCTGAGATAATTCCGGATAATGCCGCCGGAACAACAACTTTTAAAGTGACTTCCAATCGAGTTGCTCCGAGACCGTATCCACCTTCGCGAAGGCGGTTAGGGACAGCTTGCAAGGCGTCTTCGGCAAGGGAGGTGACCAGAGGAATACATAAAATACCAACCGCAATTCCTGCCGAGGTGGCGTTAAATGTTTTAAAGTCGCCCAACGGTTCAAGCATATAAGGCGTGATGAACTTTACCGCGAAAAACCCCAGGACAACCGTTGGGATACCTGCCAGGATTTCAAGGGTGGGCTTAAGTAGAGAGCGGATTCGTTTTGAGGCATATTCGCTTAAATAAATCGCAGAGATAAGACCCATGGGAAGCGCGATCATCATCGCAATTCCAGTGATACGCAGCGTACCCGATAACAGCGGCCAAATACCGTAACTGAGTTCACCTTGTGTTTGCCCAACCGTCCATTTAGTTCCGGTTAGAAATTTCCAAATTTCAATTTGGTCATCCGCAAAGAATCCCCAAGATTCCACTACCAGCATCACGATAATACCGATCGTTGTAAACACAGAGACCAAGGCACAGAAGACGAGGCCCGTTACCACGACCGCCTGCCAGCGCTTACTCGACTTCGAAGACCGAGGTCGGAGTTCGCGCCGCGGACTGGCGGATGGGGCTAGGAGTTCGCCTTGGCCAAGTGATTGGTCGCTCATGCGGGATCTTCAAAAATTTGGAAGGTTGAAACAAGGGGGAGATGGTCTCCCCCATAAAGCGGTGGGATCTTATTCGGGGAGGTTCTCTTCTACGTAAACCTCGGTGACCGCACCGTCTCGCTTGTTCCCTTCCGAATCTAAGTAATGGGATCCGGAAAGATCTTTGACAATGTGCGCTTTTGCGGAAGCGTAAACGTCTGCGGGAAGCGGAACGTAACTGGCGTCCTTAACGATGTCGACAATGTTATCGAGGTAATAATCAACGAATTCTTTTACCTCGGCTCGCTGGTAAGATTCTGAATTGACGTAGATAAATAGCGGTCGACTGAAGGGAGCGTATTCTCCCGATTCAATTGAAGCCATGCTTGGGGCGACGGCCTTGCTTGAGTCAGGGTTGACGATGGAGACAGCTTTCAATTCATCTTTATTGGCATCGTAGTAGGAGAATCCAAAAAACCCGATCGCGAATTTGTCGCCTTTGACACCCGTTACAAGTGCTTTATCGTCTTCGCTCAGCATGGTTTGTTCGTCAGCACGAAGTCCCTTGCCGTCTTTTTTGCCGATTACTTCCACAAAGTAATCATGCGTTCCCGAAGCAATTCCCGGGGCGTAAATGGCGATTTGTTTATCGGGCCAGGCATCGTTAATTTCTTTCCAGGTTTTTGCAGCCGTATCTTCGCGGAAAATTTGTTTGAGTTGCTCAACGGTAAGCTCATTGACGAAGTCGTTTTCCTTGTTAACGACGATTGTCAATCCATCGTAGGCAACTGGAACTTCGTAGAAGTTGATGCCGGCCGCTTTACAGACGTCTAACTCTTTTTGCTTGATTGGTCGGGAAGCATCAGAGACATCACATTCCTTGGCGCCGAGAGCTTTAAATCCATTGCCAGTTCCCTGGCCGCTAACGGAAATATTGACGTTTGGAAAACTACCATTGAACTTTTCTTTCGCTCGGTTCGAAATGGGCTCAACAGTGCTTGAGCCTTCAATCGTTATATTCCCTGAAAGGCTGGCGTTATCACTTTTGGTGGCACCCGGAGTAGTTCCTGAATTGGCGGGCTTAGCCGTTTTTGGATTTCCGCAGCCCGCAGCCAATGCAAGCAAAGACGTCAACAAGACTAAGCTCAAAACTGTTCGATTCATCTGTCTTTCCGATAAAAGGTAGAGGTTAAATTGGGCACACCTGAGTTAAGTCTCAGATTTATTCTGGAGAAGGTAACAAGCAGAATCGGGGCGTGGGTTAGGATTTCTTAATATGCGGAATTCTTCACATCACCTTAATATTTGAGCCTGCAAAGATGGCTCGACCGAACTGTGGCGGGGGTGGAGATTTGAGTGACTGGAATAAAAGGGCAGGGGGTGGATTCGGTCGTTTATAGGGAAAATGGTTGTTTTTTTCCTGCCAAATGAGCGGTTCGTGATTTTGCTATAACGGTGGTAAACCTCGAGGTTCTCGCTACTTCAATTTTGGCTCGATTCATTTGGTTAAGATAAATTAACAATTGTACTGGGCATTCGATGCCCGGTTGCGTCAACTTGATTGGTCGGGGCCTCGCCAGTGACGGAGTTTTTCGACTTGAAATTGCGCATGCTGTTAAATGAATGTAGTTAACTAGATTGTCAAACCCTTGAACGGAAACGTAGAACGAAATGCAACGCTATCGCATCCTGAATTCAATTATCAGGAGGGCTTACCGCCTCGCCGCCTTTGTTTTCATTGGGTTGGGATTAACGTTATGTACGCTGCCTGTTTCCGCTTTTGCCGGTGGCGGGGCCGAGAATCTGATTCTCATTGTAAATGCCGATTCAGCCTCTTCGAAGTTACTGGCAAATCATTATATCCATGGTCGGGGGATTCCTCAGAGTAATGTCATTTATTTGGCGGATGTTCCCGACCGAGAGATAATCCAATGGTCACAGTTCAAAACACAGATTTTAGAACCATTGTTGAAAGAGATTCAGCGTCGAAAATTGGTCGGACAGATCGATTATGTTGTCTACTCGTCTGATTTTCCAACAACGATCATTGTTAATGAGCATCGAACGAAGTTATTAGAATTACTTAAGGCGCAGGGGCAGGAAAACGTGCCTCCGCAGTTGTTTAATCCGAACGCATCGATCACGTCACTTACATTTTTTGCCGGCCCAGCGATACGAGATCAACCGGCCTATATGTTGCTTGAGTCCAATCGATACTATCGGCAAGCAACTGAAAAATTGCTTCGCTCGCCATTTTCAGGTGAACGCCAAGCGGAGTTTGAGGCTGTCGTTAATTTGATTGAATCAGATAATGAAGAGGATTATCGAGAAGCAATCACAAAGCTCGGTGAATTTAGAGATCGCAATCCATCGCAGTTGGCGATTAGCTATTGGTTGGCGAAATTTTATGGAAAGCTTGGTGATGCCGCAAAAGCAACCGACTGGCTAATCGTTGCACTACGGCAGGGATGGTCATTTCAGAAATATACCCAATCCGATTTAGCTTTCGAGCGAGTGAAGGACGATCCGCTATTTCGCGGAATCGTGGATCGTATTCCTGATGTTCCTTTTGTCTCTGCACCAACTCATGGGTTCAAAAACAAATATAAGTGGGCCGCAAACGGAATGCTAAACAAGGAGCGGGGTCAGGGAGATCAATATTTTTTATCGACCATTTTGTCGGTGACACGAAATTTCGGTATCACTGAAAAACAGGCAGTTGAACAATTGCAGCGGTCGATCAAAGCCGATGGGACCCAGCCGGAGGGCACGTTTTACTTTACCGATACCAAAGATGTTCGCTCAACCACGCGAAAGCCAAACTTTAAGTCAGCGATCACTCAGCTAGAGGCGATGGGATTTAAAACAAAAACGGTAACTTCAGGAGTTCCAGTGAAAGCCCTGGATATTATTGGGCTTACCTGCGGCACTCCGGGTTTCGATTGGGCTGCTTCGGGGAGTCAGATTCTGCCGGGCGCTTTTTGTGACAATTTAACGAGTTTTGGCGGGATGTTTCATCGCGCTGGACAAACCAAGTGTAGTCAGTTTTTAAAATACGGTGCCGCCGGTAGCAGCGGGACGGTGGTGGAACCTTATGCGGTGCAAGCGAAGTTTCCACACCCAATGATTCACGTTCATTATGCTCGCGGCTGCTCAATGGCGGAGGCTTTTTATCAGTCGGTGAGCGGTCCGTTTCAGACCATTATCGTCGGCGATGCGTTATGCAGTCCCTGGGCGGTCGAACCAAAAATCAAAATTACTCCGTCGAGTTTTGAGAAATCGGTAAAGGGGAAATTGAAGTTTTCGGTCGACGTTGAAAACTCTCCGGTTAAAGCTGGAGGACTACTTTTGTATCTCGATGGCCGGTTGGTGCAGCAAACGCCCGTCGTGTCGGAAATAGAGCTTGACACTCGCAACCTGCAAGACGGTTACCATGAGCTAAGGTTTGTAGCGATCGCCAACGATCTTGTTCAAACGACAGGACGTGTGGTGCTGCCATTAGAGGTTAGCAATCGAGGCGATTCGGTTGAGTTGCAAGCGGAGCAAACCGAATATCGGGATACCGACAATATCAAAGTCACAGCGAAAGCTACGACAGGAGAATCAATTGAGTTGCGGCACAATGGTCGGACGTTGATGAAAAAGGCGGGGCGAAATGCTGAATTTTCTGTGCCTGCTGAATTGCTTGGCCGAGGGCCGGTTCAAATTCAAGCGATCGCCGTTGCTGAAAATACTCTTGCGATTGCAAGTTCTCCATTGAATTTAGTCATACAGGGAGATTTGGCTGAAGTAATGCGAAATACTGAATCACCAAAAAAGAAGTGAGCTGGCTGGGCGGCTTGATAAAGTTGAATCAGGCTAAATCACTTTTGCAGCAGTTCCGCAAAGAGTAAGCACTTGATTTTTTAGTGCTAACTGGTTTTTAAAGGTAGATGAATTTCAAAGCAGCTACCTTTGCCCAATCGGCTCTCAAGATGGACTGAACCACCGTTGGACTGGGCCAGGTGCTTTACAATTGCAAGTCCCAGTCCGGTACCTCCCATGTCTCGAGATCTTGCTTTGTCGACTCGGTAGAATCGCTCAAAGACACGTTTTTGCTGGTCTTGGGCGATTCCAATTCCCGTATCTTTGACTTCGATAACAGCCGAGTCATTTTTGTTGTAGGTCGCAATGGTGATGGAACCATTTTCTGGGGTGTAGTGAATTGCGTTGACAACGAGGTTTTTCACGATTGTCTCAATCGATTTCATATCCGCGCTGATGACTGGACTGGGCTGGGTAAGGTTAAGCTGGAAGTCCAGTTTTCGCTCGGCTGCTATTTCCGCGAACTGTTGATAAGAAGCCTCGCAGATTGGATTGATTTCAAAATCAGTAATTGTGAATGTTTTCTTTCCTGATTCTACGCGGGCAAGCTGGAGTAAGTCGAGGATTTGTTGGTTTAGTAACTCAGCTTGAAATTCGATTTGTTCGACAAATTGCATGTTTTTTTCATTGTCGTGGAGGGCTCCGAGTCGTAATGTTTCGGCGTAAGCTTTAATTGATGCGAGTGGTGTCTTTAATTCATGAGAGACATTGGCGACAAAATCCTGACGCATCGTTTCGAGTTGTCTTAATTCTGTGACATCATGAAGAACGATGGCGACCCCGGGTTTTTCTTCGTTGGCCAGAATGGAAACACGAGCCTTGAGCGTTCTTTGGGAGCCCGAGATTGTTTTAAATTCAGTTTTAGAAAAGGTTCGCTGTAACTGGGTCTTTTCAATTGCCTGAGCAAGTTCGGGAATCCTTACAATCTCCAATAGTTTTTTTCCGAAGATTTCCGGATGCGTCAGTTTAAGCATTCGGCAGGCGGCGCCATTGGCCAGCATCACTTCGCCTGACGGTTTGATCGCAAGGACTCCTTCGATCATGCTCGAAAGAACCGCCTCAAGCCGTTGGCTGTTCTGGAGTAAATGTTGCTCACGTCGATTGAGCTCAGTCTGCATCTGCTCAAATGCTTCGCTTAAATCTCCCCATTCATCGTCGCGCCCGCGGATTGCTAAGTCGGTGTCATACTTACCGATACTGACCTGCCGAGTTGCCTGGGCAAAAGCAGAAAGGGGTTGCATGCTTCGCATCGAAAACAATGCCATCAGCCCGGAGGTGAGTACGCTCAAAATCAAGGCAAATACCCAGACGAACGTTTGGATTTCTAAAATCTCTTGGTTGATCTCGTTGCTTTCACTGGCGACGCGGATGTAACAATCGATGTCTCGGTTAGCGTTATCGATCCGCTGTGCACCGTACATCATATTGACTCGCAAAGTATCACTGTATCTTTGGGAAAATCCCCAGCCCTCATTTTTTGCAATTAGCACCTCCTCACGAGTACCGTGGGGTCCGATTTCCTCGGTTCCTTTGACCGAGTCTGCGACCACGGTCCCATCGGCAGTGATCAGTGTGAAACGCATGTTAGTAAGATTTCCGAGGCGTTTTAAATGATCGACCAGCGCCTCGTCTTGGATGCCGTTTTCAAGATCTTCAATGTGTCCGGCGAGCATGTAAGCAACGGATTGCATTTCGGATTCGATGTAGTCAATTTTTTGATTTCGAACGATTCGAGAGAGCACGAAAATGAAGAGTAAGGCAGTGAGGAGATGCAGAATGAAGTATCCCAGCATTAACCGGCGCGCTGCACGTGTAATTTTCATATTACTTTTCTTTGAAAGCTGGTCAGGCAGAAGTCATAGCCTCAGTTCTGGAGTCGCGACAAAAATAGTTGAAATTGTCAGCCTAGGCAGGTTGCGAAGCACAGTTCTAAGTCAATTTTGGCAGTTCTCGAAGTGATTTAAGAGGCTGGAGGCGTAATTTTCATGGAATTTTCTGCGTATTCTAACAAAACTCAGAGTCTTGCTTGTTTATCAATCGACCCCACTGGAAATGAGGAAATCTTAAACATATCATCACACTCCAAGTTAACGCAATTCTTCATCGGTAGAACCTATGAGCACAATCGGCAAGCTATTTGGACGTTCGCCTTTCAGTCAAATTCAGCTTCATATGGAGCAGGTAAATAAGTGTGTGGCCAAGATGGCCGAAGCACTGGACGCGGTAAAGGCCGGCAATTTTGAGAGCCTCGATAAACTCTCTCATGAGGTTTCGGAGCTGGAGCACGAGGCGGATCAGATTAAAGCTGATATACGAGAGCGTTTGTTGAAGCGATTCTTTATGCCAATCGATCGAGCTGAAGTTTTAGAAATTCTGTCGCTTCAAGATAGTCTTGCGGACACAGCTGAGGATGTTTGCAAAGTACTTACTCTTAAGCGTTTGCCCTTCCCGGAAGACCTTGTCGAAGATTTCGATAAATTTGTCGGGTTTAACATTAAGGCGTGTGAAATCTGTGCGTCCATCATCAACCAAATGGATGAGTTGATTGAGTCTGGGTTTGGAGGCGTTGAAGCTGAGCGAATTCGCGGGTTCGCGAAAGAGACAGCATTGGCAGAGCACGAAGCCGACGTCGTCCAGTTGCAGTTGTTGAAAAAGATCTATGCTCACGACACCGATTTTTCGACTGGCGAGTTTCATCTTTGGATGCGAGTCACGCGGGTGCTGAGTCGCCTGGCGAACGATTCTGAAAATCTTGCGAATCGGATTCTCAAAACGTTGAGTCTGAAGTAAAGCGTTCTCACATTGGTTAGCGTCGTATCTGTTTTTGTGTGTGTTGGAAAATAATTAATCTTTTGCTTTATATAAGGCCGTTTCGCCATCATGGGTGCTGAATTTGTTTTAATCGGCTTGATTCTTATTTGCGGTTTTTATGTTGCCTGGAACATCGGCGCTAACGATGTTGCCAATGCGATGGGAACCTCAGTGGGGTCGGGCGCGCTGACACTTCGACGAGCGGTGATTCTGGCCGCAATCTTTGAGTTCGCCGGCGCCTATATCGTTGGTTCCAATGTCTCAAAAACGGTCCGAAAAGGAATTTTCGATCCAACGGATATTTCTACGATGTATCCGGCAGATCAAGCCCCTTTTATTTTAGCGTGCGGGATGATTGCGGCGTTATTGGCGGCGGGTACCTGGTTATTAATTGCGACTTATATGTCGTGGCCAGTTTCAACGACCCATTCCATTGTTGGAGCCGTCGTAGGATTCGGTGCCCTTGCGTTAGGTTTCAATGGCGTGTTGTGGGATAAGGTAGGCCTCATTAGTGCGGGCTGGGTCGTTTCGCCATTAATATCAGCCGTTGTCGCCTATGTCGTTTTTGGGGTCCTACTGAAGACGGTGTTTTACAAACGGGATCCGGTGGCCGCGGCGCGACAGGTTGCGCCGAAACTTGTTTTCGTTCTGATGTTTGTGATGACAGGATTGACCTCCTACAAAGGACTGAAGCCGCTTTGGAAGAAGTTGGAGATGAATCCAGATGATCCGGGTTTTACGTTGGCGGTTGTCGCCGTAGCGGTGGTGCTCGGTGTCCTAGGTTTCGTCGTGACTAAATTGGCGTTGGCGAAAACACAGTCACCTCAAACCAGTTCAGATTCTGTGAAAAATCCAGTCCTTGACGCAGACGTTTCAAGGTCGCTTGCGAAGACCATTAAGCATCTTCAGCGGGTTAGAAATAACTCAACTGATGAAATTCAGGATCGTGCAAGAGAGTTGTTGGTAGATGTTGAGGCGCTTCAGGATAAAGCGCTGGATAATATTACAACCAATACCGACTCTGATGAATTGCGGCAGGTAGAAAGAATATTTAGTGTGTTGCAGATCTTTACTGCATGTCTGGTTGCATTTGCTCATGGTTCGAATGACGTGGCCAATGCGATCGGTCCACTTTCAGCCGCTTATCAGGCGGTCAAGGAGAATGCCATTTCGCCGGAATCAACCACGGCTTCCTGGATGTTGTTGCTGGGTGGAATTGGAATTGTCATTGGATTGGCGACTTGGGGTTGGAAGGTGATCAAGACGGTCGGTGAAAAAATTACCGAGTTGACACCAAGTCGTGGTTTTTCAGCTGAGTTTGCAGCAGCGATTACCATTCTGGGTGCGTCTGTCTTGCCTATCGGCTTGCCTATCTCGACGACACATACGCTGGTTGGTGCGGTGCTGGGTGTCGGTTTGGCCCGTGGGATCAATGCTTTGAATTTGAAAACGATGAGGAATATCGTTGCTGGCTGGGCGATTACTATCCCGGCCGGTGCTATCCTCTGTATGATTTTCTACTTTATCCTCAAGTTAATCTTTATTGACTCCGGCTGGGCAACGGGCAGTTAGCCTACTGCAAAAGCGGTAAATTGGCCGGGCTCAGTGGTAACGCGTCGACGGTGCAAAAGAAATCGTTCTTTCTACGTATCCTGTTGTCCTTAATGACGGTGTTTTGAGGCTGTCTCGACCCGAGCGAAATGGGTATGGCTCTTATTTCACTGTACTTAAAGACCATTTCAGACCTATACTTACACAACGGTGGCAACCCGCTATCTAGTAAACATCAGCTCCTGAAATGAAGATGACTCAATTGATTCAAATTAGAATCGCAGCCCTATCGGCATTTCTTGTCCTTGCGTTCGCATTGCCGCCTTGCGCCGATGCTGCGATTCCAAGCAATCTGGGAGGTCAACAAGGAGACGCCAAAGTTGATTCGGATACGATACGCGAGAGCTACCGGATCAAAGTGCCCTTGCCGATCGACGGACAGGCAAGTGCCTCGGTGCGTCAAACGCTGAAACGAATATCGGAAAAGACAAGTCCGGCTG
Source organism: Planctomycetota bacterium (assembly GCA_029979005.1). GTDB lineage: Bacteria > Planctomycetota > Planctomycetia > Pirellulales > Pirellulaceae > Mariniblastus. The sequence continues at coordinate 21,438 of JAPOIJ010000045.1, read as the reverse complement.
CCCAGCGCCGAAATCGGCCGGTTGTTATTTTGGAGTTTGATACGCGGGGCGGACAGACCGGTCGCGGCAGCGAACTGGAAGCCTGCATGGCTTTAGCTCGTTATCTACGGGATCCAGATTTGAATCGTCTGCAGACGGTTGCCTACATTCCTCAACGTCGGGAGGGGCTCGGTTGGAATAACGATACAACAATGCCAGCTGGTGGGCTTGAAGGTCATGCGGTACTTGTCGCCATTGCGGCCAATCAAATCGCAATCGATCCGGACGCGTCGATTGGGAACGCAGGGATCGACGATAAATCGGCCGATGACCTCCATCGCGAGATTTATCGCAGCATTGCCTCCCAGGGACTAACTACCTTACCAGTTTCGGTTGTCCTAAGCATGCTTGAAAGAGATCAGGAGTTATACCGGGTGACTGATAACGAAGGCGCTGTGTCCTACGTTAACGGGCAAACTTTACGGGAGATGGAGGCCTCTGGAAAACCGATTACGGTTGTGACGGTCACCCCGCAGGGTAGTTTTAGTTTATTAGATGGCCAGGAGCTTGGAGATTTTGGTTTAGTTCGCTTGCTACCAGAGTCTCGAACGGAATTGGGTCGGGAATTGGACTTGGACCCAAGTGTTCTTCAAGGTGATCCGGGAAGTGCAGGGGAGTGGAAGCCGTTGCTCGTAACGTTGCCACCGTTCATCGACAGCCGAACGGCGACGTGGGTGACCCGATCACTAAAGCAGCAATTAGGCGGCAATGAAGTCAACTTAGTCATCTTCAATCTTGGCGAAAATTTAGGAGATGTGGAGGCCTGTCTTCGAATTGGTCGATTGATTGCCAGTTATGACCCGGACGAAGTGCGAACAGTAGCCTATTTGGAAAACTCGGTTCGCGGGCCTGTCGGCGTAATTGCTTTAGCTTGTAATCAGTTGATTATGAGCGAGAACGCTCGAATCGGAGGCGACTACGGGCAGAGTGATTTTGTGAATGAAAAAGAGCTAGATGGTTTTCGGGAGGAAGTTAAGCGGCTAGCGGAAGATAAAGAATCAGATTGGTCGATGTTGCAGCAGATGTTAGAGCCGGGTTTGGTGGTGACACGATATCGCCATCAAACGACAGGTCAAACTCGATTGTTGAGTAACGTTGAATTTGAAAGCCTCGAACAACCGGATCAGTGGGAGGCAATGGGGCCGATCGGCAGTCCCGAAGGCATCAATGCGCTCACCGCCGAACAAAATGGATTAGCCAGAACCATTGTTTCGGACATTGAACAAGTCAAGAAATTCTATCAGCTCGACGATTCAATGCCCACTTTAGCTCCCTCGAAGGTCGACCGTCGGATTGCCAAGTTTGCTGAATTCTTATCTTCTCCGTTCGTATCTCCCTTTCTCTTATTCGGGGCAATGTTCTTTCTGTCGACTGAGTTGTCCGCTCCGGGACTCGGCGTGCCGGGATTTCTGGCTGTTCTCTGTTTTGGCTTGTTTTTTTGGAGTCAGAGTCTTGATGGGAATGCTGATTGGCTGGAAGTGATCATGTTTGTTATTGGAGCGATTTTCATCTTGATGGAGATCTTTGTGATTCCGGGATTCGGATTGTTTGGGATTGGTGGCATTGTGCTGGTTTTCAGCTCATTGGTACTGGCGTCTCAGTCATTTCTTGTTCCCCGATCGTTGAACGATCTGGTTGAAATGACATATTCCTTTGTCCCGGTTATCGGAGCCGGATTTGGAGTTTTAACGGCGGCTATCGTGCTGCGAAACTTGATTCCAAGGACTCCGATGTTGCGGCGCATGATCCTGCAACCTCGCAAGATCGTTGATACCGGGCTTGGTGGGCAGACGGATCCCGAAGCAGTCGTGGACTGGAGTTACCTATTGGGGCTTTCGGGCGAAACGGCCACCCGTTTAAATCCGTCCGGGAAAGCAAGGATTCAGGGAAAAGTTTACGACGTTATTTCTAACGGACAAATGTTGGATCAAGGTCAGAGGATCGAAGTAATCGAGGCAATTGGTAACCGAATTGTGGTCACAGCCAAGTCCGAAAAGAAATCAAGTTGAAAAAATGCTCGAATGAGTCGGGCAGTCATTTTGAGTCGCTAGAATTCAGGTGACGGCGGGCATAAGATAATGGAAAAGCACATTTATTTTTTAAAGTTGATCGAATGATCTATTGGGCCTTTTTATTATTAGTCATCGGTCTGTTTGCCGTTGTTCTCGAACTGTTCGTACCGTCGGCCGGTATTTTGGGAATTGCTGCCGGAATTTTAATTGTGACATCAGTTGTTCTCGGTTTTATGGAGAGCTTCACCTATGGCGTTATTCTTTTGACGGCTGCGGTGGTGACGATACCGGGACTTTTAGCGCTGATGGTCAAGGTGTGGCCTTACACGCCTTTGGGAAGACGCATTCTGTTAAAGGACTTAAAGCCGGAAGATGTGCTCCCGAATTACATTGAGAACAAGGAGCAAAAGGAACGTCTCGAGGGACAGTTGGGAATTGCCCAGACCAAAATGCTTCCCAGCGGGATTGTAATGGTTGATGGCGAAAAATTTGATGCTGTTAGTGAGGGCTTCGCAGTGGAGGAAGGCGACCCTGTCCGAGTGATTTCGGTTCGGGGAAATCATATATATGTCGAGCCGTATCATGGCGACAGTGAGGCTCAAGAAGAATTGCCCCCGCGCGACCTTGATATTCTTTCTCAACCGATTGAGGAACTCGGAATTGAACCGCTCGATAATCCACTCGATTGATTTAGGATACGGGCATTTAGAAATGAATTCGAGTTTCGCCTGCAAAATTTGTTATGCTTGATGGTGTGCCTCGGCGTTTGACCGGCATGCTTAGTTGTATTGGAGATTTGGTTTGAATCGTTTCTTGTGTACTCTCGTGCCCGTTTTGCTTTTAAGCATCATTTCAGATTCCTCGGCTCAGACCGAAAAATCAGTGTCTCTTGCAAAACGTCTTCAGGCTGAACCAGTGGCTCAGTTAGTGAATGACGCTGTTAAATTTGGAGATGCCCAACGGGGCGCCATTGCTTTTTATCAGCCGGCAATGAATTGCGCTCGATGTCATGAGGCTACTCTCGGTGGACGGCGGCTAGGGCCTCAGTTGTCAGAAAAACGAATCGTAGATCCTTCCCATCTCATTGAATCAGTACTTAATCCATCAGCCAAAATCAATGAAGGTTTTGAGACGATGAAGGTATTACTGGCGGATGGGCGACTCGTTTCCGGAATCTTAGCGAGCGAAACCGACGAGCGTTTATTCCTAGATCAAATTGAACAACCTGACAAACCATTAGAAATTTTAAAGGATGATGCGGATGATTGGTCGAAAACAAAAACTTCAACGATGCCGGTGGATTTAGTAAATCAGCTCGTCGACCGGCAGCAGTTTTTGGATCTAATTGCCTATCTGACTGAGATTGCAGCCAACGGCCCGGGAAGAGCATCTGAATTAAGACCTGCCGGATCAATTGCCTTAGCGCCGTTGCCTGAATACGAGGAACGAATTGATCATGCCGGACTACTGACCAGTCTCGATGCTTCCAGTTTTGCGCGTGGGCAGGAAACCTATCGCCTCCGATGTGCCAGTTGCCACGGCACCGTCGATGAGGAAGGTTCAATGCCGACCTCTCTTAGGTTTGCTACCGGAAAATTTAAACACGGAAGCCAGCCTTTTACGATGTACAACACCTTGACGCACGGATTTGGCATGATGAATCCGCAGCGATGGATGGTTCCTCAGCAGAAATACGAAGTCATTCACTTCATTCGTGAACACTTTTTGAAAGATCACAATCCCTCTGAATATTTTGAAATAACGGACGACTATCTTGCTTCGCTACCTGCCGGAAACACGCGGGGGCCCAAGCCTGTGGTATCGACTCCCTGGACACTCATGGATTATGGGCCAAGTCTAAATAATACAATCGAAGTTTCCAAAGACGGATCGAATATCGCACAAAAGGGAATTGCGGTTAGGCTCGATGCTGGCCCTGGCGGTGTCGAGTCCGGAAGTCACTGGATGATGTACGAGCATGATACGATGCGGATGGCCGGAGCTTGGAGTGGAAAATTTATTGACTGGGAAGGGATTCATTTTAATGGGACTCACGGAAGGCATCCGAAAATTGCAGGTGAGTTACACGTTGCCAATCCGACAGGTCCGGGTTGGGCGAATCCTGATCGCAGCAATCGGGATTCTCTGACACAGCGTTTCGAGGATGATCGTGTCGTTGGGAGAGACGGAAAGCACTACGGACCGTTGCCGTCTGCCTGGGCAAAGTATCTTGGGATGTATCGGTTTGGCAAACAAACAATTCTAAAATATCGGGTAGCGGATACAGAAATACTTGAGTCACCCGGTTTGGAATTTGTTGGAGGCCAGCCGATTTACCAACGGCGTTTTGAAATTGGGCGTCGAGATCGAGATTTGACTATTCAAATCGCAAAGCACAAAGGGCCGCTGAAGAAAGGGGCTTCTTCCGAGAATATCGCTGTTGTTTTTCCAGAGGGGAATAAAGGCGAATTAGATTCTCCGAAAAATATCTCGAGCCGTGGCTTGGTGTTTGATGGGAATAATTTTGCGGAGATTCAAACCGCGAAGCAGTTTGAGTTAGCCCGGCAGGATTATTCAATTTTGGTGCGTTTGAAAACGCGGCAGGATGGGACCATCCTTGCAAAAACAAGAAAGCAAGATCAGTGGCTTGCTCAGGGGAAAACATTTTTTCTTCGTGGAGGCCGGCCTAGTCTCGATGTTGGCTGGGTGGGAGCGGTCACTGCAAATCGATCCGTCAACGATGGGGAATGGCATGACGTTGCATTGACCTGGAATGCAAAAGCCAATCGTGCGGACTTTTTCATCGATGGGAAACCTGCGGGCGGTGGAACGCTTGGGCGGGTTGAACCTCTTAAAAATGCCGTGATTCGTTTTGGATTTACGAATGATAATTTTCCTTCGAAGTCAGCGCTTCAGGGTGAGATCCAAAGCTTGCGGTTTTATCAACGGCGATTGTCAGCTGAAGAGTTGCTGAACCAAGACACCATTAAACCGCGAAAGCTAGTCGGCACTTGGCTTAAACAGGGAGGAAGTGAGTTTCCGGAAGCAAGTGGGCAGAAAGAATTGTCAGCGATTGTGATGGGAGCTGCCGAAAAAATTGCACCTGCCAACGGCATCCTCGTTGGCACTTCGCTCAGTGAAGCGCTGTGGCAATCAGACGATGATGGCAATATCAGGCTTACTATTCCGGCGGGTGAACCGACTCAATTTGTTGTCACACAAGCACCGTTAAGTGCGATGGAGCAGGTGGCCGAAATTGAAGGGAAACTTTCTGACATTCAAAAGCCGGTGAATCTTACCGCTTTAACGCGAGGCGGGCCTGCCAATTACCCTGAGAAATTGATGGCTCCCGTTTTGCGTGGAGATGACGCTTCTCCGTTTGCTGTCGACGTGTTTCAGCGTCCGACCAACAATCCCTGGAATTGCCAGCTTCGCTTGACGGGGCTCGATTTCTTACCCGATGGTGACACGGTGATCGTTGCCGCATGGGATGGTTCGGTTTGGCGCGTGACCGGCCTTGATGCATTGGCAAAGCCCGGAAGCAAGCAACAACTGCAGTGGCAGCGAATCGCTTCCGGCTTGTTTCAACCGCTGGGTGTTAAGTATTTGAATCAGAAAATCTATGTGACTTGTCGAGATCAAATTGTGATCTTGCATGATCTAAATGGAGATCACGAAGCTGATTGGTATGAGAATTTTAATAGTGATCATCAGGTGACAGAGCATTTTCACGAATTTGCGATGGGGCTCCAGGCTGACGAAGCTGGTAATTTCTATTATGCAAAATCAGCCCGCCATGCAAAAAAAGCAGTAGTACCTCACCATGGAACGTTACTGAAAATCAGTCCCGACGGTGCGACGACCGAAATTATTGCCAACGGATTTAGAGCGGCTAATGGCGTGTGTCTTAATCCGGATGGATCGTTTGTTGTGACCGATCAGGAGGGGCACTGGAATCCAAAAAATAGAATCAACTGGGTGAAACCGGGGCAATTTTACGGGAATATGTTTGGTTATCACGATGTGACAGATTCATCGGATGAGGCGATGTCAGATCCGTTGTGCTGGATTACAAATTCATTTGATCGTTCGCCGTCGGAACTCTTGTGGGTGGATTCGGATCAATGGGGCCCTTTGAATGGAGCGTTGTTAAATTTTTCTTATGGTTATGGAAAAATTTATGTCGTACCACATGAAGAAGTGCATGGTCAGATGCAAGGCGGAATGTGTGAGTTTCCGATTTCGCAGTTTCCAACCGGCGTCATGCGAGGGCGATTTAGCCCGGACGACGGTCAATTGTATTGCTGCGGAATGTTTGCCTGGGCTGGTAGTCAGCATCAACCAGGCGGGTTTTATCGAGTACGCTATACCGGAAAACCACTGCATTTGCCGATCGGCCTAAATGCGACCCGCTCTGGTGTCAAAATACGTTTGTCGGGTGCTGTGGATTCAGAGTCAGCCACCGATGTGTCGAATTACTCGATTAACACCTGGGATCTCAAACGAACAGCGAACTATGGTTCAAAACATTACAACGAAAAACGACTGGCAGTAAAAAGTGCAACGTTGTCAGATGACGGTACAACCGTCTTCCTTGAGATTCCTGATCTACCATTGACGTGGGGGATGGAAATTAACTACGCGTTAAAGTCAACCGATGGAAAGCCAGTTCGAGGCAAGATCCACAACTCGATTTACAAATTCGGAGACGGCGAGTGACGGCTAAAACGTTCACTTAGCCATCCCGAAATTGTATTCCCGAAAACTTAAGCCAAAGCTTCCGAACCGTGAAATCAAGAACGGTGGCGAATTCGGTGACACCCATTACTTGTTATCGTGCTGGCGTTGGAGACTAGCTTGTTGATGGCCAATGAGCCCTTCCATTTCAGCCAGTCGCGCGGTGTCTTGAACGAGCGAGTCGGGGGCATTGGTAAGTTGTAGGTATGTGCGGACGCGGGTGTAGGTGAACACATTCAGCCCCGCACTCCAACGGGCGGTTCCTGCGGTGGGGAGGGTATGGTTGGGGCCGACCCCGTAATCACCAAACACTTCGGCTGATTGATGCCCAATGAAAATACAGCCAGCATGTTTGATTTGAGAAGCAATGGACTCTGCCTCGAGGCAATGTAGCTCCAGGTGCTCCGGTGCGAGTGCGTTGCATATTTCAATAGCCTGTTGGAGTGACTCAACAATTATTGCTCCGCCGTTTTGAATCGCCTGTTGAGCAATGTTACCTGTTGGTAACGTAGCCAATTGAGTTTGGATTTGTTTGTTTACTTCGTCGGCTAGTTCGCGCGACGTGGTGATCATGAACGGGCGAGCGTCGACGTCGTGTTCAGCCTGAGCCAAAAGATCAGCGGCAATCGTCTCTGGTTTCCCGGTTTCATCGGCGACGAGAACCAATTCGGAAGGACCCGCGAGCATGTCAATTCCGCAGTCACCATTGACAATTTTCTTGGCCGCGGTAACCCACCGATTTCCAGGGCCTGTAATTAGATCACATTTTTCAAACCCTTCGAATCCATAGGCAAGCGAGGCCACCGCATGGGCGCCTCCGATGGCCAAAACTTGGTTCGCACCGGCGATGAAGGCGGTTGCAAGCATTATGTCCGATGGGTTGGGAGTCGCGAGGACGATAAACGGGCAGCCTGCGGCGACAGCCGGAACGATTGTCATCAGTGCTGTTGAAGGTAACGCAAATCGCCCTGCAGGAGCATAGCAACCCACCCGGTTGATTGGTTCAATCGTATGTCCAGCATATCCCCCGGGCACCGGTGTTTTCAGTTCGCTCAAACAACTAAGTTGAGCATCGGCAAAATGTCGGACTCGCTCGGCCACGCGTTTCAGTAGCTCTAAATCACTTTGCTCGATCCGGCCAGTGGCTGCCTCCATTTGGTCTTGGTCGATCAGTAGCGGTTGGTTAGCGGTGCGTTCGCTAAATTGTTCTGCAAGCCGCCGGATGGCCGAGACGCCTTCGGTACGTACCGATTCAACAATGCCTGCTGTGGTCTGGACAGTAGCCTCGTCGAGCGGTGTGAACAGGTTGGTTGGTTCGAATGAACTTGCTTCGATTATTTTTAACACGACTTGGCAATCCGATAAGGGCAGATGTAGCGGGTAAGAAAATTAGGTGCGAAGAAGGGAACGAACGGTCACGCGGTAACCGCAGAATTTGAAATGATCATAACGCCTGTGTTGAGCTTGATGCGGTCTGAGATTATTTTTTGAGTCCGGGGTCGCGTCGCACCACTCGATTCATCCGTCGGGCTAACTCAGCATAGACTCGCTCGAGGGGGACCCCATTTTTAAGCATCGCGATCAACGAAAAGTATAATACGTCGGCTGTTTCCCAGGCAATTTCATCTTGATCGCTCTGTTGGCTCGCAAGAGAAAGTTCTTTGGCTTCTTCAAGTAGCTTGGCTTCGAGCATTTCGGGTTGATTAGCAAGACGGTATGTAAATGAACTTTCATCCGCCTCTTTTAAACGCTGCTGTAGGCGTTCGACGACCGATTGAATGGTTCGTTCCTGACCAAAACAGGTATGCGTATTGCGGTGGCAGAATCCGGGGGAATCCTGGGTCACGGTAAAGCGAAGGCAATCGCGGTCGCAGTCCATGCGAATCCCCAGCAGTTGCTGGGTTGCTCCACTGGTCTCGCCTTTGATCCACAGTCCATCTCGCGACCGTGACCAGTAGGTTCCACATCTGGTTTCGATCGCGTGTAGTAGACTTTCGTAATTGGAATAAGCTAATCCAAGTGCGATTCCAATCGGATCGACAATGACCGTGGACCACAACCCGTCAGGCCGGTCCGTGACCAGCACTGTCTTGAAAAAGTCAGCGATTAGCTCGGGTGATAAGTGGGCGATGTCGACAAGACAGTCGATCCTTGCCATCTCCAATTCTGAAATCCGAGAGGCGTTGGGCGAATCCAAGGCGACTAAGGTGTTGGGTGGCACGGCTTGATCAAGCGGTGGGTTTTCTATCAAGCGTATTTGCCGGTCAGCTGGCACTCCATCGGAATTGGATTTAGGATCGCGGTTGATTAAACGGCATGCCCCTTCATTAAGCATCGCCAATTGCTCAGTGGGGTCGAGCGAGTCGAATTCGATCAAGAAATCAACAGTTCCCCCTAACTTGCGGAGGATATATTTCACATCTTCGATAGCGTTTGCATTGATTCCTGTGATAGCGATCTGTCCAAAAAGACTCCAATGTTGGATCGTCTGGATCAACTGTTCCGGCGAGGTGGCTGGTGAGAATTTGAATTTGGGAATAATCATGATTGATACGAAGGTGGTATTTGGAATAAGCGGTCAGTTAACACGACGACTGGAATAAAGCGTGACGTTTGAACATGGGAGCAAGTTAGGTTTCGATGGTGAGGTTTCCCTGGGCTGATTAAATTTCTACCAGTCGTTTCGAACTTGAATTCCAGCGGCTGAAAGTTTTTGTTTCACTTCGCCGACTGTCATGTTCGCGTCGTGAAAAATAGACGCGGCTAAAACAGCATGGGCTCCGTGTTGAAAGGCTTCGACCATGTGAGCGACGGAATCGGCACCTCCGGATGCAATGACAGGCAAAGAACAAGCGTCAGTGACCGCCGAAAGCATGGGTAAATCGTAACCGCTTCGAGTTCCATCGCGATCAAAACTGGTCAACAGAATTTCTCCAGCGCCAAGAGATTCTGCACGGGCCGCCCAGGCAACCGCGTCGATTGCCTCAGCGTTGGTGCCACTGCGCGTGAGCACTTGAAAGATCTCCCCCTGTTTTTTTGCATCGATTGCCACCACGGTACACTGAGCACCGAACCGCGTGGACATTGCTTCGATCAATTCAGGGTTCCGAACGGCGGCCGAATTGATACTCACTTTGTCAGCGCCTGCGTTGAGCAATCGTCCGGCATCCTGTAGTGACCCAATCCCCCCACCTACGGTTAGCGGAATCGAGAGTTTGTGCCTGACCCGCTCAATGGTCTCGAGCATCGCAATTCGTTCCTGACGGGTTGCGGTGACATCCAAGAGAACGAGCTCATCAGCTCCCTGGTCTTGATAGTGAATTGAGAGTTCAACCGGATCACCGGCATCACGAAGGTTTTGAAATTTTACACCTTTGACGACTCGCCCTTCGTTCACATCAAGGCAGGGAATAATTCTTGATTTTAGCATGTGATTCCCTCGATCCATTGTGTCAGCACTGACTCCCCCCAAGATCCTGAAAGTTCGGGGTGGAACTGGCATGCCAGTGTTCGCCCTCGCCAGATACTACTGATAAATGTTCCACCGTAGTCGGTTTCCGCTGCCCCCCAGCCATCTGGTGCGGTTTCGAGGCGGTACGAGTTTGCAAAATAGGCCTCACCGCGGGCATAGGGGCCATTGTCGAGAGGGCGGACCTCATTCCACCCTAGTTGCGGAATCTTGACTCCTTCCCCGAATCGAGTGATTGCTTTCGGAATAATTCCGAGTCCTTTTGCCGATTGGGATTCCTCACTCGATTCACACAGTAGCTGCATGCCGAGGCAGATACAAAGTGTTGCCGATTCGCGGTGATTGATGCGGTCGATGATTGCCTCCCGGAGACCGAGTTCATCGATTGCTTCGGCTGCCGCTGCGAAGGCGCCGACCCCCGGGAGCACGACATGCGAGGCAGTGGTAATTTCTTCGGCGTTCACCGTGAGGTTCCAAGTGCAACCAAGTCGATCGAATGCCGCTTGTAAGGATCGAATGTTGGCTACGCCGGTATTAATTATCTGAATCATAAGAATACACAAATGGCGGATAAATAATTTGAATGTAGTTGATTTAGAGTGGTCAAATTTAGGCGTTGCAAGTTTAAAGAACGCCTTTGGTGCTTGGAACCTCACCGGAAGTCTGCGTGAGTGCTTCGCGAAGGGCTTTGGCGCACGATTTAAATGCCGCTTCCGCACGATGGTGATCGTTGCTTCCTCTTAACACATCGACATGCAGCGAACATTTGAGCGTCATTGCCAACGATTGAAAAAAGTGAGTAATGTTTTCGCAGGCCCATGTTCCAATCATTTCGCGTTCCAAGTTCAAATGAATTTCAGGCCAAGGTCGACCACTTAAGTCAATAACCGTTCGGGCAAGGGATTCGTCAAGAGGAGCATAGGCGTAACCGAATCGTTTGATTCCTGATCGCTTTCCAAGTGCATTGTCAATTGCCGTTCCGAGTGCCAGCGCGCAGTCCTCAGCGGTGTGGTGGTCGTCGACAAAAAGATCCCCGTCGCATTTTAATTTAAGATCGAAGCCGGCATGAAAAGCAAGTGCTGTCAGCATGTGATCCAGAAATCCAATGCCGGTTTCAATCTCAATTAATCCGGAACCGTCGAGATTGATGGAAAGTTCAATCGAGGTTTCCTTGGTTTGCCGAGTGGAATCCCAGATCCGTCCGGATTCGCTGTGAGGCTCTCGAGGTAGTGTGTTCTCGACGTCTTGGGCGTGGTCCAGGCCAAGGGAAATTTTTTGCGTTTCGAAATCAACATCGCACAAACGACAAAGTGAATGAGCCAGTTGCAGATAATCTGCCGGACACGTTGGGCACGTGATGCGCAGTTGGTTTTCTAAATATATGTTGTCTGTAAATATGCGAACTCCTACACCATCTTCGGCGAGGCCTTTCCAAATTTTGTCTGCCTCCTGGAATTTCACAAGAACGAAATTCCCCTGAGTCTCAATCGGAGTACCACCGCATTGAATGACTAAATCAATCAGTAATTCCCGGAATTTCTTAATTTGAGCGGCGTTGTGTTGCATCGAGCTCTGGAATTCAACCAACGACAGTCGTGCCAGTTCCAGAGAGACGGCACTAACGGGAAACGGACCGGATGCGTTCCGCATGGTATTGGCAAATTCAACACTCGGCGCGAGCAGGTAGCCGACCCGAAGTCCGGCCAATCCCCAGGCTTTTGAAAATGTTCGGATGATGACAATGTTGTCATCGGCAGTAAGCGAAGCGACCGGATTTTGATCGGCAAACTCAATATAAGCCTGATCGATTAAAAGTTTCGCTCCGACTTTTTTTGCTGCCTGATTGACCTCCTCGATTACCTCCAACGAGATAACACCGCCGGTTGGATTGTTCGGAGATGTAAGTACAGCCAAAGCCGTTTCTTGGTTAATTTGGTCCACAAATTCTTTGACGGGAAAGTCTCCCTCTAGCCACGGCACCTGGGCCATCGAACCGCCGTGATTGCGGCAATAGATATCGACCATTTCAAAAGATGGTGCGTGGGTTACGATGGTCTTGGCTGGCCCGCGCAGTGCGTGCCGAATGATGCGGTCGATTCCGTCGTCGCCGCCCGCGGTCACCACGATTCGATCGGCTGGGATATCGCAGTACACTCCAAGCTGATTCTGAAGCTCCTGATGAGCGGGATAGCTCGAGATTAGAGTTGGGTCCAGCTCTGCAAGTCTGTCTTTAAGATTGTCAATTGCGCATTTCGACTCATTACGACTGAGTTGAAGCGTAATTTCGTTTTGGAACTCAGGCGTTTGATAGCCATCATTGGAAGCTTGATTCATAACAGCGTTTGGGAAAAACGTAGGAATTGGTTCAATCCGTGAGTGAGATGACCGCATCTCAGTCCGCAAGCAAAACAACAAATTATGAAATTAGTTGCTCTGCGGCAGTGGTCACGATGTCGCAAGCACCGGCAGATTTCAGTTTGGGGATGATTTCGGCGAGTTGGTTTCTTGAAATCGCCGCCCGTACAGCAACCCAATCTGAGTTACTTAATGGCGATACCGTAGGTGTTCTCATCGATGGCAGGCAGTTAATCACAGATTCGAGATTTTCCTGTGCGACATTCATGTCCATCATTACTCGTTTTCTCGCTTCGAGCACGGCCTGAATGACCATTGCGAAATCTTCGATTCGGTTACGGATTTGTGGGTTGTCCATTGCGGCATTTGAAGCATACAGCCTTGTGGAAGACGTCATAATTTCGTCAATGATGTGCAAGCCGTTAGCCCGTAATGTTGAGCCGGTCGCGGTGTTGTCGATTATGCAGTCAGCATCTTCAGGGGGAAAGACTTCGGTAGCGCCAAACGTTTGAAGAATGTTCGCCTCAATGCCTTGGCTGGCAACCCATCGATGGGCTGTTTCGGGATACTCCGATGCGATGGTGATTTTTTTCGGAGGTAGTTTGCCATCGACCAGTAATTGGTGAGGAGCGGCCACAATAAGTCGGACGGGGTTGAGGCCAGTATCGAGCAATTCGTGAAGTTCAGTCCCGGTCTCTTGAATCCAGTCTTCACCTGCAAATCCGATGTCTCTTGCTCCTGCGGCAAGCATACTAATGACATTCCTGGGTTTGAGGATTTTCGCATTGAAAAATGGAAGGGAAATGTTGGGCCGATAACCCCGCTCGGATTGGCGGATCGAAATCCCGGCCCCTTTTAAAAGATCGACGACCTGGTCAAACATTCGGCCTTTGGGAAGTGCTAGGCGGACAATCGATGGATCAAGATTGGGCGACATAGTATCCTTTTAAATTCAATTTAAGTATTGGAGTTGTTGCTGAATAAAAAAAAACGCTGACCTTGTGGCCAGCGTTCTGTGTTTTGCAAATGCATAGTCAGATTAGTCCACAACGGTCATCGAGGAGGATGATGCAAATGGGAATGCGTGTTGTGGATTCTTTTGGACATGCCAATATCATACGTGTGCTCTTGGCGATGTCAACGCTGTTTATCGGCTTCAAGAGTCATCCCACTGATGAACGAATTACAGTAGTCCGAGGTTAAATTTAAGCTCGCCAACACTTTGATAACGTTCGCTGCGCCGAATTGTAGTTGATTTTTCAATGATCTTTTGAAGGTTTTCTTCTTCTTGCAGGTCGGTGGTGAGACGAATGAGTAATTTTAGGATTTTTCCGAGGGAGTAAACATCCGTTCGGTTATCAATGAATTCGACGTTTTGGGTATCACTTTCCGGAGAAACAAATGGGTTTTTTCGCTGGCGAGGCTCGATCAGGTCGAAGTGATAGCGGGAATCGAAAGTGAATCCAAAATCGGATACGACGGCTTGATAGTCTCCAATATTTTCAGTTTCGGCAGTCGAATCGGTTAATTTAATCAGATGAATGTTGTTGGGGGACAGATGCCGATGGATGACCTGAGTTGCGTGAGCGTAAAAAACGGCATCTACAATTTGCTTGATAATTGAGAGCATTGTTTCGTAATTGAATACGAGTCCGTTTCGAGAGAGTGTGGTTAGCGTGGGATGTTGAAGAAGCGGTTTGGTGAGAAATAATTTTTTATCATCCCAGCGGCCGTAATCGATGACAGGTTGAATATTTGGATGATTTAGTTGTTTTGCGTTTTTGCAGTCAAGGAAAAACTGCTGAACATGCCGGTCAGTCGTTAGCTTGGACACGTGTGGGATTTTAATTGCTAAGAGATCAGGTGTGTCATCGACTTCTTCTTTTACCGGACTGAGCGCCCCGTAAACACAACTGAAGTCGCCTTCGCCGATGGCGGCGATGACCTGATAACGGTTTTCTCCGAATTGAGTGGGATCAAGTTTTTCGCTGCCGGTATTGTTTCGTACCGTGGAAAGAACATCGTCAATCGTGCCTTTGATTGATTCGTAGCTTTGCTCTTCATTAACGGCAAGTGTTTCTTCGTTCATCAATACCGAGGCGACAGATTCACGAAGCCCTTCTTCAATTGGTCCCGGTTCCATCGCATCAAGTTTGTCGAGACAAGATTCGCAGGAACCGAGATGTTCCGTGATTCTGTCGACTTCGTTTAATGCGTCGAGACGTCCTTCATTAAATTGGCGAAGAAGTTCGTCGGACGGGCAGGTTTCGATCAAGGTATTTTTTCTATTGAAAAAGTTAATTGGTGGTTCTGTAATCCGCGGGTGTAGTCCGATAAGACATCACTAAACTAAATCCTGAAACACACTTCTGATTTTAGCCAGGATACGAGATTTATTTTGATAGACAACGTTGGGCGTTAATTCTAACTCCTCGGCCACTTCCCGGGCGGGGCGGTGGTCAATGACGACTCGTTTGAATGCCTTACTCTGTGACTCAGTGTAGTTCGCTTCGACCCACTTCATGATTCGAAGGAAAATTAATTGACGGGTATCCTCGTCGCCATCCTCGTCGGGGGCATCCAAGAGACTGCGCTCAGGCGATGTATTATATGGGATCTGGTTTAATTGCAAATTCCAAAGAGTTCCCCCAATAGTTTGAGGTTTTCCTTTCCCCATTTGCTGAGTCCAGATGTAATTACGCGTGATGACTCTCAACCAACCGCGGAAGGATCCACCACTTTCACGGTATTGAAATGAATCGATATTCTTCACAAGCTTGGTAAAGACTTCCTGGCAAACATTGTCAATTTCAAATGGACAAACAACGCCGTATCTTCTCGCCCAGCGTTTAATTAACGGTGCATACAGTGAGAAGACCAATTCCCATGCGACCGGTTCGTTCGCTTTCGCTTGCTGGATCAAATTATATTGAGTCGCAATGTCGCTCGAAGAATGATCGTTTGGTTTGGTCATCAAATTAACTTGAAGGGAGTCATCGTGAGATGAGATTGGCGGGGTCGCGTTTAATGGGCGAAGGAATACTAATCAATTGGTGGTCCAGCGACGCCTGCAGTCTACCATAACGAAAGTGGTTTTTTTGGCGGGAAGATTATTAAATTTGTCAAAATATCGGCCGAGAAAACGCTTTAACCAAGTACGTTTTGTCTCGCGTTGATTGATCGTTTAGAAAATGTCCGTCGCGGTAAGTTCGCCAGTTTGGAGGCCTTGTTGTTGCGATTCGGTGATGGGAACCATCCACAGTAGGTTGACTGGATCATTGCGGTAAGTATTGGTCGTTTCACTTACTGATTGGTTGGGAAAGTATTGTGCTTGATGAACCAGCAGGGCACTGGCACATTCGGGAACAACATTTGGAAACGCGCAGGTGTGCCCAGGACCCAGCCACGTAAATTGCATCCAGGGGTAGTTGGCTAATCCACTGAGTCTCTGCGTCGCCAATTCGATTGTTTTGTTTTGAGTTTCAGGATTTGCGTCCTGATGATGAGTTAGCTTGATTGCCAATTCGATCCGACGATAGAGTCCGGGGGTGTCTGAGAATAATTCAACGGCAGGCTGCGGGCATACTGACATGCCCACGGTGGCAATGATGGTTTCCGTCGGGTTAGAGTATCGCACGATCCCACACGGTGGGAAGCAGTTATTGCCAATGGAAAAATATTCGCGCTGAGTTGTTTCGGGTTCCGTCAAAAAGTGCCGATCAAAATGGCTCAGTAGTAAGGGTTGAAGTTCGGCAAATGGCGAGCGGGGTGTATCAATTGAATGCTCAGTTTCCTGACTGGCCAGTTGTTGGGGTTTCCAAGCTTTCCAGAATTGATCTGCGTTTTCGATTCGTTGGCGGAGTTTGGGATTGTCGGGCATCGGCCAGCAGAGCGGACTTTCGACAGCACATTCATGAGCATATCCATGGAATCCTTCGAGTCCGCTCCACGGGGGGATAACCGCGAGAATCACAGGTTCTTCGTCAGGCAGTGATTCGATTAGTGCCGCCCCGTTGCCTTCTTCGAACCAGATAACTCGAAGATTCTCGCTTTGAGGGATCGCTTGTCCCTCGCGATGAACACATAGATTGCGAGGAAGCATAGGAGAAATGCCCTGCCGCATTTGGGTTTCATTGACGACGAGTGGTCCCTGATCCAGATTTCGAACCCAGCAGGCGCGCGTGCCAAAGGCAGGTTTTTGAGTTGAATCCGGTTTGACCGGTTGATTCAAATAAAAATAAACTGCTTTATTGTCATGCTGAACGATCGCGTCGAGCGTTCCATAGGGAGATGATTGAAACAGAAGGACAACCGGATCATCGAGTCGATTATCTTCAGGGGAGGGTGGATTCATTAAATTATTCGCTCAACGGTCTTGCGTTGATAAGTTATTGAAAGTGAATGGTATTTAGAGAATACGTCTAACTTGTGTTCGAATCGAAACCTTGCACTGGAATCAGAGGTACAATTTACACTCGGCCCCGGTTATCGCACAGGCTTAAGTCGTTTTATAATCCCTAATGAACCAGTGACTGCTAAAACATTTTGACGCAAAATTTTCACCTTTGACGGTAGGCGAATGATAAAGGACTCAACAGTTAGCGAGCTATCCCCCAAGATTCCGGCGATTAATGCCACTGGGCTTGGTAAAATATATTCGGAGGGTGTCGTTTTTAAAAAGCGGTTTCAAGCACTCAACGATGTGTCGTTTCAGGTAAATCAGGGGGAAATATTTGGTTTGCTAGGCCCTAACGGTGCCGGTAAGACGACCTTTATCAAAATTCTGTTGGGTATTATTCGCAAGAGTGCTGGTTCTGCTGAATTGTTGGGGCTGAGTGCCGGTTCCAGATCGGCACGGCGACTGGTTGGCTATTTACCAGAGCATTTGCGGATCCCGCCTCACCTAACAGGTTTTTCTGCGCTGGAGTGTTATGGCAATTTAAGTAACGTTCCTACTTCCGAGATCCGTAAGAATCAGGATCGAGTTATCGAAATGGTCGGTTTAACTGGCCGGGCGAAAGATCGATGTCGGAAATACTCAAAAGGAATGTTGCAAAAGCTCGGCTTGGCTCAGGCGTTACTCCACAACCCAAAACTGTTGATTCTCGATGAACCGACCGATGGACTCGATCCGCGGGCCCGTGCTGACGTTCGAAATATTATTCGCAATTTAAAAAATGAAGGTGTGACTATCTTTCTTAACAGTCACATACTTCAAGAAGTTGAAATGGTTTGCGATCGCGTTGCGATTTTGAATCAAGGTTCGCTGAAATATTGTGGGCCGGTATCGGAAATTGGCGGATTCGTTCAGAAGCTTTCCGGAGCTGAGGGGAATCTCATAACACTGGAAATGGAGATTTCAGGCGATCCAACAGCGATTCATAAGGCGATGGAAGGTGAGGAGTATACCATTCTTTCGAAATCCCCAAATTCCGCTTTCTCGGTTAAAGTAACGCTTGCAGATCAAAACGAATTAGATTCATTGATCGATCGAATCAGAGCTAACGGAGTAAGTTTGCTGAGAATGAAACGACAAGAATCATCACTGGAGGATGCGTTCTTGCAAATTGTCTCGGAGTAGAAACTCTGTATTTTCTTCGCGCCTACTTCGATTTATCAAATTATAGAAAGTTCCTAATGCGACCTTACTTCGCAATCATCAAAGATTCATTTCGTGCGGCTCTGGCTTCCAGAGTACTTTACGTCCTGTTGATTTTTATCACCTTGCTCTTGCTCGTTATCGCTCCGTTGCACATCCGTGAGACCCTCGACTGGCAGCTGACTGAGCGAGGGTTAAATAGTCAGGGGATTGCCAAGGCGCTTGTTGAGCGACAGGGGAAACCCAATGAGGCGGTGATGACGCGTATCTGGGAGCTACTGCCAGACGAGAACGGTTTCAAAGATCAGTTAACCGCGCTTGTCGAAAAAGGAGAAACTGAAGAAGTTGATCCGGAAGTAGATGACGAAGGAGGCAGGCGGGGTAGACGGCGGCGAGGAAATTCGGCTGGTTCAGGAGTAAGGCAGGAGTTGATCGAAGGTCTGAACTCAGTAATCGAGAATCCAGAATTCTATGTAGCATCGGATTGGAAAAATAAACTACTGAATCTTGAGGCTAAAGAGCTGATTGACTCCGGCTACGATCAGCTTTCGGAAGTCCAGGTAAAGCGCCTTAACCGGCTTCTCCTTAGCACTGCGTTCTCAAAGAAATTAGTCCCTCCAGGCGAAAGTTCGGCAATTCAGTTTTGCTATGCCATTTGGAGTCCAATTGATCCTTTGCCGATGAGTCAGCAGCAGCTATCTAAACTTCTAATTTCCGAATTGCCTTGGTATTTTGAGAAATTAGTTTTGTCGATTGGGTTGTTAATTGCGATTATCGTAACGGCAAATTTAATACCTGAAACGTTTGAGCCCGGTTCGCTAAATCTTCTTTTGAGCAAGCCAATCTCTCGATGGGGCTTGTACGTTGCTAAGTTTGTTGGAGGCTGTGCCTTCATCGCGATTTGCGCTGCCTATCTGTTCTTTGGTCTTTGGCTTTGGCTTGGGATTGGAATGGGAACCTGGGATCGGGCGATTTTGCTAAGTATTCCACTTTATGTATTGGTGTTCGCGATTTATTTTGCAGTCTCCGCGTTTGTCGGTTTAGTCTGGCGAAGCTCGATTGTTTCTGTGATTTTGACTTTGGTATTTTGGGCGTTTTGCTTTTCAATTGGGTCGGCTTATGGCCTGTTCGACACAAAAATGAAGAACACGGAGTTTTCAAGTGTGTTTCCGGCGGCTGACCAAGTGTATGCGACCGACGTATTCAACCAGATTTATCGGTGGGATGAATCGGGGAAGAGCTGGGATGTGATTTCGGGAATGAAAATGTCCCCCGAAGATCAAATGGCTGCCAGTACGATTACGTTCTTCGCAAAATTAAGTGAAGTGCCCATTCCTGGTTTAAGAAACGTCCCTCAACCAGTGTTTGACCCAATCAATAATTTCTTGGTTTGCAAACGCTTGGGGGGGATCGGTCCTAACTTGAGCAGCAATACAGTCAGCATTGTTCGAGAGGGAGTGGCTGAGCCTCTGGAGGCCGGTGAGTTTCCAGATAGTACGATTCAATTATTTTCTTCAACTCATGGAACGCTTGCTGTTACCTCCAGTGGTGAGGTTTATCGTTTGAATTCTGAGCTGGTTCTGGAAAAGTTTAAGGCGTCCGGGCAAGCCAAGGAGAATGTAGCGACCGAATCTGATGCGACTTCAGAGGGTGCGAATCCTGAGTCTTCTGATTCA
Source organism: Planctomycetota bacterium (assembly GCA_029979005.1). Lineage (GTDB taxonomy): Bacteria > Planctomycetota > Planctomycetia > Pirellulales > Pirellulaceae > Mariniblastus. The sequence goes on along the minus strand of JAPOIJ010000045.1, from coordinate 1,551 downwards.
GTCAAGACAGCGTCGGAGTTGTTTGTTGAGATAGGGCAGGCCGAGGGCGTTCGGATTCGTACTCGATCATCAGTCAGTTACAACAGAGAAGTCGATCAGTTCGCTGTTTACGACCAAGGACTCATACAAGTACTTGAATTTAAAGATGGCAGCTACGGAGTCAAATCCGAGTTGCCGCTTAATCTTTCGTTTGACAAAAAAATGAGTGCCATGATTGCCTATTCAGGAGAAACAATCGCAGTTGCATTCGGAAATGGAAAAGTCATCACTGTGAACGCAGAGACGATGGTTGAGGAGAACGAGTTCCAGCTTGAGTCCCGGTCAGCGATTCGTCAGGTCGACGGTTCACCGGATGGGAAATATATCGGTGTGCTTTTCAGAAATGGCAATTTATGGATGCTGAACTTGGAAAGTGGTCAAGCGATGAGCAAAGTGAGTATTTCCGGGGTTAAGCAGATTAGCACTTTCGACTTGATTGAAGATGGCAAGGTTTGGTTGGGTGAAGATATACAGTCAGCCACGCTAGGCAATATCCAGGAAGAGACCGCTTTAAAATCGCTTAATCCATCTTCTGATTTTCTTCAGTCTTTATATCGCTATGGGATTCGACCAGCCTATACACTTTGTCCAAAACCGAGCGAGTTTTACAAAGTCGTTAGTTACCTAGCTTCCTCATCGGATACGAGTGCGAATGAAGACGTGGATTTGCGGGAAGCGGAAAGGCGTGGAAACGCACCAAGTGAATCGCCCTGGGCTCCATTGACAAGTGGAGTTACATTTATGCTCGTGATGCTCGCCTTTGGCTGCATGGTCTTTCAGATAAGGGACTACTAGATCGAAATTGGATATTGAATCTGCGGCGGTACAGATAGTGTTTTTCTGAATGGCAAGCTAATTTTTGAATTTCGTGGAAAATATTTAATGGCTTGTGAAAAATAGGTATTTTGCTGAATTTTCCCCACTTGTTTCGAAAAAATAACGCTCGTTGTTGTCCCATTTATCTAGGCTCTACAGTTGGAACAATCGGACGGCCAGTGCTGGAATCCGACCTGTTTTTCAGCAGTTTGGTGGCGTCCTCGGATTTGGGTGGTAAGTTTCCTACACGCGTCACAAAGGAGTGCTTCCGCGATCGAGGGGGCTCACGGATTGAGTTTCCTGTTAGACACCAATTAATAAATTGTGAGTATTCTAGACCCAACGTGTCAAAGAACTCGCGATAGGAGAGATGCAAGACAGAAAATGCATTTCTCGGAGACTCCAAGTGATGGCAAAATATTATATTCAATCGGGCAATGTTTGTTACGTGGTTGGCGCATGCGATGTGGAAGGCGCCGCACTTTGGGCTATGCATCGTATCATGGACGAGAAGATCTGTGATTATGAAGATGCGATTCTAGAGACTGACGCGAGTCCGTTCGATCTCCCAATTTCTGATGCTCATCTCCGTGACGTTCCACAAGCGGTTCCCTACGAAGCGATGCTGGAAGGCCTGGCTCAATTTGACGAAACGATTCGGGTGAGTGAACGTGGGTTTGGTCATGATGAGGCGGG
>JAPOIJ010000197.1 GCA_029979005.1 Planctomycetota bacterium | reverse complement strand
GACCTCGGTGTGAAGATGAGGACGACTAACCATTGGGGGCATCATCGAAAGATCCCACTGTCCTTTTACGAGGGGACTACCGGAATCACACCTGTCGATGACACCATTAAGCGGGTGCTGAAAACGGGCTACTGCCATCACATTGAACGATTGATGGTTCTGGGCGGGTTCATGTTTTTATGTGAATTTGATCCTGACGAAATCTATCGGTGGTTCATGGAGATGTTTGTAGATAGTTATGACTGGGTGATGGTTCCCAACGCATATGCCATGAGTCAAAATGCGGACGGCGGCTTAATTACAACCAAGCCATATTTTTCCGGTTCGTCATACATTCGCAAGATGAGCCATCACAAGAAGGGCGAGTGGTGTGATATTTGGGATGGGCTGTACTGGCGATGGATCTGGAATCATACCGACGAATTGGGGAAAAATCCACGCTGGGCCATGATGTGCAGTATGGCCAAAAAGATGGATGAAGATAAACGGAAAACACATCTCAAAAATGCTGAAGCTTTCTTGAAACAGCTTGGTAGTTAAATAAACCGTTCAGCGCGGTCGCCTGCCTCTCGAATTTAGTTTTAAGCTGTGACTGGTCTAATTCTGGTTTTAGAGAATTTGCTTCGCCGTTACGTCTTTGGTCTGTTCCGGCGAGGTTGAAGACAATCTTTGCGGCGGGGAATTCGGCGGGGATTCGCTCAATGTGCCGTCAATATACACCCAGAATCCAGCCCTCTTTGGCCGCACACATTTTTGTTGGCGTATCGATCGGAGGGTTGAAGAAAGTCCGCAGTTGTTCCGATTGATCCATTTCGTGAAGCCACCGGCAAACCGAATAGGCATCTTGTTGATCAACGGTTCGCGTCTCCCTTGGATAACGCTTGCGGAAGATCGAAGGGTAAATCTCAGTGAAAACGGAAGTTCCCGGCGATATTTCCCAGCCGTCGTAGGGCCAAAAGTGTACGTGGGGCAACGCTTTCCGAAGCCGGTAGACAAACGGTAAACCGGCGTGTGTGGATTTTGCAACCGAGCCCTGGACATCGAACTGAAAAACACTCTTTGCAGAGGAGGTCCAGTTTTCGGTGATCCGCATTTCGTCATTGAATCCCAAGCGAGACGACTGGTTTCTGAAATTTTCAACCGTTGCTTCCGGATGGTCGGTTGGCCAGTGGATAGCAAAATCGTCTAAGAACTCATCCCACGAATTTAGTTGGTGTCGATTGAAATACGAAATTGGAAACGACAGTCCGTGATCGATTCCAATGATAATTGGACGTGCCTGTTTAAATTGGCTCATAATCCAATGGAAGATTTCAATTCGATTCCAGTTCCTTTTCCGGTTGTCTGCTGCCGCCGGTGAGGCAACATGGCTTATCTCACCGTTGATTTGGCTTTGGTATGCCTGAATCGTGGCCGAGCGAGTTTTGGCGGTCGCAGCGCCGCTGTAGTCAATTCCAATGTGGTGTTCAAACTGCATTGATCGAGTGGTTTTGTTCGGAGTTGGAAGCTGCTGGATTTAAATTAAATCGACCGTGATTTAAGAAATTGTCAACCAACTGAATTGTGTTGGAATACCAAGTTAAAATTCCATGGTGTCCGCGGACTTTTGCATAGTCCCTGTAGCCTTCTAACAAAACGTTCCCTTGTTCAATAACGCGGTCTTTTTCAGCTTCTACGATGCCGAATTCAAATTGATTGTTTTCGAATGGGTTGGGTAAATTACGAACAAAGCTGTTCGGTTCATCGGAAAGCTGTTTGAGACTCGGTGTGAGCCAACCAAGGAACGGTGATAGCTTTCTCGCCGCATGGGAGCCTTGGTGTGGAGGCGCAAGCATCACGACACGATCAAGGTTGTTTAACTGGAATTTCGAAAGCATGGTTCGGGTGATAATGCCTCCCATGCTATGAGTGACGAGGTGAAGTTTCTGTTGTGGATAATTAGATTCCATTTTCGTGAGAAAAATACCAAGTCGATTTGCATGGGTTTCGATTCGGTTGCCGAGGCTTCGGTAGCCCCAACGCCGTGTCAGGAACCCGGATTTATTAAGTTTTCGTGCGATGGGTAACATGTCTATACGCGTGCCACCCAGACCGTGAATCAGGACTACGAGTTGTTGCGTTTTTTTGGACGGTTCCAAGCTAAGTTCCTCGCGAGTTGGCAAGTTGGGTGTGAAAAAGAAGGCAAGGGAAAATGTATGGTTGGGATATATGGTTTTAGACAACGGTTTCCGGCGAGATTGCTGCGGCTAACATTGAAACGACCAGCAGACCATGCGCGGTCCATGCAACTGTTCGAAACCAGTTTGACAACACAAGTCGTTTGTGGATTGATGTTTTAAAACCGTCTTCCAGTTTTCCGTGACACGGCACCTGAATAGCAGCGGTGGAAATCCAAATGCTGGCGACGATTACAATCCCAGCGATCACCATTAACAGCGAAGTGCCTGGCGGGATGTGCCAAGCGAGCAGTATTGAACTCAATGCCTCCGCAAGCATGGGCGGGCCGACTGCGATTGTGGTAAGGAATTGATGTTTGCGGGCGTACTCGGGGAATTGCTCCGATCCAACGTCAGCAAATAATGGGTAGTGCACAATTTGCACCATCCAAATGAGCCCTGTCATGTAGAGTGTTGCCACTGTATTAATTAATAAAAGTAGAACTGATAATTCCATTGTGTATATCGCTGCAATATTTTTCCTTGAACGAATTCAGCTGTTAAGTTTCTGGCATTTCTCGCAAGCGTACATTTTCCGATTCCCCAATTCCCAGGTTCGAATCCGTTGACTGCAAACTGGGCAATGAGATCGCTTATAGATATGGAGTCGCTCTCTTGAGTTGAGGCGGCTAAGCGGTTTTCCAGCTTTCTCTCGCTCAACTGTAATAATGCGATTGTATTTTACACCTGTCTTCAGAAGAGCTGATGTGAGATCCCAAAGTTGATCAAATGTTTGACGATCAATTGTGTTTACTGGAGTCTCAGGGTGAATCCCGAGAAGAAATAAAATCTCTGCTCGGTATACATTTCCAACTCCCGCGATTACAGATTGATTAAGCAAAAGTGTGCCAATGCAGGAACGGGAGCGAGTGAATCTATCCCATACAATCTCAGGGGATGCATCACTGCGAAGCGGATCCTGCCCTAGCCGATTTAATAAACTCTCCATTCGCTCGGGCGTTAATAACTCACAGCAATTTGGGCCATTGAGGTCGAACGTTCGTTCGTTTCCAATCATTCGAACTCTTACAGCACCACGAGGTTCAGGTGCCGGGTTTCGATGCACTCGAAACTTGCCGTACAAGCCAAGATGGATGTGCATGGTTTGTCCATCTTCCCAGTGGTAAAACAGGTGTTTTCCGTGTGCAGAGGTTGAATTCAATCTAAGTCCCGAAATCCGACGAGCCTCTTTAGAAAATCTACCTTGCGGGGAAAGCGCTCCCATTTTTTGGCCGGCGAACCACTTTTGGTGGTCTTTTGCAAGCCGGTGAATTGTATGTCCTTCTGGCATCTCAAAAATCTCAAAGTAATCACGGTAGATTTCTACTCGTCGGTCTACGAAAACCGCAGTTATCATGCCCACGCAACTTACGGTGTTGGCGAGAGTTTCTTGCCCACCTCGATATTATTACGTGTTTTCGAAGTCAGCGTTCCAAGGATTCGCCCGGCAGCAGAAATACCACTGAGGAAAGCTCCTTCGATGCGTGAACCGTTTGCCCAATCCCCGCAGGCAGTAATGCCAGCTTCGGCATCGAAGTAGCTTTCAATTTCAGTTGGGTTGACGGGGATCGCAAATTTCCATCTGTGAGCAATTGTGGTTACTGGAATTTGAGAGGAGTCCCCAGTCGCTCGCCAGAGTTCATCGAGCAATCGAGCTGAAACCTGTTCAGGCGACTCATCCCAGTTATCTTTGCTCCATTGAGGGTTAGCGTGGAGAACTAATTGTTCGTTTGAGGATTGTCTCCCAGGTTTGGTTTGGTTCCGCGCGATCCACGAAATTGGCGAGTTGTGTACGAATGCTGCAGCCCATGGAGCGTTTAACGGTTTCGGAAGCTCAACCATCAGCGCCCAGCACGGATTCATCGTGATTTTTGAAATCGGTTCTGCAAGGGTTGGGAATTCAGCAAGTAAATCTGCGGTTTGTGCGGCGGGAGCGGAGATGATCAGACGGTCAAAATTTCCAAGTAGATTTTGCGATGCATCTCTTATCGCAATGTGGTTGTGAATCGGTATGACGGCTTTCACTTCTGTTTCGAGTTCAATGTTAAGCCCACGTGCCAAGTGTTTCCCTACCGCGTTCATACCCGGGGTGCCGACAAATCTCTGCTCGGATGTAGAGTAAGACTTAATTTCCCCGTCTATGAGTACCGCAATTTGGCCGTGATTGCCTTGGCTCGACTCCGGCCAATTCGCGACGACTCCCTGTTCTTGCCAAGACCGAACATACCTCAGAAAACGCTCATCTCTTGCAGTAAAATATTGTGCCCCGTGGTCGAATTTCTGCTCGGAAGGAGTGCGGCGGGTCGACATCCGTCCTCCGACACCTCGACTCTTTTCAAAAACGACAACATCTAAACCATGGTCTGCGATCGTTCTTGCAGCACTGAGCCCAGAGATTCCCGCTCCGATGATTGCGACGCGTGGTTGATCTTTAATTCTTGGTGGGACGAATTGATCTCGGTAGTCTGAAACTTTCAAGCGATCCGCATGAGCTTCCGTGGGACGTCCTCTGACTGTGCCCATGATGGGGCGAGGAGGTTTGAACGGACGGTCGAATTGTCCAAAACACCATAAAATGCCACCGACGGATGATGGATCACGACCGTCGAGCGCGTAGCGGTGATTAAGGTCAAAAACCAAATCTAGGGCGTCCTGGGGTTTTTCACACCAATTAATAATCGCCTTGCCCCATGTCATGCGGAGATTGTTGTGAAGTTCCCCGTGTCTCAAAAGAGTCAGTTGGGCGGCGTTCCAAAACTCGTCATTCGTTTGGGCTCTCGCTAGGGATTCCCAGGAGTAAACAACGTGGCGTTCGTCATTTTCATGAGCTTCAAAGGTTTTTTGAGCCCAACTCGGGATGGCGGTCCAACAATCATGTTTGCTTTTATGAAAACAAAAGACAAAAGCGAGTTCCCGCCAAAATAACAGTTCATCTAAGTATTTGTCGGCTCCCGAATTTCCTATATCAGCGGCCTCTCTTGCCAAACGCATTGGCGAAACCATTCCGTAATGAAGGTAAGCCGACATTCTGCTGACTCCGTGCAGCAGCGGATCGTTACGATGATTTGCGTACTGGCTGAGCCCATTTTCTTTAAATGAACTCCAACGCTGATAGCCGGCGGTTGTGCCCCCTCGGGTATCGGCGACTGGAGGAATGGAATGGTCAATCTCGCAATTTGAAATTAGTTCTGTAATGTTGGCTGAATTAAAGTCGATTGTTGGGAACGGTAGTTCGTCAATAGGGAATGGCTTAGGTGATAACCGATTTTGTGGCCACGGCGAGAGGATCCTTTTTTCGTATTCGTCTTTGGTTGCGTTGCGGTACTCGAATGCTCGAGTGAAGGCCGAGGTAGAAAGTTGCATGGGTAGGACACAGGAAGTATCAACGCATACAAATGGGGTCTCGACCAAAGCCTTGAGCGAATCTAGTTCTTTTGTCGCAAAGGAAGTCGGCATCTCGTCGGTAATTATTAGTTGAGCTTGGCGGGCAAGCATCGCCAGAGGAGATGTTTCTTTTTTACTGGAGTTCAGGTGGAATACATAGCTAATTCCTATATCCGCAAGTTGAGCCTTCACATCGGCGGCGCCCTCAAGTGCAAAAGTGTAATGGCGGTCAGAACTGAACTCATCCCGGCAATTTAGTTCTTGGTAGACCAGTAAACGACAATTTTGTTGGCTTGCAATGTTGATTGCGACATCGAGCGCCGGGTTTTCGTCAGCGCGAAGGGCAAACCGCATCCAGTAAAGAATGAAACCGTCTTCTTTCAACGTGCTGAGGTCGATTCCGGGTTCGATCCAACGGCATCGCTCGTTTAGATGGCTCTGGGGGATAAACATAGTGCATCGAGGCTGTGATGAATTGTTGCAAGTTCTGCGTTACTCGGGGCCTTGCTAATACGGTCAACCAGTGCTGAACCGTTAATTAACGCGGAAAATCACGCTAATAAATTCGGGGATCTACGGTTCCAGCGAAAAACGCAGATCGCTTTCCTGCTGGAAAATCTTTTCATGTCGGGAGGAAGTTAGATCTGTTCGACGAATGCAATGTGTTTTTTAGGATTATAAGGACAAACGAAGATGGGCGGAAACTTTGTAGTTGCGGGTGGTAGTAAGGGCATTGGCCTTGAAGTTGTCAATCAACTAATTCCATCTGCGGATCGCATCGACGTTTTTTCTCGGTCGCAGGGCGAGCTCGCTGGGCATGAAAAAGTGTTCCGGCATGATATGGATTTCACGGAGAACGATCTTGATTTTTCAGCCATTCCGGACGTCGTGAACGGCGTGGTTTATTGCCCGGGGACGATTAATTTGAGGTCTTTCCGTGCACTTAAACCTCATGATTTTGTCTCCGATTTTGAGGTAAATCTTGTCGGTGCGGTTAAGTTTTTGCAGGGTTGTTTAACCGCTCTCAAGAAAGGTGCGGGGGATCAGCCTGCAAGCGTAGTGCTGTTCAGTACTGTTGCAGTTTCTCAGGGGCTGTCGATGCATGCCTCGGTTGCGGCAGCGAAAGGTGCGGTTGAAGGTTTGACCCGATCCTTGGCGGCTGAGTGGGCACCAAAAATTCGCGTCAATTGCATCGCGCCGGCTCTTACCGACACACCGTTGGCCTCAAGATTCTTTAGCTCGCCTGAAAATCGCCAGGCAATGGCGTTAAAGTATCCGCTTGGAAGGACTGGTTTGCCGGCGGACCTTGCCTCAACTGCCCGGTTCCTTCTCTCTAGCGACGCGAGTTGGATGACGGGGCAGGTGTTGGCTGTTGATGGCGGGATGTCAACCTTAAGAAGTTAGCTAGAAGAAAACTTGCTTTTAGGGTGATTAATACCAGGTTTGAAGAATATCCCATCGGTTAATCCAGTGAACGGAGATTGGGTCGATCGGAATTCCCTGTTCTGTCTGGCCTTGGCAAATTTCTGCGGCATTGACCCAATGATTGCTCTCGGAAAGATTCACCTTCGTGCGACTGGAATTTCCATAAAGATGGACGAGATAAAAAGCGACCGCAATCTTGCACTCTGAGGTCATCCCGGGAAGCAGGCCGGTATACTCCATGGACAGTTGTGCCATATTGGAAACAATAAAGTCTTTATTTCGATCAAGCTCTAATTGCCAACTCACTTCACGAGTGACAGATTCCCGGAAACTTTCTCTTTCGAGGCGGTCACCAGTGATGAAATTAAGCTGACTGCGATCCGCATTAAATCTCAATAAGAAATGAGATTTGTCTTCATCAAATT
>JAPOIJ010000022.1 GCA_029979005.1 Planctomycetota bacterium | reverse complement strand
CTGCTTCCGGATCGTTGACATCCGTTTCAGCAGTCTCGCCATCGTTCGAATCCGTTGGATCCACAGTTTCGGAATCAGATGCTTCCGCGGTCGGCTCGCTCTCTTTATTTAATACTGGAGGGCGATCGGGAAGATCAGCCTCTTTTTCCTTGTGGACGGAAGGTCCGAGCAGATCAGCAATCTGATGTCGGTCAAGCTCTTCACTCTCTAACAGCCCGTCCGTAACCGCTTGCAAACCATCCCGATGTTTTGTCAGTAATTCAAGTGCGGCTTTTGCGGCGCTGTCGAGAATCTGATGAACCTCTTCATCAATCACCTCCATCGTATGCTCACTGAATTGTCGGCTTTTGTGCATTTGCCCACCCAAAAACGGGTCTTCGTCGCTCATTTTATAGCTGACCGGACCGAGTTTCTTGCTCATACCCCAGTGAGTCACCATTCGCCTCGCCATGGAGGTTGCCCGTTCAAGATCGTTCTCAGCCCCAACGGTTAGCTCGCTGTAAACCAAGGTTTCGGCGGCCCTGCCAGCCAGCAAGACAACGAGATGATCATGGATCTCTTGCTCTGACATATTCATCCGGTCTTCGTCGGGCACCATTTGGGTTACGCCCAGCGCGCGACCACGCGGAATGATGGTGACTTTGTGAACCGGATTGGCGCCCTTCAGATTCCACGCGGCGAGGGTGTGACCAGCCTCGTGGTAGGCGGTTCTTTCTTTTTCTTTGTCCGTAAGGACTTCTTCACGTTTCGCGCCCATCAAAACCTTATCGTGTGCGAAGTAAAAATCTTCCATCTCGACTTTGGTTTTATTCTTGCGGGCTGCCCACAACGCAGCTTCATTCACCAAGTTTTGAATATCCGCCCCGGTCATACCCGCGGTTGCCTGTGCCAAGACTTCGAGGTCTACATCTGCGGAGAGCGGTACGTTTCTAACGTGAACCTTGAAGATCGCCAGTCTGCCTGACTTTGTCGGGCGATTGACGGTCACGTGGCGGTCGAATCTACCAGGACGCAATAGAGCCGGGTCGAGAACGTCCGGTCGGTTGGTCGCTGCAATGATAATGACCGAGTCATTCGCCTGGAATCCATCCATTTCGCCGAGGATTTGATTGAGTGTTTGTTCGCGCTCATCGTGACCCCCACCGAGTCCAGCCCCCCTTTGTCGACCTACTGCATCGATCTCATCGATGAAGATGATGGCAGGTGACTGCGCTTTGGCGGTCGAGAATAAATCACGGACTCGACTGGCGCCTACGCCAACGAACATCTGAATAAATTCACTACCGTTGACTGAAAAATAAGGAACGTTGGCCTCTCCAGCAACGGCACGTGCGAGAAGAGTCTTGCCGGTTCCCGGAGGACCGATCAGCAATGCGCCCTTTGGAACCCGTCCACCGAGTTTTTGAAACTTGGTCGGCGACTTGAGGAACTCGACGATCTCGCCGAGGTCTGCCTTTACACTTTCGAGGCCAGCCACGTCTTTGAACGTAATTGGTTCGGCAGAAGCTTCGTATTTTTTAGCTGGACTACGAGAGAAATTTGAGAGAAAGCCGCCGCCACCCATCATCTGATTCTGCGAGCGTCTGAACGAAAGGATCATGAACAACAGCAGACCGAAGGTAAACATCAGGAGGGCTGCATAATACCAGCCGATCATGTCAGTCGCAGGTTCGACCGTGAAATTCTCGACATTGTTTTCAATTTGTTTGATCAATTCCGCACGCGTAATATCGTTGCTTGGGAATTCGACTTGAAAATTGGATTTTAAGAACTCTCCGTTGTGATTCTTTCGTTCTCCCTCGGAATTAAACGTTGGCTCCTTGGGAAGCTTCTCAACGCGAAAAATACCGCGGGCACCGCGAGGTGTCAGCGTAATCTGTTTGATGACGTCTTCGAGTGGTTTTTCGTCATCGGGATTGGTAAGGACTTTACCGTCATAGTCCTTGCCTTCGAGCAGATTCTGAAAATACCGCAGTGAAATGGTCGAGGTCTGCGAATTGCCCCACTGCATAATTAAAAACAGAAGGAGTACACCGATCAGCAGCATCGGGATCAGCAAATTTGGATTTCGTGAAGGCCCTTTAGCTTTGCGGTCTTCGTTCTTTTTGCCGTTGTCGCGTTCGTTATCCATTGACTTTCCTCGACCGTTCTACGGAAAAACCGGACGGGCGGTGGTTTTAATTTTCGTTTGTCGTAATAAGACGATTACCCAATATTCATCCGAATAAACCGTTCTTAACTTAACAATTTGACGATCCTGACTCGGATGACGCAGTTCTGAGATTCATTTCGACAGAAAACTGCGGACACCTATTGTAGCCCAGTATGCAAAGGTTGGCGATGAGGGATTGACCAGCAGAAGACGATTGCTCGAGAAGCAATCGGGTTTTAGTGCCTGAAATCACATCTTGTGTGGTCGGGTATTAATATTTTCAACATCTGGTTGGTTTTTGTCGAAATTGCCTGCTTCTTTCGCCTCTTTCTTAGAACCAACGGCGATACTCAAAGCACTTTTTGGTATCGCTCAAATATGCGGCGGCGACTTGTAACATGGGCAAGAATAACCGAATGGCGTTTCGTTAAGAACTCGATTGACATTTGAGGAAATAAACGAGTTCCTGTGGTAGAAAATCGGCAGGAAGTTCTGAGATTAATTTTGAGGTTCTTGCTGAGGGGTGTTTTAGTACTAATTTGCTCAAAGTGTCTATCTTTTCTTCGGAAAGTAACCATTCCGCTTGAACGGGTAGGTTGTTTTCTGTCGCGCGAAGTACGTGATTGAAGATGGTTTCTTCATCAATCTGTCTGACTTGTCTGAGATGATCCATGGAATAGCCGTCCGCGAGTAATCTCCACGTCCAAAAGAAATTTGGCTGGACAGAATTCGGCTCGGGGCGGTCAAGGCGGAGCTTACTTAGGTCCTGTTGAGCCGGTAGATCTTTTTCGCTCTGCCGCTCCGATTGAGTCGGGTTGCTGGGGGCAACGCTAACCGTCTGATTCATCGTTGAGGTTTCTAGGTTTTCATCAACCGATTCAAAGAGACCCGGCGTGGTCATCGGTTCAGGGTGCGATTCGGGCGTTTTTGTTTCTTGTGATTCTGCAATTGGTTTGGATTCATTTGATTCGCTGATCGGATCGGGGGTTGGGGTGTTTCGCCGTGGGATCTTGCCTTGAAATTTAAGCGAGAGTGCTTCGACCAGATCCCCGGGCATAAGGTTGGTTAATTCAAGTGAAAAATCACCTGCCATTAGTTTCCGTCCCGTTGGTGAAATAGAAAGCACTGGCCGATACTTCGTTGTTTCGGTTTGAGCGATAAAGCCCTGATGAATTAAAAACTCCATCAACAAAACCACATCCGCTTGTCTTAACCCTTTTAGTAACGCGAAGGTGCTCAGCCGGTCGAGGCCAAGTTGTTTTATTTTTTTAGATGCGGAGCCTGTCAGCATTTGGGCGATTAACGTTTTGCCAATTCTTCCGTGGGTACGTGCGGTACCACTGAGTGCGACTTGTGCGGAGTAAAGGCAGGCGTCCTCGTCAGAATGCTTGGCAGTACCGATCTTTAGTTGAGGTCGTTTTTTGCAATTGTCACATGTTCCGCAAAGTTTTCGGTCTGCGTCTCCAAAATATTCTAAAATCTCGAGCTGACGACACCGGCGGGTCGTGGCGAGCCGAATAACGCTGTTGAGTTTTTCATGCTCAGATTTTTGACGGCGATGCAATTCAGCAAAGTCGATTTTTAGATCTGAGAATTTTCGTTTCCGATCGACAATATGGAGAGCACGTCCACGAAATGGCGGAATGTAATCAACCATGGGAAGTTTTCGTAGTTGCCGAATCGCACGGTTTACGGCTTCCCATTTCATCTCAAGTCGATCAGCAAGTCGTTGGGGTTGGAATAACACCCGTTCTCCGCGAAATCCGCTAACAATTCGTTCCAGTTCTCGCATCACATGTCGTTGCGTTCTCGCATCTCGCGGCAGAAGGTCGATTAACGTCGTAAGATCCGAATCAATTTTAATCGCTGCAGAGTTTTGTTTACTATCCAGACGCTCGATAGCCCCAGCTTTCTCGAGTAGATTTTCACAAGTTGCAATGCCCGCGGTGCCGACGTTGAGGTCGAGGTCGTCCTTGATTTCCTGCAGCGTGGTTTCAATTGGATCGCCGGGGATTGCACAAAGGTACTCATAAACCTCTTTCACGGTCTCCTTCGATGGATAGGAGTTATCGATGAAGAACTCCTGAATAAATTTGTCTTGGAATGAGTACAGCATTAGGCATTCAGATGGTAGTCCGTCACGCCCTGCCCTGCCCGCTTCCTGGTAGTAGGCTTCGATACTGCCGGGGAGATTGTAATGAACGACAAATCGAAGGTCTGATTTGTCGATTCCCATTCCAAAGGCATTCGTTGCGACGATTACCTCTATCTCACCCGTCATGAACTTTTCTTGGACCGAGCGTCTGGCGTCGGCAGGTAGCCCGGCGTGATAAAACGTAATCTTGCGACGGATTTTATCTTCCAAAAGTTCGACGAGGTGTTCGCAATTCTTGCGAGTGGAAGCATAGATGATCCCGCATCCTTTGCGGCTCTTTAAAAAACTTACCAGTTGATTGTCTTTTTCGGCATTCCCATTGGGGGCGGAGACCGCCAGTGAAAGGTTGGTTCTGGCAAATCCGGTAACAAAGGTAGAGGGTTCCTTGAGATTGAGGATTTTTGAGATGTCATTCGAAACGAGTTTAGTTGCGGTGGCGGTCAAGGCTACCGTCTGAGGGTTACCGAGGCGTTCCCGAAATCGCCCTAGTCGAGCGTAGTCCGGCCGAAAATCGTGTCCCCACTGGCTAATGCAGTGGGCTTCATCGACGGCGAGAAGTTGGATTTGGACACTTTGTACGGCCCTCATGAACGCATTACTGCGCAATCGCTCTGGAGCGACGTAGACCAGTTTGTAGTGGCCGTTAATCATCCCTGAAATGCGGGCTTGTTGCTCAGCGGGGGGAAGCGAACTGTTGATGAATGTAGCCGGTATTTCTGACTCTAAAAGCGAGTCGACCTGATCTTTCATCAATGCGATCAGCGGTGAAATTACAATCGTGACTCCCTCTCTGGCGATCGTGGGGAGTTGGAAGCATAGACTCTTACCACCGCCTGTCGGCATGATGCAAAGCGTGTCTTTTCCCGCTAGAATTGCATCGATGACATGCCGCTGGCCGGGTCGAAAACCCTCCAGCCCAAAATTGCCAAGCCATTTCTCGGGATTGAGCGATGTTTCGTTCACTATTAGTTAATCAGGCGGGTTTAAATCGGTTTGGCGAACGGCAATGCTCGAGATTATAAACCATAGCGATCCCGTTGACAGCCAGCCAAATCGAGGTTTGCTGATGATTTCAGGGTTCATTTTGGAAAGTTAAGGAGGTACGCAAACCCTTTTCGTAGTTCATGCGTACCGTAGTGCTGGCTGATTATTTTTTCAAAAAACGACTTTCATGATTTCAATCCAGCACCTCTCAAAAACGTTTTATGCTGGGCGGCGAGAAATACGCGCTGCGGACGACGTCTCGTTCAAAGTTGCTCCGGGCGAAGTTTACGGATTGCTGGGTCCGAACGGCGCCGGCAAAACGACAACGATGCGAATGATTCTGGGGCTGCTGAAACCTGACAAAGGGTACGCGGAAATTGCCGGGCATCGAAGTGACCAGCAACCGGACGCGGTGAAACGGCAAGTCGGATTTGTTTCAGCGGCGGCCGGGGTTTATCAGTGGTTAACCGGTCGGGAGATGCTTGGCTTTTTTGGTGAAATCTATGGGTTGAGCGAAGACGAAGCGAAAACCCGAATTTCTGAGTTGTCTGCAATCCTGGATTTGTCCGGTTTCATCGATCAGGGGTGTGCGACCCTCAGCACAGGCCAAAAGCAACGACTCAGTCTTGCTAGGGCGCTGATCCATGATCCACCCGTGATGATTCTCGATGAGCCGACGCTCGGGCTGGATGTAATTGGGAGTCAGGTAATCTTCAATTACATCGACATCCTTCGCGAACGTGACAAGTCGATTATTCTGTGCACCCACCGATTGGAGCAGGCCCAGAGGGTTTGCAACCGTTTTGGATTAATGCATCAAGGTAAAAAAGTGCTTACTGGGTCGCTTGACGATCTTCAGAAACAAACGGGTTTGTCTGATCTCGTCGAGATGTTTATTGATCTAATTGAAGACGAGAGCGTTGCCCCTATAGAACAAGTTGGATGCAATCATGTCAAAGAATGACAATTCCAACCCGAACGAACAGGCCAAGAAACCAGTGCGCTCCGGTTTCAGGCTTACGCGGTTGGCTCAAAAAGAATTGAAGGAGACACTGCGTGATCGTCGGACGATTGTGACATTGGTTTTGATGCCGTTGCTCGTTTATCCAACGCTCAGTTTGATTTTCAAGACTTTTCTTCTATCCAATGCCTCTCTGTTTTCAACAGGTGAGTTGCCAGAGATTCGAGTAGTTTACTCTGGTAATAGCTCCCGGGCTGAGGCCGATTTTGTCTTTGCCAAAATTGGTGAGAGGATAAAATTCCTCAACGATAAAACAGCAGACAAACAAGAAGCATTGCCGCGGCCAGACGATGAAAATAAGGGAAATGGCCTGCCGTCGATGGGGAGTGGGTTGACCGGCAGTGGTTTGGAGGGGGAAGAAGCAGATTTTCCCCCTTGGCACTTGATGCGATGGCAGTTTATTCCGCTGAATGCAAGTCCTTCGTTAGCTGATTACGTCGAATCTGGCGAAGCAGACTTGGGTATCATTTTCGAGTTGAACGACCCAACGAGGCAAAAGCTAGGTAACTTTACAATCGTCTCGCGGCAGGACGCATTTTCACTGGCAGCGGCGGAGCATCTAGCAGGAGAACTTGAAAAAGCAAACTTAGCGGAGCGAGAGTTTCGTCTGCAGATGGCCGGAATTTCAATTGAACCTGCGGTCAACGTGGCTCGCAAATTAATTGGAGAGCCGATGGAACAATCGTCGTCATCTGCTTTCCCACTAGCGTCGTTGGTCCCTTTGATCCTGGTTCTGATGACGATTACCGGTGCAGTCTATCCCGCGATAGATTTGACGGCCGGCGAGCGCGAGCGTGGGACTTTAGAAACGCTTATGGCTGCACCGCTGCCACGTGTGGGGATTTTGGTCGCCAAATTTATTGCCGTTTTGACGGTGGCGATTTTCACAGCGTTACTGAACCTGATCGGAATGTTTGTGACGATTTGGGTTTTTCAATTGGATCAGCAATTTGGCGGTGGAATTTTTGATTTCCGTGTCATGATCCAGATCTTTTTGCTGCTGATTCTTTTTGGAGCGTTCTTTTCTGCACTGCTTTTAGCAGTAACGAGTTTTGCCAAAAGTTTTAAAGAAGCGCAGGTCTATCTAATTCCAATCATTATCCTCTCACTTGGCCCTGGATTAATGGCGATGGCTCCCGGCATTTCACTTGACGGAGTGAATGCGGTTGTACCGATGGTAAACATTCTTCTTCTTGCTCGCGATGTAATCAACAACGAAGTGATATTAGTTCCGTCGTTTGTTGCCGTGGTTTCGACACTTGTTTATACCTATTTGGCGATTTGCCTGGCCGCACGAATTTTTGGATCGGATTCGATTCTCTATTCTGGTGAAGGTAGCCTGGCTGAGATGTTTCAGCGTCCTACCCGAGTTAATGTCGTTGTGCCGCTGGCGGCGACTTTGTTCTGCCTAGCGATGCTGTTTCCTCTGAATTTTCTCTCGATTGGTTTTCTTGGCAGGTTGCCAGCGGAGACAACGGCTGATCTGAGTTTCCGTTATATGATGATGGGTGTTTTTACCTGTTTGGCATTCTTAGTTTTGCCTGCACTCGTGGCGCAACATCAAAACACATGTTTCGCTGGAGGTTTTGGTCTTAACCGGCCTAGGGCAGTTTTTCTGTTGGCGGCAATTCTCCTCGGAATAAGTCTTTGGCCACTTGTGATGACGATGACCGAAGGCTGGCATGCCGCCTATGGGGAATTGTTCGGAAGTGAAAAGCAGGAACAGTGGCACGCCAAGTTGATTGAGACGACGTCAGAACAGGTTGCCAGAATCCGAATGGTTTCGCCGCTGGTGATTTTATTTGCGTTCTCCGTAATCCCCGCGGTTTGCGAGGAGTGGTTCTTCCGAGGCATGTTGCTGCGCTCACTTTTAAAATGGAACTCGGTTTGGAAGTCAATTCTAATTTCGGCATTAGTGTTTGGTTCATTTCATGTTATCTCGAATAGCGTTATCGCTCTCGACCGCCTTCTCCCGTCCACGCTTATCGGTGTGATGCTGGGGTATTTGGCTTTCAAATCAGATTCCATTTGGCCGGGAGTGATTTTGCATTCGTTAAACAACGGCATTGTCATCTTTCTGGCTTATTATCAACCTGATTTGATGAATTATTCATGGTTTCCCGGAGAGGATGATCCAATACCGTTCTTGTGGGCGTTGGTCGGTTTGATCGTGGCCACATCAGGGATTCTCCTCACGCGTTTTGCACGGCGGTCCGACTTGCCCGGACATTCTGCGAATGCGACAATTGAGCCGGGAGAAGTTCTTTGAATTGAGCATTCGTTGGCTCAGAAAACCGGGAAAGGCGAGTTGTCATGAGTTGGTTACTGAGTTTGGCGGCAACTCTGTTTCTGCTGTTCTCGCTTAACGCAGGGGTGGCTGGCAGTCGACTACTCGCGGAGGATGACCCCGGGATTACTATTGATAGCGGGTTCAAGATTTCCCGGGTCGCGACTGATAAAATCGCAAGTAATATTTTCTGTATGGCAGTGGATCCCTTGGGCCGCGTATTTGTGTCGGGCCCCGGTTACATTAAAGTGTTGGTGGATTCAGATGGCGATGGGGTTTTTGAAGACGCTGTCTTGTTCTCTGAACGTTTAAAGTCGGGCGCTCAGGGTTTGGCTTTTGACGGGACCGACATTTTCTGTACGGGCGACGGTGGAATATGGAAGTTCTCCGATGTTGATCGAAACGGCGTTGCCGATGCTCCCCCGGAAAAAATGCTGGCAATAAAAACGGGTGGTGAACATGATGCTCACGCAATCCGAAAAGGCGCCGATGGCTGGTGGTATTTGCTTGCTGGAAACGGCACCCCTGTTTTGCCAGACTATAACTCAATTCCGAGCGCACCGATTAAAAATCCTAGAGCCGGATTCTTAATGAGGATCAGTTCTGACTGGACTAAAAAAGAGATTTTTGCTCACGGATTCCGGAATGCTTACGATTTCGATTTTGCTGGAGACGGAAGCGTCTTTGTTTTTGACAGTGACGGGGAACGCGATATTTCGCTGCCGTGGTATCGCCCGACACGAGTCTTTCAAATTCATGCAGGGGACGACGCCGGTTGGGTTGCGGCTGGTTGGAAACGTCCTGATTACTTTTTTGACATGCCGTTGGTTGTTGGCTCTTTGGGACGAGGGAGTCCGACAGGAGTGAAAGTTGCAAAGCCGAAGGTATCGACTGGCTCAACGGATTCGGGCGTTAACACGGACGCGATTTTTGTTGCAGACTGGACGTTTGGTCGAGTTTTAGTTTCGAGGAGATCTCAGCGCGATCGGAATCGCCTGGGTTTCCAGGATTTCGCTGTGGCGAAAGGACAAACGGGGTTTGCGGTAACCGATCTCGATTTTGATTCAGCGGGTGATCTTTTAATCAGTGTTGGTGGTCGGGGAACCGAAGGTGGTGTTTATCGAATAACGCCGCAAGATCGAGTTGCTCCGTATTTTTCGAAAAACCCGCTGGGGCGGCCAGTTACGAAAGACCCCGCGCGGCGGTCAGTCGACGTGATTCCGCGTGAAGTTTGGTTGAGCAAGTGGTTGAATTCAGAGATTAGTAATGCTCGGCCAGAGGTGCTCTTGCGATCCTTAATTGGTTGGACTGAAGCCGATTTGCAGAGTCGATATGATGAAGAGCAGATTCGGCGGCTCAGTGATTATCTCAACAAAAGCGTGGTAGGCATGGATTCTTCGAATGCCGTTCTGTGGATGAGTGTTTTTTCCAATTTGGGCGAGAGCATCCTGCCGTTTGTCGAAACATGGCCTGATCCGGTAAAGCTCGCATGTCGCGTTTCAAGGCAGGATGGCAATCAGGAAAATCGAGTGGGGATTTTCGAGGATATTTTGAATTCAGTATCGTGCGATAAGCCGTCGCTTTTTTTGATTCGATTAGGTCAGTTAGTCATGGGAGGCTGCGGCGGCGAAAAGGTAAAGCCAATGTTTGCGGGGTACACTCCCAATGTTCCCCTAGAAATGAGTCGTGAAAAAAGCCTTGAAGTTGCTGATGAAATATCACAATTGCTGAAGATGTCACGCCAGTCAGAATTGTCAAACGCGAAAGCAAATCGAACTGAACTGGGGCGACTTGCGGCGTTGGTCGGTGTTGGCTCCTCTGAGTTATTTACTCAAATGTGTATTGAATTGGCGAAGCCAAACCTCACGTTGCAAGAACGAATTCATTGGCTGAATTGCCTCGCATCTATTTCAAGTGAGGATGACAAGTCAACGAATGAGGAGCGAGCGGCGGTCGCGTTGTCCCTCGCATCGATCGCCGGTCAGGTTCAAACGGAGCAGTTGGCAACTGATCGAAATTTTAAGCCAAGGTTGAGGTCTTTGTTTCAGAGATTAAAGAAAGCCTGGGGAGCGAGTTTTGAAATCCAACTCGCCAGTGAGTTGAGTGGGGAGGGAGAGCAGTTGTTTTTTGTGAGAGAATTCAGTAAATCGACGAGGGAGATTCTTATTCCCAAGGTGCTGGATTGGATTCGCGATAACCCGGATGCTGTTGGGTTTGAACATCTTGATTTATTGGGAAGTGACGGCTCGGTTGAGTGTCTGGAAGTCGTTAGGAATTTTTCCAATCGGCGAGATCTGCGACCAGCGGTTATAGCGAATTTGATCAGCTCGCCCCAACTGACCGACTCCGAACTATTTCGGTTGGGTTTGGAATCGCGGGATGTGCTGACTGTAAAAAATTCCGCCATTGGATTGAGAAGAATTTCACAACCTGTTGGCGTCAGTGCAATTCTCGCGGCTTCGAATGCGTTGATTCGAATGAGTTGGGATAAATCAACGGTTTCTGCGCGGGACCAATTGGTAATGTTTCTAGAAAATGAAACGCAGCAGAAGTTTGGCTATAAATTTAAGTCCATTGGCGGCATACAGGTCGATGTGCTCGATCGGATATCTCGGTGGATTGAACGGGAATACCCGGAAGAATTCCTAGTAAATCAACAGCAACAGAAATCGGTTGGTCGACGATTATCGGAGCGAATAGCCGCAGTGGATTGGAGTCGTGGCAACGCAGAGCGTGGAGCTTCCCTCTATAAGAATCTTCAATGTGCTCGATGTCATGACGCTGGAAGCCGGCTCGGTCCACGACTGGAAGGACTTGGGAAAAGGTTCAGTCGTGATGATCTATTTCGAGCAATTATTTATCCTAATGAGCAAGTCCCGGAGCGATATCGCGCCGTGGCAATTGAGACCGTTGATGGACAATATATACAAGGGGCAATGGTTTACGAATCGGTAGATGGGATTACGCTTCAGCAAACAGACGGAAAAACGAGACGCATAAATCGAGATCAAATCGAATTTCAAATGCGGTCGGATAAGTCGTTGATGCCGGAAGGTTTACTCGATTATGCAACCGATGGTGATCTGGCCGATCTCTACGAATATCTATCCAAGTAGGGAGAGCGGAATAGACGGTTTAATCGCAATGGATTGGTTGAATTCTGTTAGGGCTGGGCAACGATGTTTGAGATCGCTAGAAGGTAGATTCCAATAAGCAATAATCCGGAACCAATCAGCCCGACGCAGAATCTTTCCGGCTTTTTGCCAAATCGAGTTGCGATAGCTTTAATGATTGTCAGTTGAAATGCCCAGCCCTGGTTTCGAATGCTGGCCGTCAGGAAAATCAAGCCGAATACGGTGGCAACCGTTCCGACGAAGAGATCGCGAATATCGATGGGATTATTCCAGGGTTAAGTCGAAGACAGTTCGGGGAGCAAAATCAAGCTGAATGCCCTTAGTTTGTAGAGTTGAGCTAGTCCTAAACTGCACAGAATCAATAGGAATGAATCAGGCGAAGGTCTGTCCACCTGTTGCTGGATTGAGTTTACCAAAATCAACCAATTATGCTGAAAAAAAAGACACGAGCCAAAATAGGCTCGTGTCTTCGGTTTTGTAGTAATCGTCAGTTCGGCCTAGGTGGCTAGCCGATGACGTTTTTTAACCTAGTTAGCTGGAGCTGGCTCTGGAGTCATCTCAGCAGCTTCTGCGTCACCGCAGCAAGGATCAGGCTTGCAGCAGCGAATGTTAGGAATCATGCCTTTGATTTTTGACAAGCAGTTACGCTTGCAAGGATCAACAGGAACGTCAACGATGCTTGGACGGCATCGTGTAACGCACTCTTTAGTGCGGGTAAGCTTACGCTTTGTGCAACCGCACTCATCTGTAACACACTCAAACTTCAGACGGCAAACTTCCTTCTGAACCTGAACCATAACGATCTTCTTGCGAGTTTTCGCGCAAGGATCTTTCTCAGCGCAACCACCGCAATCTTGAGCGGAAGCCATCATTGGGAAACACATAGCCACACACATGATGGCAGGAAAAGCAAACTTAAACATAGTAACCTCATTTGTTTTGAACGTTGTGACAACACCTCACACCTATGTGTACTGGTATCGCGAATCTGTTTATCCAACTTAACTCGCAGATAAAAATTGTTGGATGTGCTTTGAAATTAAGTACCAGTATCAACGAATTAAATGATTAGAACTGCGACCTACTCTCATATTTGATACAACCGGATTTTCGCTGGTTTTAAAATTTCGATGGGGATTGAATTCAGGTTTGAAAAGACGGGTGAAACGAGCACTGCGCGAGTGCAGGTTGTAGCGAATAAATTGGCGGAGTCGAAGCGATCAGTTGGCGTTTTCTTGTTAATTATTCAGAGCGAAATAGGCAAAACGCGGATAGACGCCTCCGATAGGTTAGCCGAAGACGCCGTAGAATGAGCCGATGAAAAGGTGTCGGTCAATCTCGCCAGACTTAAAGAAACTGGGCGGCAGTAAAGTGATTTGATACTCTACGGTTAGGGATCTGGAATGCCGCTATTTGATGGTTAAAACCGCGTTAACAGGAAAGTGATCGCTCGGGTATCGGCCATCGAACGAGATGCGATCGATGTCTGCGGATTCTACAGAAATGTTTCGAGAGACGGCGACCCAGTCAATTCTCGCTCCGTCGGCAGTTCCCTTAAAACCGTTAAAGGTTCCCGATGGTTCGCCGTCACTCGCGTGTTTGATCGCATAGGAATCCACGAGCGGAGACTCGCCGGTATCGGGTGATTTTCCGAATAACGCCTGGTAGGGAGCCGAGTTGACGGCAGCGTTAAAGTCCCCAGTTACGATCACGGTTGAGCCCTCCGGTAATCCGTTAACGAATTTTCGGATTTGAGCTGCACTCTCTTTGCGAGCCATTGCCCCGCGGTGGTCGAAATGCGTGTTAATCAAATAAAAACTTGTCTGATTGGTTCGATCCCACAATTTTAGCCAAGTGGCCATCCGCGGAAGTGACGAATCCCAGCTTTTCGATCCCGGATGATCCGGAGTTTCACTTAGCCAAAAATGCCCTTCAATCAATTTGTCGAATCGTTTGGTCAAAAAAAATATTCCGCAGTGTTCACCTTTGCCATCGCGTTGTCGACTGCGACCAACATAGGTGTATTGAGGTAAGTTGTCGCCGATATATTCCGCTTGGAATCCATAGGTTTCTTGCGTGCCAACAAGATCTGGCGCGAATTCGGCGATGGCCTGGACAACCGTTTCTTTCCGTTTTTCCCAGTGATTGTCACCATCTTTGGCAACTCCGAGTCGAATGTTGAAGCTCATTGTCCGGATGGAATCGTTCTGTCTCTCAACGGCCTGGCCATAAACCAAAGTTGGGGTGACTAGCAAGAAGGCAAGTAAGTTTCCAATCATCGGTGTACGTTGCATCGGCATGTTTTCCAGTAGGTAATAAAGGTTGTCAAAGCAAAATTTCGCTCAGAGTTTAACAGATTTTAGCAACAGCTTGTCTGTTGTGTCAGCATAAAAAAACGCCGACCAAAATTGGCCGGCGTTTCTTGATTGTTTGCACCCGGGCGGCGTTCAGCTGAACTGTATACTCCGGGCGTCGCCGTCTCTGAATGGTGGTCAGAGTTGCGATTGATTAATACATGTCGTGGTCGCCGCCGTGTCCGTGACCCTTTGTCGCTTTCGGCTTTTCAGCAATTAAAGCATCGCTAGTCAGAAGAAGGGTGGAAACACTGGCAGCGTTTGAGAGAGCCGTTTTCGTTACCTTGGCAGGGTCGATAACGCCTGATTTCACAAGGTCTTGGTACTCATCGGTTAATGCGTTGTAGCCGAAGTTGGCTTTTCCGCCGAGTACTTTCTCACAAACAATTCCGCCGTCTTGTCCAGCGTTGGTTGCGATCATGTGCAATGGTGCACGACACGCTTTAACCACGATGTTGTAGCCGGTTAACTCGTCATCCGTCAGGCCTTCTGCAGGAGAAACCAAGCTTGACGCACGAAGCACGGCAACACCACCACCGGGTAGAATTCCCGATTCAACTGCGGCACGTGTAGCGTGAAGTGCATCTTCGACGCGAGCTTTCTTTTCCTTCATTTCGCTTTCGGTTGCAGCACCGACGTTAACCTTAGCAACACCACCGGCAAGTTTCGCAAGGCGTTCTTCGAGTTTCTCACGATCGTAATCGCTCGTTGTGTTTTCGATTTCGCGACGAATTTGATCAATCCGCCCCTTGATCTCGCCACTCTTTCCAGCACCTTCGATGATCGTCGTTGCGTCTTTGCCGACGATGACTTTCTTTGCACGTCCAAGCTCAGTCAGGCCGAGTTGGTCAAGTTTCATGCCGAGTGCTTCAAAGATTGCATTGCCACCTGTCAGGATTGCAATGTCTTCCATCATGGCCTTGCGGCGATCGCCGTAACCGGGTGCTTTGATCGCACAGCAATTAAAGGTGCCGCGGAGACGGTTGATCACGAGTGTTGCCAGCGCTTCGCCTTCAACATCTTCAGCAATGATCAACAGAGGCTTACCTTGCTGAACGACTTGCTCAAGCAGAGGAACCAGGTCTTTAATGTTGGTGATTTTCTTTTCAAATACCAATACGTAGGCATCTTCAAGTACGCACTCCATTGAACCTGAT
Organism: Planctomycetota bacterium; assembly: GCA_029979005.1. Taxonomy (GTDB): domain Bacteria; phylum Planctomycetota; class Planctomycetia; order Pirellulales; family Pirellulaceae; genus Mariniblastus. The sequence goes on along the minus strand of JAPOIJ010000022.1, from coordinate 25,383 downwards.
TCAGTAACGAAGTACGGAGACAGGTAACCACGGTCAAACTGCATACCTTCAACCCACTCGACTTCGGTGGATAGGCTCTTGCCTTCGTCAACGGTAATAACACCGTCCTTACCGACTTTTTCCATGGCGGATGCCAAAAGTTCGCCAATCTCACTGTCGTTGTTAGCAGCGATCGAAGCAACGTTCGACATTTCATTCTTGTTCTTAATTTTGATTGACATGTCGGTCAACTTGTCGCAAATGTCGCTCACGGCAGTCTCGATGCCCTGCTTCATTTGGATTGGGTTAACACCGGCAGTCACGGCTTTTAGGCCTTCATTAAAGATGGCTTCAGCCATTACCGTCGCGGTGGTGGTACCGTCGCCGGCAACATCGCTGGTCTTGCTCGCGACTTCACGCACCATCTGGGCACCCATGTTCTCATAGGTGTCTTCCAATTCGATTTCTTTGGCGACGCTGACGCCGTCTTTTGTCACGGTTGGTGAGCCAAAACTCTTTTGAAGAATAACGTTTCGTCCTTTTGGACCAAGTGTTACCTTTACCGCTCGTGCCAGTTTGGAAACACCACGCCGGATAGCCTCGCGGGCTTCCTGCTCAAAAGCAATCATTTTTGCCATCGTAAAAAACTCCTGATTTCAGGTTAGGTTGTTTTGTTTATGTATTCTTAATTGTGGGTGGGTTTGTTTTCGAGTTACTCAATTACGGCAAGGACGTCGTCCTCTCGCATGAGGAGATACTCTTCGTCTCCCAGTTTAATTTCGTCTGGGCCGTAAGAAGTGAACAGGACAACATCCCCGGGTTTCACCTGGAGAGGACTTCGCGATCCATCTTGAAGAACACGTCCTTCTCCTACGGAAATGACTGTCCCGCGAGACGGTTTGTCCTGAGCGGAACCGGGAAGCACGATGCCTCCTGCGGTCGTTTCCAACGAGGATTCCCGCTCAACCACAATTCGCTCGCCGAGCGGTTGAAGTGTGGTTGATTTAGCTGTCTTTTTTGCTTTCTTTTTCTTCGCAGTCACGGCCATTGATCGAACTCCTGATTTTTCTTTGCAGACCATTTATCGTTACAGGCTGATGTCCGTCCGAATTGCGGGTTTCGTCTTGAAACCCATCGAACCGCACCTTAAGCCTGACATTTTTGCGGAATCAAAAATGAATATCCTCCATTAGGCAACTGGCGCGCCAATTCAAACAAACTGTCAATGAAAGTTGCGGAAACTGGCCAAGAAAATTGGATTGGTTCATGAAGCGTCGAAAAAATCGGCTTTTATTCGGTTTTGTAAATTAGGAATAAAAATTTTGAGTAGGAAAGGGACGTAAATTGCTGGAGAGGCGTTAGCCGTTGATTCGCGTTGGCACCTCGGTTGAGTGCTTCCCGGGAGCGGTCGTGACAGATTGGCAGAAAACCTGTTTGGGGACTTTAGTCTCGGGATTTGTGAGGGCCGTGGGATTGGCTTATTTGAACAACAGCAATCGGGAGTCGGCGGGAATTATGCTCATTCAATGGCAGGAAAAACCTGAAATGTGGTGAAAATTCGAGAGAATAGGCTTTTACCGCCGTTTTGGGGGGCTAACTGGCACCTGCGAGCCGCATGAACTTGACGCTGGCAAGGTGTTGGCTGAAGGCTGTTTCGAATAGAGATGGGGTCGGAAAAGTCTCGATTTGCGGCTGGCAACACCCCGCCGGAGCTTTTTCCTCCCCTGAAAAATTGTATTTTCGAAAAAGTCGGATTTTGACAGCGCATAATGCTAGGTGCGGTTGCCAAATCTCTTTCGCACCACAAAATAGTAAGCGTCGGAGGTAACCCGGCTCTTAGAAGGATTTGAGAAAGCTCAATCGAAGGCAAACAATGGCGATTAAAGTTCGATGCGGAAAATGCGATGCTGGTTTTCAGGCTAAAGACGAACTGGCTGGAAGGCGAGTGAAATGCCCCAAATGCAAGGAGCCACTTGTAATTCAGCCAGCAGGTGCATTAGCCACCAGTCGAACTAGGCAGCCGGCCATAGCACCGGCGGCTCATAACCCATTGTTAGATCTGTTAGATGAACAAAACATTCGTTCGGTTGTGCGCGGGCCAATTTGCGAAAATTGCGCTTGCGAGCTATCTCCCAGTGCCGTGGTCTGCGTCGAATGTGGTTTCAACGTAGAGACCGGACAAATGCTGCAAACGGAAGCATACGAAGATGATTTTGATGCTGCGAGCTCGGATTCAACTATGTCCGATGCTGAACGGATCATGGCAAAAGCCGAAAAAGACATCGAAGATATGCCGGTGACGTCCGAGGGGCAAAATTTCGGTGATGGATCGGAGTCCTACCTTATTGCTGCGGTCGGGTTAATTGTCGCAGTAATCCTAGTTAGTGCAGCGATGGTCATTATTTTCATGATGGAAACGATCACACAATACTGGGCATCATCTGCCGTCAGTTTTGTTGCTTCGACCCTACTGTATTGCTTGATGGGCGTTTGGATTTCTATCGTTGCATTTCGCTCAAAGGCCGGCCATGGTGTTGCGTGCCTCGCCACAGCGTTTTTGTGGTGTATTGTATTTGGGTTTCTGCAGGGCAAAGGCCTGCTAGTTCCTGTATTAGTGTTGATTGCCTGTTTGCTGATTGGCGCGGCTTCAGGAACGTATTCGGCGTTTTATGGATGGACGCCCAGCGCCCCCGCCTAGCGTTATGTTATGACCTGCCCAAACTCCACGGAATGTGTAATTTTCGAAAAATTCAACTGCCCGTTCGCATTTGGCTTGTTCTGACTTGCATTTGCGACTAAGTTGCATGTAGTCGAACATTTTGCAATCGACTGCGTAGAACAGAAACCCGCAGATATGTGTTGGGTTTTTGGACAGGTTCCCTGGGTTAGGTTATTAAGTAAGGGTTATGCAAAGATCGGTGCCGAAAAACTGGTGCTTCTTGCTTTACTGGGTTTTCCTAGTGAACTTTGGCCCTTCGTTTCACCATGCTGACTTATTCGGCTTGCATTCGCATCCATTCGGGGCGGCGAATTGCGGTTCGCACCACCACCATGATTTAGGTTGTTGTCATCATCACTCCGCAGACGCAAACCACAGTCACGAGAGTCTGCAAACAAATGAGACCTTTATTGCTTCGGTAGCAGCGGATGCCGACTGTTTGTGTTGTAAGTTTTTCGATCAATACAATGTCTGCTTCAGTTGCGTCGAGTTTCTTGACACCGAGTTCCCGCGGACTGAGGTGTTTTCGTTTTCTGACGGTCGGCCCTCTGCCTGCGATTTTGAGGCGCTCGCTCGCGGTCCACCCGCTTCTATTGCGCAAGGTTAAGTTTCATTGGGAAGCACTTGATACGCGCCGTTAGCGAGACCGTCTGCTGACTGTCGACGTCTAAGTTTGTCTTTCTCCTTGAAAACTTGATTTCGTCATTCTACATCGCATTGCCTAGGCTTGGCGTTGCTATTGGAAATGGCTCAAGCGCACTCATTTTCTTAGCTGACTCTCCCAGAATTCCGACGCTGAATACGTCGGTGAGTTTGGGGCTATTTTCCCTGTTTGCACAGTAGCAGTTCATCAACTGCTTGCAATTTGGTTACTTCAGAGTGGTTGAAATGAATCCTCAAAACAAAAACACACCGGACAAGTCGTTGAAATCGAAGGTGCTACTGGGTGTTAATTATCTTGCATCGGGATTGAACTATGACTTTTGTCCCTCATTCAATCGGTACCTCTACTGGCTCAAACAGCCCATTGGCTGGCTAGTCTGTGCAATCTTCTCTTCTTTTTTAGTCGGGATGTTTATCGGCCCACAGGGATTCGTACTGATGTGGTCATTCTTAGCCCTGTTAGTTTTGGGGGCAGTTTGGCCATTGTTGAGCCTTAAGGCGATCTCTTGTCGGCTTTCCTTCTCCAAGCAAAGGTCTGCTGAGGGCGAAGACACGGTCGCCATCTTGGAAGTCACCAATCATTGGCCCGTACCGTTTTTTGGTTTGATGATAGTAGGTGATTTCCTTCAGGATCAGGTTAATGAGGGGGATGATGTAGCGATTGGGCTTCAGCGCATCCCAGGTGCCTCCGTTTCCACTTTCAAATGGATCATCAAACCTGAAAACCGGGGTGTTCTCCCTCGCGAAAACCCGAAAATCAAAAATGGTTTTCCGTTTGGGATTTATAACGCGGTTACAGACGTGGAGATCAAAGGGCGAACCCTTGTTTGGCCAAAATCTATCGAACTGAAAGGTATGCCCGAAGTTTCGGGAACTCAGTTTAATATCTCGGGGATTTTAAGCGATCGAGCAGGATTAGATGGCGATGTGATCGGTGTTCGAAATTATCGCCAAGGCGACTCCATGCGACATATCCATTGGGGGAAAACAGCTCAGCTGAATCGTTTGATAGTTCAGGAGCGACAATCGTTTGCTGCCCGTCCATTTGAGGTTTATTTGGATTTAACGCCAGAAGCGCATTTGGGAAAGGGAAGTCAAAGTAGTTACGAGTGGGCCATTCGAATTGCCGGCTCGGTTTGTCGACAACTCCATGATTGTCATTCCCATGTCAGCTTGATTTGCATCGGATTGCCCACGGAGCTTCTCTGCAAGGTGTCCAATACAAATGGTCTAAGTCAGCTGATGGATTTTTTAGCCAAGTTGCCGTCATTCGAAGAGCTGTTGATGTTTGAGAGGAAAGAGAGTCGGCGTGGCGTGAAATTTGACGGCAACCGAAAGACGTTCGTAATTTCAACAACCAGATCACATGATCTCCTCGGGAGTACTCAAGTTCAGCAAATTGTGATTGACCCTTCTCGTTTTGAAGCGTCCGATATTTTGTTTGAGCCGAAGCCAATTGCCGTTGCTTCGAGGAAGAATCAAGCTTCCAAGCGAAAGATTCTTGTAACCAATCCGGTCACGGTTGAAACCGATTTAAATGTCGGTTGGGGAAATGGGGTTGGCTGTGGGCTCTAGTGTACCTTCCCGAGTGAAGAAAACCGCGCTTTGGCCGCCGTTGGAGTCGCTGGTTCTCGCGATTCTGGCTGGGTTGGTTGTGCTCAGTCTTCGCTGGGATATGCACAAATCAGCATTCCTCATCATTTTCGAAACCGCATTTTATTTTTCTCTGCCTGTCGTTTTGATGATTTGGATTCAACGACGTTTTGGATCGGATAGAAAAATTTTCGAGCAGGGGCGGTTGGTTTTTGCCATTCAGGCAGGCGCGGTTCTTTTCGCGTTGCTGCCAGTCCTCTTTCAGGTGGTGACGCGGACGTTCAGTTACGGAGATCCATTTGAGGTAACGGCGCTAACTGTTTTGATGAACGCGACATGGTATCTCGCTGTGTTTTCCAGCGTGCGAAGATTTGGACGCGGCGCGTTTGTAATTGGAAGTTGCCTCGTTTTGTTTGTCTGCTTTATGACTCAAAGCGCTCAGGTTTTCTTCTTTGCATTTCTTTATTTAGCCATTTCACTGTGGTGGCTGCTGGGGAACTATTGGGAGCGATTTGAGGCAAAAGCGATTGATGGCGAGTCAAAATCACTTCCAGTTCGCAGTCTGACTGTTGTGATGACTTTTGTTTTCCTAATTTGCATCGGCTCGCTGGCTCTCTTTTTGGGGCCTCTTCGTCAAGCCATTGGAACTACCGGTTTCATGCCTACCTCGGGTGGGAATTCATGGTACGACGCTTATGCCCGGTCAGGAATTGGCGATGGAGATATGTTAACTGCCTCGGACAATGCCACCTCTTCCGGGGCTGTCGATTCCAATCAGCTCATTGAGGATGACCGGCCGTCAATGTATGACATTGTGTCGGAAAAGTTTGACGGACCCGTCCAGAGGAAGAAACGCAGGAATCGATCCCAGGCACTTAACGCCGTTGCAAAAGAAATTGACAAAGTTCTTCAGGCGGAACAGGCAGGGCGTTCGTTTCGAACTGTTCGTGAACCGGCAGAGCAAGAGGTAAAACAAGAATTAAAAGACAGAATTACCAAGGCTCTGTTCTTCGTCGAGGGCGAGGTTCCGGCGAGATTTGGAGTGGATGCTTTTCACCATTTTGATGGATGGGATTGGACCAAACCGGACTTAGGGAAATATCGACTCAACGATCCTGAAATAAGGGTAGAGGAGAAGTTTGGGAAGCCGTGGTTTGTTCTGCGAACTGAAAAACGGAACTTTTTAACAGCCAATCAAGTGCATCGTGTCAAGATGATGAGGTTGGATACGAGGGCTCTTCCAGCACCGCCATTTTTAAAGAGTTGGCATATTCAACAGGTGGATCAGTTGGATTTGTTTAAATGGGATGGTCAGGGTTCGTTGGTCATGGACGGCGAATTTATTCCTTCGCATACAGTTTTTAATTTTGTGAGCGAGATCCCCAACCATCACATTCTTCGAGATGAGGTCAAGCTGGTTTCACCGGAAGGCGACGATTCGAGTTGGGATGCTTTCGTAAGCTGGTTCAACCGGGGATCGGACAGAAAAGTCCGAAAAGTAATTTATCCGGTTCTGGAGACGGATCTTGATTCTCCCTACCGCCAGGTTCCAGTGAATGCAACTGCGACCAGATTACAAGAACTTCTAAAGACAGTAACTGAGAATGTTGAACCTGGCTGGAATCAAGTTGACTCAATTGTGAACTATTTGCGGGCCAACTTCGAATTGGATTCCGAACGGGTTGCGTTGCCGGATTGTGAAGATTCGGTTGCCAGTTTCCTGGATCAAGCGGGTGGGCCATCTTATATGTTCGCCACAACTGCGACACAAATGCTCCGGTTAGCCGGCTACCGCACGAGGTTAAGGAGTGGGTTTCTAGTCCAGCAAAAGGACTTCGATCGAGTATCCCGCCAGTCGGTGGTTGATAAAACTAATTTTCACATGTGGCCTGAAGTCTGCATTGACGGAAAAAGGTGGATCCCTGTCGAGCCAACGCCCGGCTTTCCCGTGCCTTGTAACGTTCAGACTTTTTCGCAGTGGGCGAAAGTAAAGGTAGTCGCCCTGATCAACTGGACATTCGAGCATCCGCTTTTTTCAAGTCTGATACTCGGCTTTTTGTTTTGTTCATTCTGGTTCCGAAAGGAATTGGTGGTGACGGGGTATTGGCTGGTGTGGCGGTTCATCGTGATGGGGCCTGCCAGGCTGCGGCTCCGGTTCACTCGTCAGTTACTTGACATAAGGTTCTGGGCAGCCGGTCTGCCTCGCCCCGCGTTTGTTCCGATTGGCCAATGGTACTCGCAGATCGAACCTGACTCAGCGTCTGAGTTTTTGCGTTGTTGGCATGAAGCTAATTTTAGTCGCGCGGGCTTCGATTCTTTCTCAAGCCAGTCGTTGAATGTTTGTAAACAAGCTGTCGCGACCCTTACTTATCGTCGAATTCGAAATTTTATCAACGAAAACACCCTGTGAGTTAAAAGTGATTCAGACCACATCAAAAATTGACGCTTTACGCGAGCAACTTAATAAATCTCTCGTCGGCAAGCAGGACGTCATCGAGTTAGTGATTGCCTGCTTGATTGCTCGCGGACACTTACTGTTTGATGATCTTCCGGGGTTGGGGAAAACGACTTTGGCAAAAGCTCTGGCAAAGACAGTTGGGGGAGTGTTTTCGAGAATTCAGTGTACTCCCGATTTACTTCCCAGTGACGTGATTGGTTTCAATATATTTGACCAAAAAAATCACTCGTTTGATTTTAGAGAAGGCCCGGTGTTTTCGGATTTTCTATTGACCGACGAGATCAACCGTGCGACTCCGCGAACGCAAAGTGCTTTGTTCGAGGCCATGGCGGAACGGCAGGTGACGGTCGATAACCAGTCAAAAAAATTGCCACCAACGTTCATGGTGATAGCGACACAGAATCCAGTCGAGAGCCATGGTGCCTACCCTTTGCCGGAGGCACAGTTGGATCGATTTGCGATGAAACTCAATATTGGCTATCCCAATTCCGAGGATGAAATTTCAATGCTTGGCCAATTCGTAGGTGAGGAGTTCTCGAAGCAAGAGATTCAATCTGTTTTGACGTTAGAAGAACTGGCGGAGTTGCAATCAGAAGTTGCGTTAGTTGAAGTCTGCGAGTCGGTTCGGCGTTATTTGGTGGAGCTTGGAGCGGCAACGCGCAATCACACATCGATTGAACTTGGATTAAGTCCTCGTGGCTTAATTACTTGGCAGCGAGTTGCTCAGGCCTGGGCGTTTTTACAAGGTCGGAACTTTGTAATTCCGGATGATATTCAAGCGGTTGCTGAGCCCGTTTTGAATTTGCGGATTTCCAATTCGTCTGAAAACGCAGAGTTAATCATTCGCGAGATTATTGAGTCGGTCGCGGTTCCAGTTGAAAAATCATAAATACAGATCGTTTAGGTGAATTAAAAAGTGAGAATCGTTATGCAAAAGAAACAGGTTTTGAATCAATTTTACTGTGTAGTTGCCGTGGTGTCCGCGATGCTTGTCGGTTTGGCAGGTTGCAATCAGACAGGAACAGCTAAGGCTGAGCCTGCGAACGCGCGGGTAAAGAAGTTGCCCAAACTGAAGTTTCACCGTCCCGATAGTTTTCCGACGGCTGTCGCGAGGTTAAGTGAAATCCGTGAAGTCATTAATTCGGCCAGCCCTTTGCCTGAGCCGAAAGTGTTTCAGGTTGTCGAAGTGATCCACGGTACAGGACCCGGGGCTCATTCACATTATCATTTGGCCAGCGCTCCAGTCGACCACAGCCATGGTCACGACGACGATCACGCTCAGGAGGAGTCGAATGAAAAGAATCATGAAGTGGAGGTGGACGTAATTACGGAGATGACTGACATCGTCAAATGGATGCCAGATATCGCTGGCGATACTGATATGGATAAGGATTCTTGGAGTTCGGTCAAAACGGAGTCGGAGAGTCTTTATTCTCAATTGAACGAAACTCTATCTAAGGCGACGGGGCCAGAGGAGCAGCGGAAGGCGGTGCAAAAGATGCAGAGCCAGTTGCTTGCTTTTACCGATGCTATGGAGGCAGTCGTGGCTGGAATGAATAACTCCGCCGGAGACAGTCAGGAATCATCGAAAGAATAAAAATGTTTGAATATTATTTCGCCGGTGCCGGACTTCGTCTTTCGCAGGTCATTATTTACTCGTCCTTATGGATTGTAAGCGGTTGCTTAATCGCTGCCGTTTTTCGATGCATGGTTGGAGCGGAGAAGACCCGCAGAATTTTCGCTAATGGATCACGTTGGGGTGTTGTGACCGGATGGTTGATTGGAATGCTCCTGCCCGTCTGTTCACTCGGAGTGATTCCAATTGTGAGAGAGTTGCACCGGGCTGGTGTCAAACGGGGGACGATCGTTGCTTTTGGATTGACGGCGCCTTTGTTTAATCCAATGTCAGTGCTCTACGGGCTTACCCTTTCGGATCCAATTGCAATTTTATCCTTTTCTCTGTGTGCCTTAGTGATTGTTAGCGTTTTGGGATTTTTCTGGGATCGGTTTTTACCCGTGTCCGACGAAGATATGCCCACGGATGAGAAGCTACCTGTTCCGGGGATCAAAAGAACGGTTGCTGTGATTTACTCCGCCTCACGAGAATTGGTGGGGCCGACGATGATTTACATTTTGATCGGAATCGCCGGGTCCGTGATGATGGCGGTTGTCTTGCCGAAGGGGTGTTTGCAAAGCCAAGTAGAACGAGACAATCTTTTCGCTCCCATCATAATGGCGGTGATGGCAACGCCGATCTACTCTACTCCCCTTCTAGCAATGAGTCAGATTGGCGGGATGTTTCAGCATGGAAATTCGATCGGAGCTGCTTTTACACTTTTGATTCTTGGTGCGGGCGCAAATATCGGTTTGCTTTGCTGGTTTGCCAGAACATACGGCATTCGAAAGGTCTTAGTTTTTTGCATGTTGCTGGTGGTTGTCACGGTCGGCCTTGCTTATGCCATTGACAAACCACTGTATCCGAAAGGAATTGAACCGGCGGGGCATTCCCACGCCTTTGACGTTTATACGCATCCCTTCTTTTCGCAGTCTCAAGGTCTCATTGAGGTTGCGGGAAGAAAAGTGAAAGATTTTTATCTGGCGAACGAAGTGGGAGCCACTTTTATTCTTGTCGGGATGATTTTGCTTGGATCGATACTCTCCATCGTTGGCCGCAAGGTCGATTTTGAATCGTGGTTTATCCAGGGTGCTCCCTCTGAAAGTCGATACGACATCATTGTACCGGGATGGATTCTGGGAATTGTTTCCGTTGGATTTCTTGTAGCTGCAAGCATTGTTGGTTGTTACCTGTATTACCCTGCTCCCGATGATCTGCTGGCTGATTTTTTAAGCGTCCATACGGAGACAGTTTTGACCTCCAAAAATCAGGAGTGGGAAGCAGCGGAGAAATGGATTTCGTACTCAGACGACTTGTCGAGACGACTTGAAGTGGGCGTGTTTTTACGTCGGGGAAGTATTGATGAATTTATGTCGACCAAAGCAAAAATCTATCGAGAAAAATTGGATGCCCTTCGTGAATCAGTTGAGTCGAAAAATGTCGCAACGGTCGGCCCCAATTCCATGGCAGTTCAGGAGGCCTATCGTCGAATGAGCGCGGCGTTCCGGGAATAGTCGAGGGGTGTTGCTTAAACTCAAATGAGAGGCAGAGACTGCGGGAGGTTTTGACTTCCGGTTAAAATCAAGGTTGTTGCTAGAACTGGTAGTTTTGAGGTGAGTGTTTTGTTTCAGTTTAAAATTTCCTAATTTTTGCTGTCTGAAAAGAAATAGCGCTGAGTCTATGCTCGACCAATCAAGCCATTTGGATAAAGAATTCGAAACTCACGATGATTTCCAACGCTCATCAAAGAGTTTAAAGGAACGTGGTTCGTACACGTCTTCGCTTTTGGGTGAGTATTCTCGAATTCTACTGTTGCTCGTGTCGATTCCCCTTTTGATTTGGCTGATTCAGTTAGTAACGCGTCAGAATGTTTCGCCGGTTCCACTGGTTGCCGCATGTATTCTCGTTTTGTCTCTATTAACCGAACGAGGTTTCAAAGGAGGCAGAGTGTGTCTGTTGGTGGTGATGACACTCAATGTTTTTTCTTCCGTAATCAATCCGAATGCTTTCCTCCTCAAGCCGGATGCTTACAACCCTCTGGCAACCCCGAATGTGATCTTGCTAATTTGCCTGACCGCAGCAAGCTTCTTTGAAATCGCGAGTGTGTGTAGAGATAACCGGCGACCAGCATTGATTAAATTGGCTTGCCTGGGATTCGTTCTCATTCCTGCAATTGTCTATGTCATTGGAATACCGGTGGTGACTCTTTGGTGGGAGGCATTGGGAGACGGTACGGGGCGTGGGAATGCACGAGATCCTAATTGGACTATGGCCAAGGAGATGGCACTTCGGGCAGCGAAGTTCAGTGTGTTTGTGGTCTTTACCTATTTGGGTGCCTGCGTTGGAAGTTTTCTTAATGTCGTGGCTTATTGCATTCCGCGCGGTGAGGCAGTCGGTTTGCGAAACTCCTACTGTCCCGTGTGCAAAAGTAAAATATCGCGAAAGGACAATCTGCCGATTTTTAGTTACATCAATTTGTCAGCACGTTGCCGAAGTTGCCAGTCCGTGATTTCACCGCGTTATCTGGTTGTCGAGCTTTTAATTGCGACAATATTTGGTTCGCTATTTTTATTTGAACTTGTCACGGGAGCCGCTAACGTGCCTGGCGTCCACAGCATTTCTCATGCCGGTGTTTTGTGGGTAGTTTTGTTTCCGAAATGGAATCTCATCGGACTTTACTTTTACCACTGCCTTTTTGCCAGTGCTTTGGTCGTTATGGCTTTGATTGAGTGGGACGGTCAGACGCTTGGTTACCGGTACTCGATTGCAATGCTCTTCGCCTTTTTAATTTCAGCGACCCTTTTTCAGTCTTTGCATCCCATGCCAGCTTCTGAATTTTTGTTGGCGTGGTTTGGGGCGGTTCCGGCGATTGCTCAGTTGGGGAAACTTTTGCTGGGAGGGGTGTGCGGCGCGGGGTTGGGCTTTTTAGTAAATTTAATTAGAGGCGAATCGAGTAGCTCAACGTTGATTCCCGCAATGATTCTTTGCGGTATCGTGCTCGGATGGCAACCTTTGGTGCACGTCACGCTGATATTTGTGGTGTTACAGTACTTAGTTCGATATTTACCAAGGTTGGGAAGGTTGTTGTCTGCCTGTCCTACTGCCCTGCTTTTGATGGCTGTCTGGATACATCATCCATTTTGGAAGTACCTTTTACAGCAATATTCAATGTGGAATGTCGAAATGCGATGGTGATTTTAACCCCCATGACCGCTAAACCTTTGCTTTTAGGGGGTTCTGGGACGCTATCAAGCGGTATTTTCGATCTCTTTGACGTGGACGCGAACCCCCTGTCTCGGTAATCTTAGGCTGCCACAAGGCGTTTCATTTAATCGGTTTATTGCGGGTGCGACGTATTTCGTTAGACCCGAAACTCATTTATGACTAAGCGTTTTTTCTCGCTCCACGTTCCAGTTTTTGGAAGCGTAGCGATGGTGCTGTTATGCACTGTCTTTTTTTTACTGCCGTTCGCTCTGCGCGGTGCCCGACTGGGCCTTAGTGACATGCAAAATAATGTCGCGGATTGGCTGCCGGATGATTATACGGAAACCAAGGAGCTTGGAGAGTTTCGAAAATACTTTTACGGTGGCGATCAATTTGTTTGTGTCAGTGGACCGTGGTGTAAAGAGGGCGATGCGAGGTATACAAATTTCTTGCGCAAGTTACGCGAGGAATCCCAGGAATACGAAAAGATTTTCAAAGATTCCCAAAACGATGAAGAAATTGAGGCACATCGAAAAGGCGATGAATTGGGTCTGCTCTATGATGGGAACTTCCATGAGGATTGGGGAGAGCAGCAAGAGAAGTGGCTTCGAGGGCGTAATGGAAAGTGGTACTTTATTAATCGCCGTGGTGAGCTGTATCAATGGGAAGGCCAAAACAACGTCGTTGAAGGCGGAAAGCGATTCTTCGAACGTATCGTAAAGGGAAAGAACAAAGCATCAGGTAAATTCATTCGTACGTTTGGCGCTCCTCCGGACGATGCGAAAGGTATTGAAAATGAATTTTATAAAAACCCGGAAAAACTTTGTTGTCGACCATTCCAGTCAGTCATTTCGGGGCCGGATGTTTTTGAGCAAATGGCGGGTCCCAATGGAACCTTGCGAATTGGTGGTTTGAGTGAAAATGATCTAAGCACGATCGAAGCGAAGATCGAAGCTCACAAACGTCTGACGGGTTCACTCTATGGCCCGACGCCATCGAAAGACTTCACTTGGACTTTTGATTCACTGTTGGCTCAAGTTGATGAGCCGCTACGGACGCAGCTGCGTTCAACAGATCTGCACCGAGAGGTGTTTAACGAATTCATTGAAGAGGAACTGAATAAGAATTTTGACGGCGACATTGAAGAGTTGAAAAATGCGACCTCCACGAAAAAATTGGAGGTTTGGTATTGGATGTGGTACAAGTTGCAAATTGAGCCGCCTGCCCGTCAAACGTGTTTTATTGTTACCCTTAACGAGCCGGTTATTAACGAGCTCGCACGAGCAGTTGGTCGTCCGATGCTTGGGAAAACACGCGGTCGTATTCTGGAGTTGGCGACCGGAGAGTGCGGAATTGAAGCGGCTAATTTGCGAATTGGTGGACCGCCGAGCGACAATGTCGCGATTGATGAAGAAGGCACCAGCACGCTTTTACGATTGGTTAGTCTTTCCTTGATCATCGGATTCAGCCTAGCCTATTTCAGTTTCGGCAGTGTCCGCGTTGCGATGATGCTCTTTTTCGTTGGGGGAACCGCCGCGATTTCGAGTTTGTCTTTTGTTTGGTTTGGCGGGCAAACCATGGACGCTATTTTGATGTCGATGCCTTCGTTGGTTTATGTGTTGGCGTTATCAAGTGCAGTCCATATCGTTAATTATTATCGCGATGCTTGTTACGAAGATGGGCCCGACTTGGCGGTTGAAACTGCTGTGAAGCACAGTCTTTTCCCCTGCACTCTTGCCGCGTTTACGACGGCGTTGGGGCTAATATCGCTTACGACGAGTAATCTGACGCCAATCTATAAATTCGGTTTGTTTTCCGCGATTGCGACCATGGCGACTGTCGTGCTTTTGTTTACTTACCTGCCAAGCGCATTGACTGTCTGGAAGCCGGGATACAAGAAAAAGAACAGAGACGAGTTGAAGAAAGAGTCTGGTTTGACCGCCGCGGTTGCGAGGATTTGGGATCGCATCGGAAACTGGGTCGTTGATCACCATGCGGTGGTTACCGTGACCTCGGTAATCTTGTTGGCCTTCTTCGCCGTGGGGGCGACTAAGATCCAAACGTCCGTGCACTTGCTCAAGCTGTTCGATAAGGATGCGAAGATTCTCCACGATTACCGTTGGATGGAGGAGAATCTGGGTGAGTTAGTACCAGCTGAAATACCGATCGGTGTCGACTTAAGTGCACAGAAAGAACCGTACTTGGCAAAGTTGGAGGCCGAACAACTGGCAGCGGTTCCGAAGGACAGTGATGGCGAACCACTGGAAGATTTTACACTCGTTTTCAGTGACGAACAGCGAATGGCCTACGACCTCAAGTATTCGATGCTTGAGCGAATGGAGCTGTCGGAACGAGTCCGGGAACAATTGGAGTTTTACTTTGGTCCCGACGGCATGGGAATTGTTGGATCGGGAATGTCGACCGACATGTTCGCTCCGTTGTTCCGAATTGAGTCAGATGAAGAGTCGATCGAGCGAAAAAGCTATAGCTCGCAGCTGTATAGTAAGCGGGATGAAATGCTGGCGCAGGCCTACCTTGCCGAGGTTGGTAAATCAAACTTGAAGCGGGATGACCGCGAGCAGGATTTGGCCGATCCTAATCGTGCTGGGCGAGAATTGTGGCGAGTTAGTATTCGACTGGCAGCTTTGAACAATGTTGATTACGGCCAATTTGTCAATGATCTAAAGTCGGTGGTTGAGCCGATAATGGCGGCTTACCGGGATCGGACAACGATTCTTAAGAGGCTCCAACATGCCTCCGGGGTTGAGTCGCTTGACAGTGCGAATGTGCTATTGATTGGACCTGATCCCTTTAGCGAGGCTGAAAAGGTTCGCACTCAAGTCGCCGACGGAAAGTCGCTTGGTGAAATTATTGACCAATCAAAAATTTATTCTCAAACACTGAAATCCCTGCTGGAAAACCGTGGATTTAAAAACGCTCTCAAAACCAAAGGGAAGAAAAAGTATTTTTGGTTGAGCGATGGCGATGTGTTTGTTGTAAATCCTGAAGACACTCCGCTGCAGAGTTCAAGGGATAAAAAGGAGGCCAACAACCTCAAGTTTATTAACCAGTTTGATTGCATCGTTCGAATTGATGAAATTCCAGCCTACTCAGTGGTAGAAAAGTTGATTTCTGACTCGGGGACAGCCGGTGAGAAATTTGTTGACTTTCGTCAGCACCGTTTTGATGTTGATCCTAAAACCAAGCTGCCGCTTGCCGGGATGAAGACTGCGAAAGAGTTGAAGGATAATGGCCGCGAGGAAATTGACGTTACGGCCATGTATACAGGAATTGTTCCCATTGTTTACAAGGCACAGCGTTCGCTATTGGAGAGCTTGATTCAGAGTATCGGGCTTGCGTTTATCATGATCTCCGTAGTCATGATGCTCTTGTTGAGAGATTGGCGCTCGCCCGTTGGCCCCGGTAATTTGCTGAATATTCGAGGCGGTATGGCGGCCATGCTTCCAAACGTATTTCCCGTAGTGGTCATTTTTGGCTTCATGGGGCATATGAACAGTTGGTTTGGCGGCAGTGTGGACAGCTTCCTGGTTGACATTGGTTCGATGATGACCGCGAGTGTCGCGATGGGCGTTGCGGTAGATGATACAATTCACTTTTTAAACTGGTATCGAAATGCCCTTGCTCAGGGGTATCGCCGTAAGGAAGCGATTAAGGTTGCTTATTCGCGTGTCGCGACGGCTATGACGCAGACTACATTGATCGGTGGACTCGGATTGGCAGCATTTGCCCTGAGTACCTTTACGCCGACGCAGCGATTTGGTGTCTTAATGCTGTTTTTGTTAGCTGCAGCCTTGGTTGGCGATTTGATTTTTCTCCCGGCAATTTTGGCGGGTCCGCTCGGGAAGTTTTTCGGAAAAGAGCGCCCGTTGTCTGAGGTTCAGTTGGATGTAGAGTCCAGTGAACCTAAATTACTTGTCGTCGGTGAGGTGGCGGAAATCCCGACTTCAAATTTGCCTGAACCGGAAGCTAGTCCTGATTTACATCGCCGGATAGAATAGGGACATTCGGGTTAGTCTGGTGATTTCTGAGAGATTCGGATGGTTGGGAATTTATTTTTCCAATAAGTCGAATGGCCGCTCGAATAGACAAGGTGCATTGGAAGTCTTTCGTGAGGTGTTCATTTGGAAAAAGTTCGTTTTGCCTGCCCACGGTGTCAGACGGTCATGCAGACGGGAAGCGATCGAGTTGGGTTCGATGTCGCTTGCCCGCACTGTTCCCATCGTTTCAAGTTAATTTCACCCGATGCAAGCGATCGTCTTAATTCAGCAGAGCAGGATGTGCTTCGGCATGCCAGCACGGTAGGTGGAGATCCGACGATTTCTCATTCAAGTGATCGAGCTGATTCTGAATCGGATCACTCGGGCGGTGACTTCGAAAAAGCGGTTTCCGCAGACATCGCTTTTGAATCAAAAAAAACGAGGAGTAGTCCGGCTTGTTTAAACAAACAAACGGCGCATGCGTTGCCTGTGGAAAGTCCCCCTCAAGCACCAGTAGGTTTTTGCTGTCCGTATTGTCGAACGACCAAACGTCCCAAGCTTAAATCGAAAGTTTCGACTGTAGGGTGGGTGGTATTCACGGTTTTGTTACTGACCACGTGTGTTCTCTCGCCGATCGGTTTTCTTATCCGCGATTATTATCGGATTTGTTCGCAGTGCAAGATTACACTGGGTGGGAATTGATTTTCGACCTAGAGCTGATAAAAGACTAGCTGGTATACATAAACGTTGAGATTAATCGTCGTAATTAATCGGTACGCGACGATTTCCCCTGGAACTTTCATGGGCGCTTACGACAATCTTCATTGCACGGTAGGCGTCTTCAGGATCCGTAGTCTTGCGTATCAAACTAGTAACGGCTCGGTAAAATCGGTCGAGCATTTGCTCGCCCACACCACGTTCGAAATCAAGAGATTCGGTATGTTGTCCAGCGTCGTCAAACCAGACGAGATTGGAAGGAAGGTCAATAAATGCCATTCCATTTTCACAGCAAACTTGAACGGACGCCGGCCGTTTAAAGGAAAGCGCGTCCGGCCAGCGTTCTGGAATATAATGGCCAACGCTTATTTGCGCCTGGGGAGCGAAGCCGGTCTTCTTTCCATCAGGATGATCAATTTCGTTCGGAGGAAACTGAAGACTTATCATTTGATAAAAAAGATCTGTTTTCTCATCGTGTTGTTCGTGTACGGCACTGATAACTGAAGTGGGATCAGAGTTAACAAGGTAGCGGCACCAATCCACTAGCTCCATTAAATGTCGCCAGGCAAGTGGGCAGTATTCCCCACGCCGCAATGAATCAGATTGGCTTTCCATCGGCATTCGCTCATGGCAAAACAACAGCCGTGGCGGTCCCAGGCGAGTCGCCATCAGTTCTTTCAGGCGAATCGTTGCTGGAGCGTGGCGGCGAGGAAGTTCGGCCATGAATGCGACACCCGAAGCTTCGATTCTCTGTCGGATTTCCAAAGCTTGGCCTTCAGATACATCCAAAGCGGCCGAGCTGTAAACCGCCTTGCCGGCTTCGCAGGCAGCTAAAATCGGAATCGGTCCATACCAATCCGGCGACAGAACCAGTACTGCATCGATGTCGTCACGCTCTACCATTGCGCGGAAACCGTCCATGGGTATGGCGTCAAATTCTTTGGCTACCTGAATTGACTTTTCAGTAACCTCACAGCAGATTGCGTGGACGTCGAATCGGTCAGATAGTGCTTTGAGAGCAGGCCGATGTCTGGTTTGCCATTGATCACCAAGTCCAATTAGCCCAACGCGCAGTTTCATTTTGAATTTTCGGTTGAGCCTGTGGCAATGGGTTGATTACGACATTTTGGATTGTATCAAGTCATTGTCGAAATCCCAAAAGAAATACTTCATGGATTTACTTCGCGTTGAATTCAAACCACAGCGGTTTTTACGTGAAATGAGAATCTGTAACGTTATCTCGGATTGATGCGGGAGTGACGGTTCTGTTGAAAATTCCTTGACTCGGTTCCTGATTGCCTCGGATAAAGGCGTTTTGTTCCTTTTTAAGCGACCCGTCGGGAAAATTTTTATTTCCATCACAACCTGTCAAATCATGCAGATCCGGTGAGTCGACGTCGCCAGTGGTGTGGGAATTTCGGAACGTAAGGGTAGCGCTGTGGCACAAAAAAAATGAATGCGATTTCGCGGCTTCAAAAAAAAATGAATCGGTTTGCGGACGGGTAAGGCGTCGATAAGAAATTTGTCATCGCCAAACACCCCACGGATCGTTTAACCGGGGCCGGACTATTCAGTTCCGGTAATTACCTCATGGATGGAGGAAGAAATGAAGCAAGTCTTAATCTTTTTATCAGCTGCATTAGTTTTGTTCGCAGTTGAAAGCGTTAGCGCACAACAGCCTCTTGATTACGCCACCGCGTACAAAAATGCTCAGTCCGGCGACAAGCCTTTGTTGGTTTTGGTAACTGCAAAATGGTGTCCGCCGTGCCAAGCGATGAAGAAAAACACGATCCCTGAACTTTTGAAAAAGTCGGCATTTGAAGGTTACCATTATACCAACGTTGATCTCGATAAAGATTCAAAGGTTGCCCGCCAATTGATCGGTAGTAGAGGTGTTCCACAGCTTATTCTGTTTGAGAAGAAAAGCGGAAAGTGGACAAGGAAATTTCTTAGCGGTTACAACTCGGTCGCGAGTGTCGAGAAGTTCGTAATGAAGCCAGCGGTTCGAACGGCTGATCTTGTTACACCGGCGGTCGAAAAGAAGTAGTAAATAGATATATTTTAGTGTTTGCGTCTAATTATTCCACGCACTTGCCCAATCGGGGAAGTGCGTTTTTTCGTTTTGTGTTTTGGGAAATCGAAGATCGTTCAACCAAGTCAGTGTTGTTTTGGTCCGGGCTATTTAAAATGCCTGACTCGCGGTGTAATCTTGAATATGTCGGTTCCGAAAAATTAATCCTAGGTGAGGCGAGTTTCGTTGCTTGCCGCTTGTTCCCGTGAAAATTTCAATTGTTATCCCAGTCGTTAACGAGATTGATGTGATCGCTCAGTCTGTGGAACGCGCATGGTCGGCCGGTGCCGATGAAGTGATTGTGGTAGACGGTGGCAGTACTGATGGAACATTGGCCAAACTGGCCACGCTTGATTGTAATTCGGTGCAATCCAAGGCGGGGCGGGCGCTCCAGATGAATAACGGGGTCAAATATTCCACAGGTGAGGTTCTGGTATTTTTGCATGCTGATAATTGGCTTGAAGTCGATTCTTGTGCACAGATTAGAAAGGGGCTAAAGGCTTCAGGCTTTGAGTTTGGTGCTTTTCGGCAGCGAATCAATGACGATGGTTTCCTTTACCGTTGGGTAGAGTTAGGTAACGAATTACGTGTAAAATACCAAGGTTTAATCTATGGTGATCAGGCCTTCTTCATAACGCGAAAAAGGTTTGATTTGGTCGATGGATTTCCACAGATTGATCTGATGGAAGATTTTCAAATTTCGCGAACGCTGCGGAAGTTGGGTAGACCTTTGTTACTTGATGGACCGACATTCGTTTCACCACGGAGGTGGTTGAAGGTTGGTGTTGTAAGGCAAACGATCCGAAATTGGATGATGTGTTGTGCCTATCGTCTGGGGGTATCACCCGATCGCCTGAGCCAATACTATCGGCGGCATGACCAGTAGCAATTTTGGGACTTGGGTCTAACTTAGAATTAATTTAGGAAGTGAATAGATGAAATACTTTGCAGGTTTCCTGGTCGTTTGCCTTTTGCTTGGGTGTGAGCGGAACGTTTCCTCTCCAATTTCAGAGGAACTTACGATGGCTCCTGTTGAAATTGAAATGACCACGCTTGAGAATGGCGAACCGAGTCACGTTTCGATTCAACATATCCTGATTAGTTTCGACGGTGCATTGCCAGGTAGCAGTAAAGTCATTCCGCGCGATCAGACTGGTGCTGAAAAGTTGGCGAAAGAGGTTCTTGAGAGAGCGAAAGCCGGCGAGGATTTTGATTTATTGGTCAATGAATTGACAGATGATAGTCCGCCCGGCATATATCGCATGGCGAATTTTGATCAAGAAGTCTTTATGGAAGGCAAGGATCAATCTAAGTGGATTAGACCAAGAACCGGGTTGGTGAAAGGCTTTGGTGATGTAGGCTTTTCATTGGAGGTCGGTGAGATAGGGATGGCTGAATTCAACGCTTCGGCTAGCCCTTATGGGTGGCATATTATCAAGCGACTTAAGTAATGGTTGAGGTGGGTTCGCTGTCCTTGTTTTTATTCCATGATGATTCTTTCATTACCATGTGAATTAGAAGTGCGACCGTGATCAAAAATGCGAATATCCCACTTTGCGAAGTCCAGCCAACAAAAATGCCCAACATTACCCGTTCCAGCGGGACTCCCAAGGATTGGCCATACCACATGGCCAACCCTATCAAAACGACCTCGGCGATTGCCAGTATCACAACGCGGGAACGCCAATGCATGCCGCGGGGAAGCATTGCTAAACCGAGTAGAATTGCGGGGCCGGCGAAATATATTACCAGCAATAACTGCGGTGTTTTTAAATAGTTGATAATGGTTGACGTCAGAATCGCGACCATTGTGGTCAGCAGTAATAAACCGATGATCGAGAATTGATAACCTTTCGATTGTTGGTTTAAATTTTTTTGTTCAAACTCGGTTATTTTTCGGTTCAAAGAACTCCGAAACCGAATGCCAATCAGCCCAAAGATCGAGCCGATCAGGATTCCACAAAGTAAATTAATTCCGATTGCTGTAAGGTTGAATCCTGCTTCCGTGTTATGGGGGAAGCTGTCTTCCAGCCAGACTCGCGCGGGAAATCCGATTGATTCTGTGACGGATTGGGTTCCATTGATCAGATCCGCCACACTCTGAGTTCTTAGGAAATAGGATCCTGCATTGCACGCCGTGATAAGAAGGACGCCGCCTAGCATTCCGCGAAAGAACCAATGGAACGGCGTGGTTCCCGGAGTTCTTTTTTGTTTTCGAAGTTGAGTCGACTGATCCATGGAGTGAGTTACGGTGTCGCTTTGCTTTAAACTTGGTAATCGCTGGAAGCGGTCAAGATGTAGGGTAGTTCTGAGAAACGTGAAATCGAATGGAGTACTGTTAGATTTTAATAAAAAAAATCAGTCCCGACTGAGTCGTGGACTGATTTCTTATTTTTAACCGCTGGACGTATGCTCTATCGATGCCAGTGGCCAGATTGGTATCTTCGGTAATAACTGGGATTGTAATCATAGTGGCTTCTGTACCTGCTGCCTCGGTTCGGGCAGGAATTGTAGTATGAGTTGCCGTAGTACGATCTCGTGGATCGGTAGGAAGGGCGGTAGGTGGAGTAGCCTATGCTGAAGCCACTGCCATAACGATTGTAGTTGCTAGTGCTAAAGCCTATGGAAAATCCTGGGCTACTGTAAAAAGAACCGTAACCACGGTTGTAGCGACAACTCTGAGCTTGAGCTTGGTCGGCAAAGAGTGAGACGCCAATAACGGCTAAAACAGCAAAACTGAGGGTGCGAATTACTCCGCTGGTCGATCTGAAATTCATTGCAAGTTTCCCGGGGATTGGTGAATGAAAGATAAATTGGCGAATAAAACTCCTTTTCCAACGAGTTTCATTCTTCGTTGCCAAACAGAGGTGCAGGATTTATGCCAATCATGTGAGATTCCCAATTGTCACGGATTCGCGAAGAAAAATTGCGGTTGTCAATTTCTTCGACGGAGCGCCTGTTATCATATTGACAGCAAGGCGATGCGCTTTGGATTCTCGCGGCTTCCCGTCACAGATTCCCCATTTTAACCCGCGTTGAAAAGTCAAAAAGATAGTCCTGGTGCCACTTGAAGATTTCTCGATTAGAGGGTCTTGCAGGTGTTTCAATTTTGTCTTGACGCAACGTTTGTGTTATTCCCGGATATCTCGGAAACCGGTTGGACGGCCGAAGCGTTAGCGAGCCATCTAAGGCAACAGACGCAAGTCGCCGTAGTTCCGGGAACCGCCTGTTGGCTTGGCCTTGGTGCAATGGGCCATATTCGGTTATCTCTCGCGACAACAAGAGAAGTTCTTAGTGAGGCATTTGATCGAATTAAGTCGAATTGGCCTGTGTGACGTTTCGCTTCACGGTCGCCTTAGCTGTTGGAGTGGGTTTCTGCTTGTTTATCCCGAGCTCGAAGAATTTGTTCCATTGCGATTCCGCCGACGATCGTACCCACAAGAGAAATTCCTGCGCAAAACAAAGCAACGTTAGCGGGGGTTAGTCCGGATGTATCCAGTAACAAAAAGATAACGGCACCGAGAGAGATGAAGGTGAAGGAAAGCGCATTTGCTGTACCAAAAAATCTACCCCTTTCGTCGTCCGGGGCGAGGTATTGCAATAATGACTGAAGGGGAACAATGTAGAAGCCAGCGAAAAACCCAGTTGAAAAGACAAGGCAAGCAAGCCCTGAGTAACTGATCGAAAGTGCGCCCATTAGGAAGAATGAAATAGTCATTCCTGCTGCACCGGCCAATGAAAAATAGGGACGGATTTTATCTTTTGATAGAAAACCAGCGACACAACTCCCGATGGCGATCGAGACTCCGAGTAATCCAACGATGTTTGCCATTTGGGTATTGTCGACTCCAAGCGTGGAGCGAAATTCTGGCAGCAGCAGTAATGCAAGGCTTGCGACAAGATAAAAACCAGACCAAGAGGTCAGGACGACGATTAGCGTTTTATCTGCCACCTTGAATGTCTTGCGATGACTGCTAAGCAAGTCGAATGATAGACTTCGATTCGGGGAAGCCGGGGGTAATTTTGGTAGCCATCGAACTGCAACGATGCCAAGGATTGCGACTGTGATCAGCGTTAGGCCTGCAGGCAATTTTTGCGGTGATTTTTCCGAATGGGGGACGAAAATAATCTCGCCTTGGGAACGCGAATCGGCGGCACTTGCCTCAACGCTGGAGTCGGTTATATCAGTTGCTGACACTTGGGTCGAAGGTTCGGTAGGATAATACATGTCGGTCAGTGGACCTGCCAGTACAGAACCAAGAATGACTCCGACATTCGTGAGGGCGAGTACTAAGCCATTGGCCTGGCTAAGTTTTTCGGCGGGAACAATCTCGGGAATGATGCCAAATTTTGCAGGGCCAAAGAAAGAACTTTGAATGGCGAAGAGTAAAAGAGCAAAAAGTGAAATTTCAAAACTTCCCAGCAGTAATCCGAGAGTTGCAGTTGCTGCGATTGGGAATTCGGCCAATTTCACCCATAGGATTACTTTTGCCTTGCTATATTTGTCTGCGAGTTGACCAGCGAACCCGGAGAGTAGTATGAACGGAATTGCGAGAACCAATGCGATGTAGCTCTGAGTGCCTGGCCCCAATGCATTTACCCAAACACCTCCTGCAACAACCATTAACGTAAGAATTTGTTTTAGGATGTTGTCATTCGCTGCACCCAAAAATGACACTCCGAGTAAAGAAAACAAGCCTTGGTTCATAAGTTTGTTCTCAGCGACGGGCTTCAGTTCTTCTTCACCTGAATTTGTGTTTAGGTTGGGTTCATCAGTCAGGCTCGTTTGGTGTGCTGAGTTGGCGGAAGACATCTGTTTGATTCCTTTCAATCGCAATGTTATTTCCACAACGGGATTCGACAAAATCTTCAGTTAATCGAAGACTACATTTATCAATGCGATTATTTTTGATGCTTGTGCCACGAATTCTATTTTTAAAACAAAAGAATCGCCAGAACATCGTTTTGATTATTTAGGTGGGGAAGCCTTTGTTGGTTTAGATGCAAATTCACTCGAGGTGTTCTGGTTGCGCATGGCAGCTATTTCCAGACATCTCTATCCAGCATCCGGTAATTGATCGCTTCGGTGAGGTGATGTGTTTGGATTGTTGTCGACGCCTCCAGGTCGGCAATGGTTCGTGAGAGCCGTAAGACCTTGTCGTGGGCGCGGGCTGAGAGCCCTAAATCATTGACGGAGATTTTGAGGATATTGATACATTCCTCATTCAGTTGGCAGAACTGTCGTATTTGTTTGCTAGACATTTGAGCGTTGTAGTTGGTTCGGTCACCATCGAACCTTTCGTATTGTGCTTTTCGGGCATTTTCAACGCATTCGCGTAGTTCGGAGCTGGAGGTTCCAACTCGGGTTGATGAGAGTTCGTTGAAGTTCGCGGCTGGAACTTCAACGTGGATGTCAATCCGATCTAGTAAGGGCCCGGAGATTTTGCCCATATATTTTTCTATTTGTGGAGGGGAGCAATGACAGTCACGACGCGGATCATTGCGGTATCCACAGGGACAGGGATTAAGTGCAGCAACCATCATGAAGTCGCTCGGGAACGTCGTGGAACGTTGGGCTCTTGAGATGGTCACCAAGGAGTCTTCGAGGGGCTGCCGCAAAACTTCGAGTGTTCTCCGATTGAATTCGGGAAGTTCGTCCAAAAACAGAACTCCATTATGAGCCATTGAGATCTCTCCGGGCATGGGTGTACTTCCTCCTCCGACCAGACCAGCTTCACTGATCGTATGGTGTGGTGATCGAAAGGGTCTGGTTGTCAACAACGGCCGTCCCGGTTCCAGCCTTCCACAAGAGCTGTAAATCCGTGTGGTTTCAATTGATTCTTCAGGCGAAAGTTGTGGAAGGACAGTTGCGATCCGTTTCGCCAGCATGGTCTTACCCGATCCCGGCGGGCCGAGCATGAGTAGGTTGTGAGCACCAGCAGCCGCGACCATAACAGCACGTTTGGCCATTTCCTGGCCGCGAACATCTGCGAAATCGATTTGGTAATCGGAGAAATTTTCAAATAACTGGACAATCGGTGAAGGCATCGGCTCAAGTTCGAGTTGGCCGGAAAAGAAACCAACGGTTTGCGTAAGACTGTCGACGGCAATGACTTCGATCCCTTCAACGACGGATGCTTCGGTTGCGTTCTGCTGAGGAACGACGATTCCTCGTAGCCCGGCCTTTTTTGCGGCAATCGCCATTGAAAGAATACCTTTGGCGGGTCGTGTACGGCCTTCGAGTGCAAGTTCGCCAACAACCGCATATTCTTTAAGGATGTCTGACTGGAATTGCCCGCTACCGAGGAGGATACCGAGCGAAATCGGGAGGTCAAACGTAGAAGCTTGTTTAGGTAAATCAGCGGG
>JAPOIJ010000175.1 GCA_029979005.1 Planctomycetota bacterium | reverse complement strand
TCCGATTGTTCCACGCTCGCTCAAAATAGGTTTTTGCTTCCGTGTAGTTTTTACTTCCAACGGCTACCAAGCCCGCTTGGTAATAGTCCATTGCGGTTCTTGGGATTGGATTGAATTTGGTCGCTTCGCCATCAACGCCAGACGCAGTGACGTTCTTGGAGGCGTCTGTGGCCGGATCGTAAAGTGTCTTTACGACGCCGCTTGCATTGTTGTCAAAGCTGGCCTTGATAACAGCGGGATCAAAAGACTGACGATTCATGGCGTTCTGGATTTTCAATTCCATTTGCCAAGGCCTTGGCGCGTTGGCCGCAAAGGCGGTATCCGGAACATTCAGCTTCTTGGCTTGTTCAACCAGCTTGGATGCTTCTGCGAAATCTCCTTGGTCGAAAGCGAGTTGGGCTTCCGAGAGAAATTTCAGCGTTTGTTGTAATGGCTTGGCTTGGGGGGCGTCCATCTTTGGTTGGGCTGCCTGGGCAGATTTTGCTGCGGCAATCATGTTCAAGAGCTCATCGGGGTTGCCGATGTTGGCGTTGAACTGGACAGGGAAACTTTTGGCGGTTTTCACCAAGGTCTCTGCCGTTGCATAATCCTGATAGTGCATCAGGGCCTCTGCCTGCGTTAGCAAAAAGGAAGCGGCACCTGCATTGAAGGCCTCATGCTTGTTTTGCTGGCGGAGTTCCTCAAGGTACAACTGGCGGTCGATCATCGACTGAAGAGTAGCCGGGTTATCGCCGATCGCTTTGTAATCGATGTTGATACCTTTTGCTGTTTCCAGCATTTGTTTCGCAGTGGCGACATCGCTCTTAGCGAGTGCCTGCCTTGCTTTCAACAAAGCACTTCTGGCATCAGCCAGTTTTGCCTTGTCAGTTTCGGCAGGTATTCGTGCAGTTGCCTGAACGGCACCCGAATCTTGAGCCGGAAACTGTGTCTGACTGAGTGCCGTCGATGGTGATTGGATCACTACCGTCGATACCATGAGGGCGGATGCCCATAAACTTTGCTTAAGTCGCACGGAGACTCTCACGCAACTCTCCTTGTTGTTGTGACGCCTAAAATACCCTGTAAGGTTGTTAAAGCTGTGCCACGGCATCACAGGGTTAATTCCCCCCTTGGCCATTCCTAAATCCGTTTAGGAAATTAGCACCGCTTCTATTGAAGCGGCAGACCGGTGGAGTCCGTAGACAGCGCACGATTCTTTTCGATGGGGTTAATTAGCGATGTGCGTTTTGGCCGTCAACATCAATCGCATGGAAAATTGCAAGAAAGGTTTGCGGGTGCTAGCGTGCGTGCTTTTTGTTCGTAAAAAGGCGGCTTTTTGGGTGCGTTTGCCGTGAGGAGTTTGTTGGTTGCTAGCGTGGTTTTCGCTTTTATTTGGCTTAGCGTCCACATTGTTTTTTTTTAAATTCAGTCGGTGGCGACATTGTCGGGGATTTTGGTAGTCAATCTCGGACTGCTACAAAAAAAAGCCGCAACGAATTGCGGCTGGGTTTCTTTGGGTTAGCTGTGTTCAAATTCAGAGTGCAAAGCTTGGATTTATCGTGAGTTGCATGCGATTAGAAATCGCCGCCTCCCAGTCCGCCACCGCCACTGAATTTACCTCCACCGGCACCTTCGTTATCATCTTTGCTCTTCTTCCGCTTCTTACCTTTGCCGACGGTTTGAGATTCGTCTGCAAGGTGGAGCATGTTTCGGAATTCCGTTCGATTGGCCATGTCGTTTTTGACTAAAAAGTTTCCTTTTTCGTCCATGACCAAGATTTCACTTGCAGTCTGGTGACGCATTTTTTCTGTTCGTGGTAGTTCGAGTTCTTCGCCATTGATTGCGTCTACGACGACCATTCCAGTTGTGATTGGAACCTTGTACTGGTTGGGGCCTTCAGCATCCGGATCGTTTTTGGCGACTTTGACCTCGAGGGTAATCGGGTGAAGAAAATACGACTCTGCTAAAAAGTCCAGCGCGTCGCCGCGATGAACCATCTGTTTTGTTGGCAGGGATGTTCCAAGGTTAGCAGACCACCAGGAAGAAGCGGCGACTTCGATTTCTGGTTCGCCAACGGGTAATTCTACACTGGTTCCGTTTTGCGAAAGTCGAAGTGTTTTTCCAGGGGTTACCATGCCGGCTGCAACTCGGCCACGTGTTTGCTCTACCTTAACCGTTACGGGGTTGCTCCACTCAGATGGCCGAGCGTGTTGAAGGTAGTCTTGATAGACAAATTCCTCGCCGTTATTCGTGTTGTTTTTTGCAACCGCAACTCGCGGTACAGGAATTTCCTCAATAATATCCTTCCCATTTTCGTCTTTTCCCCGAATCTCAGAGACTACGTAGGTAATGCGATTGGTTTTAGGATCTTTTATTTCTTTCGTGCGATTTAGTCGCTTCCGCACGTCCGGGTTACGCATCGTGCTGGTGATCCGTACATATTTTGCTTCCGGTTTTTCAGGAGTGCCGTTCGAGCTTGACGGTTGGTTTGCTGCGTAATCCCCGTCTCCATCTGGGTCTTCCTGATCAGCGCTGTCGTCTTCGTCAGCACCGCCTGAAAGGCCCCCGCGGTCACCACCTCCACCGCCCATGCCAGTCATGTCAGTCATGCCGCCGGTTTGTCGGTTGGCAAATTGATTTCCTAAATCTTCGTTATTTGGATCTCCAAGCCAAAGTCGCATGCGGTACTCGTAACTCTTCTCAACATTTTTTGGATGGAAGTCAAAGAAGCGAACAAGTCGGTACTGATGTTGAGCTTTGTCGGCATCTAGAGCTTTGACGTGATCGGTGAAATCACTACCAGCGCGGGATTGAACGATCTCAGGTGCTTCAAGTCCAAAGTCGCCTCCAGATCCACCGGGAGCGGATCCTCCCCGTCCGCCACCACCAGCTGGGTCGCCTAGGCCACCAGCACCCATGCCCATGCCCATACCCATACCCATGCCGCCACCAAACTTACCAGCGTTACCACCGCCAGCCGAGCCGGGTTTTCCTGGTTTCGAGATATTACCGGAAAGGATGTCACCTGCGTCAACGTCTGCAGCTTCCTCTGCTTCAGTAAAATCAGGGAACTCTCTTCTATTCTCTTGAAGTTTGGAGTGGCTGATATAGGGGCGATAGTCAAAGTCAAAAATTGCCGGAATCGGGCCGGTCAGAATTGGGTCGTAATGTTGAGGTGCTACGATATCGGGTGCCGAGTTGTAAAACGCTTTTGGCATCCTGTGCATGCTCGGAAACAGGGATGGGTAGTAGTGAGAGGTTTTATCGGTAATGTTCTGCCATTCTTGACTACCAACTTCACGGCGTTCTACTTCGAGATATTGGTAAATTGGTTTATCGCGATCAGGGTAGTAACCCATGGCTGCTGCAAAACTGTTTTCGTATTCTTTCCATTGCTGTTCGATGTCGACCAAGCCAGTTACACAAACAATGTTGTAGATCGCTGACGTTGTAGTAGAAGGGAAATTGTGGTGAGTTGGTCTCACGCCTTTCGACGTGTGAACGTTCACAGTTTGCGTTCTGGTGCCAATGCCGTCGAGAACAGGGATCGGATTTTCTTCCTCTTCATCTTCTGGTTCGCTTTCACCAAATCCTCCGCCTGAACCACCTCGGCCACCAAGTCCAAAATCTTCTTCTTCGCCGCCCTCGGGTTCTTCTTCACCTCCATCATCCTCGCCCATGCCAAATCCAGCGCCCAGGCCCATTCCATCGTCCATGTCTTCCAAGTCACTGCTCGGAGCGACAGGGTAGGCGGCAAAACGATCCACCGAAGCGCCAATGTCGACTAAAAGTGGCGCGGTGAAAACTACTGCTTCCGGTTCGATGATCCCGAAAATACTCGGATCCAAACGTGCGTCGAGAGTTCGAGCGGCGATTCCCGTGAACGGATCAAGTTCGTAAATAGACGCATCCACCTTGCTGCCGTCACGGACAATTTGGTCGACGTTTTTTCGACCTATTCGATAGGATTTAATCTCATCCCAGCTGTTTTCCGAATCGATGTAGCGTTCAGCATCTTTCGCCATTTTTACCAATTCGTCAGGCGATTTTTCGGAATAGGGTTTAATGCCAAAGCCCATCCAAAAGAAGGCAGCCATTGCGACTAACGCAACGACAATGATCAGCTTTTCAGTATGATACAAAAAGAACTTTTGCATGGCGGCTTTGCTGAAATCTGGCTTTTTCATATTCAAAATCTCCTGATCAGATTCGTGAAATTGCCTCTAAAAACAAGGGGCATCGATTCTGACATTGGGTTGTTATTCGTCTTTATTGTTCGTTATTTTAAAATCGAGCAGGGGTATTACTAGGCTGTAATTTGATTAACAGCTGAGTCGACTGGCGATCCGGCTGGTTGTCTAAATTGCTCTACGGTTTTGCTGGGTTATCACTTCGCGTGGCGGTTATTGCCGCTGAGTCGTCAAGTGAGTCGGTATCTTCTAAAAGTCCTGCAGCCCGCTTTAACTCGTCTTCACGGACTGGGTTGTAGATTTTTACGATTCCGAAAAATTCGACATTGACGTCATAGTTCGTTCGCGTTTCGACAGGAACGACCTCGACCTGAGTTGGATTGAATCCGTCCATTCCGAGATTTTGCCCCATTCCACTTCGCTTCTCGGTCGACGAAGCATCGCTTCCACCGCCACCGTTGAAGATGATGTCGTCACCACCAGGGGTGTGTCGGTTCCAGCGAACTTGTTGAATTTCAAAGGCAAACGGAGAGTTGGCACAGGCTGCCATGAAATCGGCAATCCTTCGTTCGTCCATCTTTAAGGCGATTCTAACTGGCACACGTTTAGCAACGATCAACTCGAGGTTATTTTCGGGAAGTTCCGCCCCGGTGATTACGCCTTTGACGACTGCTGCAGGAAGTGGTTCAAAGTTGACATCAACGTAACGATTGTCGTAAGGGACGGTGCTGGTAGACATGGCATCACCCTCAGTCCCTCCTCCCATCGGCATACTACGGTTGAAGAAATCACCGTCCGGCTCAAAATTACCTTCTTCATCGTATTCTTCTTCTCCGCCGTCGCCCCCAAATGAACCAGGCATTCCGTCGTTCGATCTACCGAATCCCATCCCACCTGTTGTTTTATCTGCAAGCCTCTGGTCCGCTGGGGTTAGTTCCCCCAGTTTTCCTCCAACTTCTCGTCCAAAGGCAACATGGTCGATATTTTTAATAATAGAAAGGTCGTTCGCGCTTGAATCGCCATTGACCTCGCGGACAATTCGAAACATCGCTTCCAGAAGCCATAAGTCTTGCTGCAACATATAGCACTGTAATGGATTTGGGTAATCAAACTGGTTGCCGTCGTATCCATTGAAGGTTGTTAACTTTTGGTTCCAGAGGTCTTGGTTTTTATCACTCCAAACGACGGCGAATTGGTTCATGTCGATTGCCGGTGAGCCTAAAGTCGGCGCCCCCGTTCCGGCACCACCTGCCCCGGCGCCAAATCCTCCGCGTCCGAATCCACCGCCGGTAGGGTCGCCACCGTCTTCGTCATCCGTAGGAGCACCGGCTTCGGCATCCATATACTTTGGATCGTACTTCCAATAGGTTCTAAGGATATCATCGCCGCAGAGATAAGCCATTTGTTCTGGAATCTTGGCTCGATAGAGCGTCAGCATTTGCTCCATTTGCGTACCCGCTGCGGAGTTAAGTTCGTCCGGCATGGTTTCTGGCGGGTTAAACTGACTGAAGTAATTCACAAATGTGTCACTTGGAATGCATTTTGGCCAGACAAGGATCGAATCCTGAGCCTGTTTTCTTATTTTCCAGGCAGCGACGATAGAGTCGATGGTTGCTGCTAATTCTTCCTGCATTCCCTGTCTGGAAGTCTCATTAGGGTGAGCCGCGATTGTCTCTTCTTCGGTTTCCGTCACACCGTTTTTGGGAAGGGGGTTTGCGGTAACGGTTTTTATTCCTTTGGCCGTCGAGACCGATTTTTTAAGCTGGGCTTCTTGTTTTGTACGCTCGCCGTTAATGCCGTTAGTTATTAAAAACCAAGAAACGACCATCAGTATGGAAAGGAAACCGCACACTAGCCAGAAAACATTTTTCTTGATCCAAGCAATTGCTGGTGCTAATTGGTCCATGTTTTAATCCTCAAAATTATATTTTGGGCACTTTGCCCAGTTTGTTGTTAAATAAATCAGCAGTATTCGAAGGCGTTGGGGGAAACCCTGGTGATTGGTTAGCCCTCTTCTTCGATGGTTTCACCTTCTTCAGCTTTTTTATCTGCTGCGATCTTTGCCAGTCGGGCGGCACGAGCATCTAATCGCTCTTGTTCCGAACGCGGCGTCCAGGCCATTTGGACAACAAAAGTAAACTCATTAACTTTTTGAACATTGGGGTCTTCGTCCGGCGAGAGCGATTCTGAAGAAGCTCCTAAATCAGCTCCGTCACCTACACCGGCTCCCATGCCCATTCCCATACCCATGCCCGAGCCGCCGCTAAATTTACCGCGGCCATCTCCTGCACCTGCGGCTGTACCTTCGTCAGCCCCTTCGGTTGCAGTGGGATCGAAGACGATCGTTTTTTCTGCCAGCGGGGTCTGAAATGTGACGGTAGGGAAGGTGATGCCAATGTCGGCATAAGAGAATGCCTCGTCTTTCCCGTTGGTAGGGAGGACGACATCGTCCTTTTCGAGTAGCGTTTTAATGAGGGTTTTTACGAGGTAGGCCTTGCCCATGTTGAGTTTGGCGAGTTGTTCATCACTGTTATGAAAGTGATGGCCTCGAATTTCGATAACCCAACCTTTTTTTCCTCCGAGTGGACCTACGAGGCCGACATCGGTGGTTGTAATTTCACCACTTGGTTCGTAAGAAGTTGAGCTTTCCTCCTGCATCTCATCGGCCGCCGCGAGCAAGTCTTCGACATCCTCTGCTGAGGCACCACCTTGCTTCATCCTGTCAATTTCCTCCTGGTCCAGTTGGAACATCTTGTCATGAATTGGCTTGATCTCATTCAGCCATTCCTGCAAATTGGGGAAGTAGGCAGATTCGACATGATCAACGTACAGTTCTTCACGGTCGGAAAATGGAATTTCAGTTGGGGCGGCCCGGTGATCGGCCTGAGCATCTTTGATCGCTTTGATTCGAGGATCTTCCGGGAAGGCTTGAGATAGGGCTGAATAAAATTCGATCCAGGAGGCTTTCTCTTCCGAGGCGGATGTGAGCTCAGTTGCAATTGTGTTGAACTGCTGAAGTTTTAATATCTGTTCTTCGTCCGATGCGACGAAGCCGTCGCTCTTACTTTTTGTCGACTTAACCTGTGAAATTGCTTTTTTCCACGAGACATTGTTGGCGTCAACAAATTTTTCGTTCGAGCTCCACCACGCGTTTGCGATAGAAAAATATCCCAGCAACAGGCCAAAGGTAAGGAGACCCACGGAGGCCAAAACCCAAGGTTTCTTCGCCCGAATGATCCTCTCAACGACAATCTCCTGCGGAAGCAGGTTCGTGTCGATTCTACTTTCCTTGAGTCCTTGAATACAGAGTCCGTAACAAGGAGCAAACGAAAGAAGGTTGTTTGAAAATGTGGGCTGAGTGGTGACGTCACCGCCGCTTAACTTGTTGAATTCAGATATTTTTGCGATGTCAATTTCAAGCTGCTTGTTCAGAAACTGTCGCAAACCGGGAAGTTTAGCCGCATTACCGAGCAGGATGATCTCCGAAAGATCGGCAGACTTTTCAATGCTCTGAAAGTAGGTAAGTGATCGCTGAACTTCGTTAACGAGGTCGTTAAAGACGGGACGCATCGCTTTAAAGATCGCTTTGGGGTTCTCTGAAACGCGAGCATTCTTTTTAAGATGCTCCGCTTTCGCCTGGGTCAGCTTCATCTCGCGAGAAAGCTGTTTTGTAAAGTGGTTTCCGCCAATTGGAATGTTTCTCAACCAAAGTTTGATGCCATTGGTGACAATCAAGTCGGTAGTGTCTGTTCCCATCGAAAGGACGACGACGGACGGTGGCGGGTTATCGGGATCAAACAGTTCGGGGTCAGGCAGATTTTTAATCTGGTCGAAACAGACCACATTGAAAATGGACAACGGTGAGAGTTGGACGATATCAATCTCTACACCGATATCATCGAACGGCCGTAATGCTCGGTAAACGGCTTCGCGTTTCATCGCAAAGAGGCCGACCTCCGCGTCAATCGCGCGGCCTTCGACGACGACTCCGCCCAGCTGTTGCCAGTCCCAGATAACGTCTTCGATCGGAAACGGAATCTGCTGTTTTACTTCATACTTGACGATATCGGGCAGCGTTTTGATTTCGACCGGTGGTGGCTTGAAGAATCGGGAAAGTCCAGCCTGTCCCGAAACGCTAATTGCCACTCGATCACCAAGAACCTCGTTTCTGGAAAGGAATTCTTCCAGCGCATCCTTAATGAGTTCCTCAGGGTCTGAGTCAGGTTGGCTCAGAATTTTGGGATATTCAATGAAATCATATTTGTCGGCCACGACGGCCTGCCCATCTGCATCCCATGTACAACGCAGTGCCTTCAATGCACACTGTCCGATGTCGATACCCCAAACGGCATTTTGTTTTGCCATCTTTTACTGCCTACTAATTTCTGGGAACTACTAAAATAACGTAAAGCGCCTGCCAAATGCTTGGCTGTCTACGAGCACTCTTTATTATAGGTTCAGTGACGTTGTTTCGTTAAGTCTGT
>JAPOIJ010000108.1 GCA_029979005.1 Planctomycetota bacterium | reverse complement strand
AATAACCTTGACGATACCGCACCGACAATTACCTCGCCAACGAACGTCAGCGTTGATGAAAACATCCCGGCCGGCCAAGTCATTTATACTGCGACCGCCGATGATTCCACGGACACATCGAGCGGAGTTACGTTTGCGATTTCAGGAACCGATGCTGGCAGTTTCAGCATCGACCCAAACACTGGCGAAGTGAACATTCTTGCGTCACCCGATGCAGAAACAAAAAATTCATACCAGTTTGAAATCACCGCCACCGATGCCGCCGGCAATTCATCCAATCCACAGACGGTCTTGCTTGGAATCAACAATCTTGACGATACCGCACCGACAATTACCTCGCCAACGAACGTCAACGTCAATGAAAACATCCCGGCCGGTCAAGTCATTTATACCGCAACGGCAGATGACTCGGCTGATATATCCAATGGATTTACCTACGCGATTTCAGGAACCGATGCCGCCAGCTTCAGCATCGATGAGACGACGGGGCAAGTCTCAGCCCTAACTTCGCTGGATTTCGAAACTAAGAGCACGTATGTTTTCACGGTCACTGCAACCGACAGCGCCGGCAACATTTCTGAGCCGCAAGATGTAACTTTGAGTGTAAACGACATTAACGAGTCGCCAACAGCCATCACCCCTGGATCGGCCAGTATCCTCTCCGGCACAGACACGACGGACGGAATTAAAGTCGCGAAACTAGAAACCACCGACCCCGACACCCTCGATTCGTTTAGCTACAGCATTGTCGACGCTCTCGACAGCGCCCATTTCAAACTCATCGCGAACGAACTTTTTTTTGATGCTGGAATTGTAAATGGCTTAATAAAATCCAGCTACGACATTCAAATTCAAGTTACCGATTCAGGAGGTAATATTTTTGATTCAACATTCACTTTGAATGTGACACAAACAAATCAACCGCCTACCGAAATTACACCGAACACCATTTCCATTAACGAAAACATTGATACGTCTGGTGGCTATGACCTCGGCCTCCTTTCAACGACAGACCCTGATGTCTTTGAAACATTCACCTATTCAATTGTTGCCGGTTTGGATGCCAGCCATTTTAAGCTGGTCGGAGAAAAATCAAATCAGCTCATCTTTGATGATGGCATCCTAAATTACGAAACCAAGGCAAACTATTCGGTCACGATAAAGGTCATCGACAGTCAAGGGCATGAACTCGAATCAACTTTGTCCGTAATTGTTGTCGATCAAAACGAAACACCTTCATCGATTTCACTTGCGAAATCGCTAATCCCCGAGAACACGAATGCCATAAACGGATATGCGATTGGCGATCTCCAGACCACGGACGAGGATTTGGGGGACAGTCATAGCTATGCAGTTACAGGCGGAGCCGATAAAGACCATTTCAGCCTTGGAGGCAATAACGACGCAACACTAATTCTGAGCGACACTTTGATCGATTTCGAGACCAAGTCGACGTATCAGGTTGAAATCACATCGACTGATTCAGGCGGCGCGCAGACCCTGGAAATGTTCACCATCAATGTCCAGGATCGAAACGACGCACCTACTGATATCAATCCAACAAATTTCTCAATTCTTGAGAACCTGGGTACGGATGCAGGAATTGTACTTGGCAGCCTGACCACGGTTGACCAGGACCTCAATGATTCTTTCACCTATTCAATCGTTGGCGGGGTCGACAAATACTCGTTCCAAATTGGTGGAAGCTCGAATGATCAATTAATCTTCACTGAAGCCAATATTGACTATGAAGCTCAAGACCAATATTCAGTCATCATCCGAAGTACCGACGCCTCGCTCGCCTTTCATGACTCACTCATTAACGTTTCAATCATTGATCAAAATGAAGCACCATTTGAACTAACTCCCATCGAATTTTCCATTCTCGAAAACACACAAGCATCCAACGGAATTTCAATTGGGAATCTCAACGCTTCCGACCCCGATTTCAATGAGTCCTTTACCTATAGCGTCGTCGCAGGCTATGACTCAAGTTACTTTCAAATCACCGGAGACACGCTTTACTTCACCCACGATTCAATAGACTTCGAGCAGAAAGAGAACTATCTCACGTCCATCCTCGTGCAAGACAGCGGCGGGAATCAGTTGATAGAATTAATAACCGTCAACATCATTGATGAAAACGAATCTCCGAGCGATCTCCTTAACACCGAATTCCAAATCGCCGACAACACCGACACTGCTAACGGAAAAATCCTCGGCACATTGAATGCAGTTGACCCCGATGCAAACGAATCATTTTCATATGAGATCATCGGCGGAGCCAATTCATCCATGTTCAGTATCGGCGGCACCAACAACGACCAGCTTATACTGACCGCAAAGACACTAGACTCAATTGCTCAGCCACTTCTTTCTGTCGACGTCAAAGTAACGGACAGCGGCGGCAATTCTCACACTGAAACGATTGCCGTCAACATCATTGGTTTCAATTCAGCATTCCTACCTCCTTCACTCGACAACAACCCTTCTGCTCCTTTAGAAGATGCAACTTTTGAATCTACCGATGATTCGCCACCGCTGATTGAAGCTGAGTTAGGGCCTGAAGAGATAATCGTCGAAACCGTCACCGAATCCACCGACGCCCCAACGATTGCAGCAACGCCGGTTCAAATGGACGTTGGCATGATTCAGACAATCAACTCCATCACCCGCTTCGAACGTGGGCCCCAATTCAGTGAATTAGTTCAGGAAAACTATATTTTTGAAAAGCCGACTACACTTACGTCTGTGATTGAAAATGCGTCTGAAAAAGTAGTCAAGACTCGCTTCTCGTCTGCCGAGATCGGTACCAGTCCATTTGAATTAATTTTTTCAGGTCCAGCACTGACCTCCTTAAACGCGCTACAGCTCGAAGTCAGCCAAGATTCGCTCTTTAGCAAGTCCATTCTCGGAACTACGACCATTGCCAGTGCCTCACTAACTGCGGGCTACGTCATTTGGTTACTGCGAAGTGGAGTCTTGTTTAGCAGCATGGTCACTTCACTCCCCGCATGGAGAACGTTCGACCCCCTTCCTGTCCTTGGTTACTTAAACGAAGTCGACAATGAACACATAGAAGACGATTCCTTAGAAACCCTCGTTATTAATTCGAACCGTGCTTCGAAGGTTGTAAATCATGAAATTTAAACCATCCACCCGATTTCGAGTCGCAGTAGGTCAAGTAGGCCTCCTGACAAGCCTTCTTTTGCTGGCTGTATTGCTTGGATTGGTACCCGATCGACAATCGGAAATTCGGCATGGTCGCGCTGTGCTTGCAGAAGCAATCGTTATCAAGGCAACACCATATTTCACACCGGCTGAATCCCGGAATCTGCAATCGATACTTAAAGTGTTCGTTTCCCGTAACGAAGACTTATTATCAGCAGCAATCAAACGCCAAGACAAAACAACACTCATCAATGTGGGAGATCATCAAGAAAACTGGACTCCCATGAATACCGAGTATTCTTCGAACACTCAGGTGAGGGTTCCAATTTATTCAGGGGATCAACGCTGGGGGCAATTAGAACTTAGATTCAAACCTGCCGACGAATTTTTAGGTTTCAATTTCTCGCAGGCTCAAATCGTTCCATTGACACTGTTCCTCGCTTGCGGAAGTTTTTTCGTATTTTACCTATATCTTGGAAAAATGCTCAAAGCACTCGATCCAACCAGCGCGATACCTCCCCGCGTCCGGTCTGCGTTCGACACACTTGCCGAAGGCCTCATGGTCGTGGATCTGAGTGGCCAGATTGTCTTAGTCAACGAAGCGTTCGCTGCCTTGGTTGGAGAGGAGTTCAACGACTTGATTGGACAAAAAGCATCCGATTTCGCTTGGGAGGCTGCGGATGGATCATCCCTTTTAAAAGAGGATCTGCCGTGGGCTATCTGCTTAAAAACAGGAGAGCCACAAAGAAATATCGAACTGCAGCTTTTAGATCACCAGAATGAAAAAAGAACATTCAGCGCGAACTGCACGGCGGTAATGTCCTCAGGAACTAAGCACGGCGGCGTTTTAATCGGGCTGGACGACGTCACCCAACTCGAAGAAAAGAAAAAGGAACTGGGAGTTGCGAAGGACGCCGCCGAGGCAGCCAATCAAGCAAAAAGCGATTTCTTGGCCAACATGAGCCACGAGATTAGAACTCCCATGAACGCAATTCTCGGTTTCACCGACGTCTTACGTCGCGGGTACGGCAAACAGAATGACCCGAAGAAATATCTGAATACGATTCACTCGAGTGGAAAGCATCTCCTCGATTTAATCAATGACATTCTCGACCTCTCAAAAGTTGAAGCCGGAAAGATCGAAATCGAAAACATTCCTTGCCAACCCATTCAAATCATCAGGGACGTCTTCCAAGTCCTTTCCGGCAAGGCCGAAGAAAAATCAATTCAACTAGACTTCAAGGCCGCAACGCCTATTCCGGAGACGATTCTCAGCGACCCACAGAGAATCCGACAGATCCTAACCAACCTGATAGGTAATGCGATAAAATTCACATCAGAAGGAGGCGTTCGCGTAACTGCCAGCCTGCTTGATTCAGAACCCAATCGTTTGCAAATACAAGTTCGTGACTCTGGAATAGGCATCTCAGAGACTCAACTAAACAACATTTTTGATCCGTTTGCCCAGGCAGACACGTCGGTCACCCGTCAGTTTGGAGGGACCGGTCTCGGTCTAACCATTAGTAAAAATTTTGCCGAATTAATGAACGGTGATATTTTTGTTGAAAGCAAAAAAGGACTGGGTAGCACATTTACATTCACAACTGCCACAGGAGACATCTCTGAAACGACACTAATCCAACCTGCGGGGCTAGAAGCGACTGAAACCGAGCAAGCGAACGATTCCATGGTCTGGCAATTCAACGGCGAGCGTGTTCTCGTCGTGGATGATGGCAAGGAAAACCGCGACCTTGTCCGTTTACTGCTCGAAGAGGTCAATCTAAAAGTGACCACCGCTGAAGACGGACAGTCTGGTTTCGACAAAGCAATTCAAAACCCGTTTGATCTTATTTTTATGGACATGCAAATGCCCGTCATGGATGGATACAGTGCGACTCGATTACTCCGCACTCACAACGTCACTACACCAATTTATGCATTAACGGCACATGCAATGAAAGGATTCGAGAAGGGCTGTCATGAAGCCGGTTGTACAGGCTACCTCACCAAACCGATTGACATCGATCGCCTGCTTGCCACTGTCGGACGCGAACTCAATGGGAAACGCGTGAAATCAGATCGGAACCGGCCAATAAATCACCAGGTTAACCTCGACCAGCCTGACTGTAGAATCGTTTCAACATTACCACAAGGCATTCCAGAATTTGATTCCATCGTAAAGACATTTGTTGTTCGACTCGACGAGGAACTTCTAAAACTCGATCTTGCCATTAACGACAGAGATTTCAAACAAATTCAAAACAGTGCTCACTGGCTTAAAGGTTCGGGCGG
Organism: Planctomycetota bacterium; assembly: GCA_029979005.1. Taxonomy (GTDB): domain Bacteria; phylum Planctomycetota; class Planctomycetia; order Pirellulales; family Pirellulaceae; genus Mariniblastus. Next base: position 11,168 of record JAPOIJ010000108.1, on the reverse strand, counting down.
CACAGTCGGGTTCAACCAGTTTACCGACCCGGCCAAGCGGCTCGAATACTACTCCAAACACGAAGACGCCGATGAAGTTATGATCGCGTTCGCGGAGATTGTTGAAATATCAAAAAAGATACAACCGGATCCAAACCGGAACACGGATTTAAAACCAACCACCGGTTTGACCGAACCCGAAAAAAAACAGCCCCCAACATCAGCATCCACCAGCTTCTTAGCAGACGCACATGCTCAAATTCAATTAATGCTCGACGCCTGGCAACAAAAAAAATACGGCCAGCTAAGCCAATTAGCTAGTGAATTTGCGACCGAAACCGAATCACTTGGCATCCCGCACCTACCCGTCTACTCGCGTTCACTTGCAGGTTACGCCGAGCAAAACGATAACATCGAGATCCACGCGACCTTCCTCCAATTTTGTAAATGGGCGGAAAAAGTGGAAACCGAGGGTCCCAAGCCGCTGGTTCCAGAAGGAACGTTTCCTATTTCAGCAATGCCAATCACGCCTTCACCGAGCTCTAACCTACTCCATTGACGCCGCCATAAATCGCTACGGTCTCAGACTTCGGCTAGAATTGAGGAAACGAATCACATTCAATTGGTTTACCCCAAAAGAACAAATCCAGCACATCGAAATTCGTAACGCCGACTACGCACAACTGCCCTGAGCCTTGTGCATTCGACCATCCGGATGGCAACCGGGGAGGTCGGAATCATAGTATTGCGACAGGACCCCTTCCCAATCTTCGCGGGAACGAACTTTTACAAACGCCGATCTCACCGAATCGTGCTCGGGATGCAGAATAGAGTATTTAATCCCAAATTTCCTCATCAACTGGCCCACACGACTTTCACCATAGAGCGACTCGGCTAGTTGATAATGCTCCGACATCACCTCTCGCTGCTCACGGAGCGATGGCGCGTCAGGCAACGGTTCGCCCGCGACCAGCGCGCGTGCCTGTTGAAAAATCCAAGGATTACCAATCGCACCCCGAGCAACGGTTACACCGTCGACCCCAGTTTGCTCAATCATGTCGAGACAATCCTGTGCAGTAAACAAATCACCACTGCCTAAAATTATTTTATCACCGGCGTGTTGTTTCAACTCCTTCAAAAACTCCCATTTACTCGGCCCCACGTAACGCTGAGTCACGGTCCGTCCATGCACGGTAATTGCTGCCACTCCCAACTCAAATGCTCCGTCGAGAATTTCAAAAAAGTTATCTCGACTTTCAGGCGTATCATCAATGCCCCGCCGCATCTTCACCGTAACCGGTATGTCCGAAGGGACGTTGTCGCGCGTCTGTTTAACGATCTCCAAGGCAACTTTGGGTTGACTAAGATGAAATCCACCTCGGCAGCGGCCAAGGACTTTTTTCACCGGGCAACCAAAGTTAATATCGATCACGTCAAACCCGGCTTCTACCAATTTCATTGCCCCCAATGCAAACTGCTCGGGCTCGGCTCCCATCAGTTGACCACCAACGGGGTGCTCCTCATCGGAAATATGCAAAAAGTGGCTCGTCCGCTTTCGCTCTTTCAAATTAACCAGAAATTCATCCAGCATGACTTCGCAAATTGAATACGGCGCACCAAGGCGTCGAGCGATCACTCGCATCGGCCAATCGCTGTATCCAGACAGAGCAGCTTGCACGATTGGAAATCCGATTTCGACGGATCCAAGTTTCAGCGGTTTTAAACTTACAGATTCCATAGAATTTGTTGAAAACGAGTGTTTTTAGCCATTGAATAGCAGGTTCGCAGAAAAGAATGTCAAATTTCTGCCGAACCAAACCCAAATCCGGATTAAGAAAATAAACAGGATTAGTTAATCTTTTGATATCTTACGTCGATTTGCCATTCTGAGATAGAGTTATCCTTTGACGAATTAGGCGAGTTCTCTTTTTGTTGCCAAATTCCAGTCATCCAACTTGTTTTCGGCGGGTAGCCCGTTCATCCAGCCTAGCAAGTCACAACTTAAACCTGCGATATTGGAAAACCGAAACATCGGAGAGTATTTGCCATGGAAACCGTATTAGAAAGCCTCATCACTTGGTGGCCATTCTGGCTGGGGTTGGCAATTCTCGTCGCCTTGATCCTCTTGATGCAGATATGGGCGCTTCCGGGGAATCTGCCCTATCTTGCCCGCGGTCAGCTCGTAACCAAAAGCGAGTTGAAATTCTACAAATCACTTTCAAAAGCAGTTCAGGACGATTTTCAAATATTTGCTATGGTTAGGATCGCCGATCTATTACGAGTCGAAAAAAACAACAAACACCGACGAAAATGGCTCAACAAAATTCTGGCGAAACATATTGATTTTGTCCTCTGCGACCCAGGATCTCTCAAGCCACTAGTTTGTATTGAGCTCGACGACGTCTCACACCAACGACCTGAACGGATCGAAAGAGATAAATTTGTGAACCGAGCTTTTAAATCAGCTCAACTTCCACTGCTTCGGATTCCAACCCAACCGGAATATAAAGCCCGCGAAATCCGCCAACTAATCGAGAGCGTTATGTAGGCTTCGGCTCAACCTAATCGCCTCTTTAACCACCTCCTCCTGTTTTAGTCTTGGTTTTCTTTTGATTATGAGCGATTCCCCCAAGCGAGCTGCTGTTGCTGTCATTGTTGATGGGAATCGGTTTCTTACCATTCTCCGGTCACAGTCGGTACGTGCACCAGGACAAATCTGTTTCCCGGGAGGCGGAATCGAAACGGCAGAATCACCCCAAGCCGCCACTGTCCGGGAGATGCGTGAAGAACTCGGAGTACGCGTCAACGCCCAAAGAGAAATCTGGAAAAGTGTATCACCTCGAGGCCTTGAAATTCACTGGTGGAAAACAGTGCTCGAAAAGGGGCAAACGATCACTCCTAACCCCGACGAAGTTGATTCATTCAGTTGGCTGTCCGCGAAAGAAATAGTTGCCTGCTCGAATCTACTCGATAGCAACCGCCGCTTTTTCGAAGCCCTTGAGAATGGTGAATTTTCTATCTGAACGATAAACGGCAACAGTGATCGGTTTCAGCCTTTTCGAAATCGCTTTTCCTGCGCAGGTTAGTTTGACCAGGTGGCTTTCCTAGCTACGCTTCATGTCGCACTCGAGTCAGTTCGCCCGAACAGCTGTTTTGCGTTGATGTATGAAGATGACAAAACGGTTTGACGTCTGCGGCCATGCTCTGCTTGCCGATTTACAACCAACGCTTGGCCGAATAGGCGACTGTCTGCCTCGAATTGCTATCCGGCAAAAAGGTTTTCTTTAAAACTAAATAATGAAGCCGTAGAGCCGCTTGATGATCCTGGCATCCGACAGACTTAGACAACCTTTGGTTAAATACTTGGAGTCCCGCAGATTTCACGAAGTTACCGAACCCTTGACCGGCAATTCGCCGTCGCTCAGCACTGATTTAAGCAAACCAAGGTTTTGAATTTGTCTGCCGCGTTAATTGGAACCAGCGCTAATTGGTACCCGCGTTTAGGCTTAATCAGCCTCAAATTGCGGGAAATTTGCGTTCTATCGACTTTCTAAGCGGCATTTACGATTGTAAAAGCCCGGATGAACCGATATAGTTTTCATTCTTAATGTGTGGGATTTCTCCACACGAAACCTTTTTAACCCTTTTTGATCCCATCGGTGCTGCTCCTGCCATAAGGACAGTAAAGGCTTTTTTGCCGAGAAAACCGATAGTGATGGAGTAAATTCATGGCAAATGCGCTAGTTCAAGATCTCATTGATGCGGGTGTTCACTTCGGCCACAGAGCCAGTCGGTGGAACCCTAAAATGTCTCCGTACATCTACGGCCGTAAAAACCAAATCCACATCATGGACATCCGTGAAACGGTACGTGGGCTCTTGCGAGCCAAAAAGTACGTTTCCCAAGTCGCCAGTGGTGGAAGTCTCGTATTGTTCGTCGGCACAAAACGACAAGCCTCTGCGGCAGTTCAGCGCGAAGCCGAACGCTGTGGAATGCCATACGTTAGCGAACGTTGGCTCGGTGGTGCCCTTACGAACTTCCGCACTATTCGCAGTCGAATGGGTCGACTCGAAGAACTTGAGGAAATTCGCGGCAGCGACAAAATCGAAGGATACTCCAAGAAGGCACAGTCTTCTTTGAATCGTGAATTCCGAAAGATCCATCGTAACTTGAACGGAATTCGCACGATGAACCGCAAGCCAGAATGCTTGATCATCGTTGACCCGAACAAGGAAAAGAATGCGGTTCTCGAAGCGAAAAAGCTTGGAATTACGACCGTTTCTTTGATCGATACGAACTGTAACCCTGACCTAATTGACTTGCCGATTCCTGGTAACGATGACGGTATTCGCTCGATTGAATTGATCATGAGCCACATGGCCGACGCTGTTCTTGCCGGTCGAAAAGCAATCGTTGCCAAAAACGAAGGCAAAGAATCAGGCGCAAAGACAGACGCAGCTCCAAAGGCGGATGCTGTGCCTGACAAAGATGCCGAAGAAACTGCAGTTTAATCGCGACTGCTTAATTTTGAATAAACAATCGACAGGGCTCTTAACGAGTCCAGTCGATTCTTCGAATCCGATATAGATCTAAAAACGATTTGTTTTTCAGCTGCGAGATTGCGGTTTTAGAAAATAAATCATATCCCCTTACGACACCGGTAGAACGCAAACCGGGCTGCAGCCGAGTCCGACCGATTCGTTGCAACTGTCGCGACATTTGATACCAAGAGAAGGAAAAACAATGAGCGTAACCATTTCAGCCAAAGACGTTAGCGAATTGAGAAAAGCGACGGGCGCCGGGATGATGGACTGCAAAGAAGCACTGAAAGAATCCGGTGGCGACATCGAGGGTGCCCTCGACTTCCTCCGCAAAAAGGGACAAAAAGTAGCGGCCAAGCGAGCCGGACGCGATGCGAATGAAGGTGTCGTGGTCGCACTCACCAATGAATCTGGCGACACCGGCATCATCCTGGCTCTCAGCTGCGAAACTGACTTTGTAGCCAAAAACGAAGATTTCATTGCGTTTGCCAACAGCCTCGGCCAACTCGCGCTGGAAAATCTACCAGAGACGAAAGAGGAGCTCCTTGCACTCTCTTACGAAGGTACACCACTGGCGGAAAAGCTTGTCGAGCAAACCGGTAAAATCGGTGAGAAGATCGAGATTTCAGGTTACGGTAAAATGAGTGGCGAAAACATCGCTACCTACATCCATGCCGGTAGCAAAATCGGCGTTGCCGTCTCCTACAAATCAGGTGGCAACGATGAAGCCGCTAAGTTCTTCCGCAGTATCGCGATGCACATTGCAGCGATGAATCCCGTCATTCTTTCCCCCGAAGAGTTTGACGCCGATTTTGTCGCCAAAGAGACCGAGGTTATCCAGGCTCAGATCAAAGCCGAAAACGAGCTCAATGAGTCTGAGAATCTGGGCAAACCCATGAAAAACGTTCCACTCTACGGAAGTAAACTTCAATTGACGCCGGAAGTCATGGCCCAAGCAGAAGCCGACATCAAAGCACAATTGGAAGCGGAAGGAAAACCTGAAAAAATCTGGGACAAAATCGTACCTGGAAAACTCGAACGTTTCGTTGCCGACAATACGCTACTCGACCAAGAACGCTGTCTTCTAAGTCAGTTTTTCGCTCTCGACGATAGCAAAACCGTGGCAGCCGCTATCAACGATTTCTCAGATGCTGCTGAAATCGTACAGTTCACCCGTCTATCGGTTGGCTAAACCCGCCGAGACAATTAAATATTCGACAAATTGATCGTTGTCGTAGAAGCCCTGCTGTTTGCAGGGCTTTTTTTGTATTCTAATCAGTGATGACGATGTGACTTTCAATCGATACGACAACCCCATTCAATCAACAGAATACGCGCATCGATTTGCATTTGTCCTTTTAATTTCTGAGACCAAATATCTGAACCCCACATTAATCGAATGACGCAAACGGCAAAATACAAACGAATTATCTTGAAACTGTCAGGCGAAAGTTTCAGCCCCTCCGGAGAGCGAGGGATCAGCATGGAAGAAGTTGTTCACATCTCGCAACAAATCAGCGAAGCTCAACAACTTGGCTGCCAAATTGCCGTCGTCATCGGCGGGGGAAACATTCTTCGCGGCAGCCAGTTCAAAGCGAAAAATGAAGTCGTCCACGAAGCGACCGCACATTACATGGGCATGATGGCCACAATTATTAATGGACTCGCCCTTCAGGACGCCCTTGAATCCGTCGGATGCCAAACGCGATTAATGAGCGCTATAAAAATGGATGGCGTTTGCGAACCCTACATTCGTCGCCGGGCTCACCGGCATCTTGAGAAAGGGCGAATTGTTATTTTAGGCGCCGGCACTGGAGGTCCTTTCGTAACCACGGACACCGCTGCAGCGTTGCGAAGTATGGAACTGGGGGCAGATATTCTGATGAAAGCCACACGCGTTGATGGCGTCTATAGCGAGGACCCCGAGAAGAATCCCCACGCCGTACTCTACTCGGAACTCGAGTTCCAGACCTGCATTGAAAAAAATCTTCGCGTCATGGACTCGACTGCAATATCTCATTGCATGGAACACAACATGCCACTGATGGTCTTCAACTTTCGCAAAGACGGAAACATCATCAAAGCGGTTCTTGGTGAAAAAGTGGGAACCATCGTTAGCAACAATCCAACGTCAGACAACCAATAAAACCACCCGGCACGTCTACCAATTATAGTTTTCCCCTTGTCGACATTAGTCGGAAAATACGCGTATAATTGAAAGAGCCTTTCGGCAATTCTTGGATTCGATTTGGTCCGGGAACAGCCGCTCGTCTTGAACTCACAAATTTATAAAAAACCAGTAGTTTTACTGAACGGAGAAACCAATGCCTGCCGCAGCAATCATCGAAGATGCCGAACAGAGGATGGATAAAGCAATTGAGGTTTTGAAAAAAAGCCTGAGCGGAATTCGCACCGGACGTGCTAACCCCGGACTTGTCGATTCCCTGCGTGTGGATGTTTACGGATCTCCCACACCAATTAAACAAGTCGCACAAGTTGGAGCGCCAGAGCCGACTCAGATCGTCATTCGCCCTTACGACACGGGGATTATCAAAGAAATTGAAAAAGCCATTGTTGCCAGCGACCTTGGTTTCAACCCTCAAAACGATGGTCGGGTGGTACGAATTAACATTCCGCCACTCTCTACCGACGTAAGAAAAAAAATGGTCAGTCGGATCAAAGAACTGACCGAAGAGGCGAAGATTTCGATCCGAAACGTCCGCCGCGACGGCAACAAAGCTGCAGACCTTGCGGAAAAAGACAAGACCCTTTCTGAAGATCAGAGAGATGATGTAAAGGATCAGGTACAGGAATTGACCAAGAAATTCGAGGTTCAGGCTCAGGAAATTGCGAAAGCGAGAGAATCTGAAGTCATGGAAGACTAATTCCATCTCGACGAACGCCAAGAAAACAGGGCTTTGACCATTCGGTCTGAGCCCTTTTTTTGTGAATCAGCCGACATGAATTTGCTCGCTCTTACGTAATCCCGCAGGCTAAGTGCTATCGCTCGTCACCCCAAAACAAACCGAACGCCGTATAAAACGTGTTCTCAAACGTGTGCTCCGGTAATTAATGAGAATCGCAGCCGACCAAAAAAGTCAAGCTATAACGATCGGCCAAACATTACCTTTTAACCAAGCATTCACGATAAAAAGCAACCTATTGAATTAACCGCCCACAACACTCCGAATCCTGATCATAGCTAAGAACATTTCTACGCAGAAGCGCACTTCGGCGTGACCCATTGGTTGGAGTACCCCATGAGAATTCGAACTACATTCCTCGCAACACTCTTGACCGCAGTTGCCGTCATGGCAACCGACTGTGCTGCCCAATCTCAATCACTCCAACTTTTGCCAACCAACCAACAGGCAGAAGCGCACCAGATGAATACGTCTCGTTTCCGATTCGTTGCTGCCCCGCAGAACCAAAACTTAGTTCAGGCCGCTAATCCAGCAATCCAAATTGCTCCAGTTCGCGGCTCACGAACACGTACCGCAACACCCGTGATCTCACGGCCACGTACGAATGAACTGGCTGTCGTTGCATTTGAAACTGCCAACGCCAATGACTTTGGCCTCACCCGAAATTTCACCGAATCAAACTCAATCCTTGAACCCTCACCGGCAAACAATTTTCAATATCAAATGAATGCCGAATCACCGTCATCGACCCGAACCAACATTTTCGGAATTGACGAAGATCAATGCTGCGACGAGTGGGCAAATTTCACTGCCTGCGGTGGCCTGAAAACGAATCCAGGCCATTATGGAATTCCATGGCTAACCGGAAAAGACAACTGTGAAGCCGCACGGGGATGTGGATGTGGCATAAAAAGAACCAGTCTCGGATGCGGCACCTTAGCCTGCGAAACAACCAAGGTAAGATGCACCAAGATCAAGGGGATCAAAGGCTGGTTTAAAAAATCAGATTGTCAATGCGAGTCATGTCACCCGGAACAGACGACCGTCGTTGAGTACGTCGAAGAAAAATAACCTGGAACGAGCTTCACCACAGTGAACCGAATGGAGGCCTCACTTTCGAGAGCCTCCCATTCTCTTACCCTTTGTTCGCTGACCCATGCTGTCGAACCCCGCAGCAAACGGACGGCCGGAGCCGCAGCTATCGCTCCGGCCTCCTCCGCTTTTCTAACCGCGCCATGGACGCCCCCTCGATTTGCTTGAGCTTATGGGCATCTTAAGGCGGATAGTAGCAGGAAAAAGATCTCCCATCGACTTTGTTCTGCGGCGGAAAATCGTCTCGCTATAAAACCTCAGCCTCGCTGCAAAGCCTACTCAGATTCTCTGTACTTCGATCTAAAATCACGTCTAGACGATTTAAGAAAACAGAAGATGAGAAACAAGGAAATCAAACGGTACTCCAACTAAACAATGCCACCTATTTCGGAAGTCGACCATCAGGTGGATTAAAAGGTTCCCGTAAAACCAGGATTACTTTCTTTCAGCGACCACCCTTGTGGAACAACCGCGCCTTGTGGAGGTGCGGTCGTTGACGGGAAGCCTTGCTGGCCCGCCTGAGGTATCACGGGGTTAACCATAAAGTTCTGTTGCATCGCGGGAGTCCCAACACTGTTGGGGACTGCCAATTTTCCAGAAAACTGATTAGGTGTATTTGTCGGTAACGTTGCGATCCGCGGGGTTACACCAAACCCGCTGGGGGCTACAACTGCCGATGCATCATTCACTGGCAACCTCGAAACGTCACGGCTGTCATCCACCTGCGTTGAGGCATAATCGACCGGCTTGGTGTAAGTACTCTGGACAACAGGGATGGCCGTAGGAACGGCAGAACGGTTGGCTACGGCAGGATTTACAGCGTTTCCGGTCGTTTCCACGAACCCAGTCTTAGACACAAGCATTCCATTGATTGGCTGCCCCGTATTGCCTGCAGCCATCCCCTGCCGAGCCCATGCAGCTGCCGTTTGAGTACCGGAGGTTTGATTATTCGGAATTGGTGCGCGTTGGTTTGGATTAACGATAACGGACGAGCCGGTTACCGCATTCGCCTGTGGATTAGAAGCCATTGACGGAATGTTAATACTATAGGCCGGAGGAGGCTGGACCGTTGTTTGCCCCGCGAACCAATTATTTGCTTGATTACCCGAAGTTTGACAACCCAATGCCATAACAAGACTGCAGGCCAATAACAGAAAATAATGAATGCGAACCATCGAGGTTGTCCTTAAATCACTGTCGTCTTTAGATAAAAGATTTTTTTTTACTCAAGTTTTCAAAATTTGAATTACTCGAGGCGGCGTACGATAGCAACTTGCGATGACCTCGCAAGATCAGTTCTCTGACGCATGACGGCTATCTCATTTCATTCGCATATAGCTGGATTCCCAGCTGTTTTTGCTAGCTTGCCACGATAGTATCAGTACGGCCCGGCACGTTCTGCGTCAGTTCCACCGCCCAACAGGCCCAATCGGTCCGCGCTATTTCTTCGAAAGAAAGCAAATCAAAAAGAGCTTCAATTAATGGTCAATGCAAACGACGAACACCAAGACTAATTACCTAAAGGATCCTCCCAGAAAATCACAGGAAGAAACTATCCAATCTTAGAAAAACCCTGCCAATTCAAAACCAAAAACAGCAGCAAGAACGCCAATTACGAAACCGAACACCTCTCGAAGAATATGGAGCTACACAATGGCCGATCGCCCTCATCCGTCAAAATTCAAGCCCGCAATGGATCTTAAGCGATGGTCTTTCTGTCAAATTTAGGTCAAAATACTACCTTGTTCTTATACGATCGCCCGCACATCCCCCGGAAGAGCAATGAAACAACTCCTTCTGATCCAGCCCACCCTCCCTTTCTTGTTTTTCAAAAAAACGCTGTTCGCCACGCTCATCATTCTCACCAGTGCCCTGCACTCTGCACCAGCGTACACCCAGCAACAAACCGCTGAACTTGTTTTGGTTGGCGGAAATATTTATACGGTTGATCAGGCACGCCCTCGTGCTGAAGCTATCGCTATGGACGCGGGCCGAATTGTGGCCGTTGGATCTGATAAAGCGATTTCAACTTACATTGGCCCAGAAACACAAGTTGTCGATCTTCAAGGCAAATTCGCGATGCCGGGGTTCATCGAAGGCCATGCTCATTTCATGGGCCTTGGCGAATCAAAAATGATGCTAAATCTGCATCAAGCAAAAACTTGGAACGAGATCGTGTTACAGGTTGAAAACGCCACTCGAACGACTCCTCCAGGGGAGTGGATTATTGGCCGTGGCTGGCATCAGTCCAAATGGGACCAGGTTCCGTCCCCCAACGTAGAGGGCTATCCGACTAGCCTCGAAATGAATCTGGCATCACCGGACCATCCAGTTTTACTGACTCACGCCAGCGGTCACCTCAGTTTTGCTAATGAATACGCAATGCGGCTTGCAGGAGTCGATTCAGAAACGACAAATCCCAAAGGTGGAGAAATCCTCAAAGATGAAAATGGAAAACCAATTGGAATTTTTCGTGAAACAGCTCAGGCATTAATTCAAAAGGTAAAGACCCGCGCTGACAGCCAACGACCTCAAGCTGAAAAACAAGCTTACTCACAGCGAGCCGCCGAACTCGCCTCTCGGGAATGTCTTGAAAAGGGAATCACCAGTTTTCAGGATGCTGGCTCCAGTT
>JAPOIJ010000047.1 GCA_029979005.1 Planctomycetota bacterium | reverse complement strand
ATGTAGTCAATGATGGCGCCGGCGATGTCGAGCTGGAGGCAATTTTCGATACCTTCAAGACCGGGAGATGAGTTAATCTCCATTATTTGCGGCCCATCGGCCCCCTCGAGCATATCGACGCCTGCGACACGAAGTCCAAGGATTTGGGTTGCGCGGACAGCCGTTTCGCAATAATTTTGATCCAGAATTACCCGTTCGGTCTTGGCACCACGGTGAACGTTGCTTCTGAATTCTTGCCCCTGAGCGACGCGTCGCATCGCTCCGATCACTTGGTCACCGACCACAAAAGCTCGAATGTCCCTGCCCTTGCTTTCGGAGACGAATTTTTGAATGAGAACACTTTGCTTTTGGCTTTGCAATAATTCAATGATCCCCTCCGCTGACTGTTGGGTTTCTGCCAGAAGAACTCCAATTCCTTGCGTGCCCTCCAGCAGTTTTATGATAACGGGGGCTCCGCCTACCCTCTCTATTGCTGGAAGGACATCTTTTTTATCCCGTACGAAAGTTGTTTCTGGAATACCGATTTGATGCCGGCTAAGGATTTGGAGGCATCTTAATTTGTCTCGTGAATTTGTTACTCCGGCGGCCGTGTTGGTGCAGAATATGTCCATTTGCTCAAACTGACGCAGGACGGCTGTACCGAAATAAGTGATCGAAGAGCCAATCCTTGGGAGCACTGCATCATATTCTGAGAGTGGTTTCTGGCGATAAAACAGTGCCGGGTTACCTGCTGCGACGTCAATTGAAAATTTAAGTGTATTGAGCACTTTGCAGGTATGCCCGCGATTGATTGCGGCCTCCACTAGCCGGCGGGTGGAATAACAATTGGGGCTGGTGGAAAGGATGCCTAATTTCATTGTTAGCTCTTTTTAGATTTCTTTTTTAGTTTGGGCTTGCCACCATAAAATGATCGACCGGCATCGACGATAAATTTGCCGCGAAATGCCTCGCGACCGAGCAACATCCGGAATCCCATTTCTGAGCGATCTGCGAGTGTCAACTCAACGGACCAAACTTGGCCAAGTAAACAGACCGAACTTGAGATCACCGGTCGATTGGTTGTTTTTCCAGATGAGCTTTTGACCAAACGGAATTCCTCAATTCTTGCCTCCACGGAAACAAACCGTTCGGGGAAACGATGGTAGGGATGTATTTTAAATCGTGCGTAGGGAAGTCCGTCCAGTTCGAACTCTTCGACATCCGTAGCGTGCAATGATGAGGAGCGGGCTCCGGTATCGACTTTTGCTTTAATGCGTTTGATTCCCAGGTCGGGAAGTCCAACCCATTCACGCCAGCCAATAATCGGTAGATTAGTTTGATGGTTCACGGTGTATCAGTTTCTCTAAAGGCGTTGAAAAGCTGCTTAGATAGTAGTCTTTTTTCGGTTTTTATCGACCCTCTTTGGGAGATTCGATCCACCTAACTCGTCAGATTAACAGTGATTTTCAGGTTTATTAATAAAATGAGGGGTCTGATTGATAACGACTCAGAATGGTAAACTGCTATACGAAAGATGGTCTGCCGGTTTCATGGCGTTTTCTGAGATCATGGGATGGTATTGTCAGTTTTAGTTCAAGGCAAGTAAGAATGATCAAGCGGATTTTGATTGCTGGTGGCGCTGGTTTTTTAGGATCTCATCTGTGTGAACGTCTGGTAGAAGACGGGCACGATGTTATCTGCCTCGATAATTTTTTTACTAGCCAAAAATCCAATGTTGCTCATTTATTGAATCGGCCTAATTTTGAGTTGATTCGTCACGATGTAGTGGATCCAATTCTTTTGGAAGTGGATGAGATTTATAATCTTGCTTGCCCCGCCGCGCCAGGGCACTATCAATACAATCCTATCAAGACCATGAAGATCTCTATTCTTGGTTCGATCAATTTGCTCGGCATGGCGAAACGGTGCAATGCAAAAATATTTCAAGCTTCAACGAGCGAGGTTTACGGTGACCCGGAAGTTCATCCGCAACCGGAATCCTATCGTGGTTGTGTCAATCCAATTGGCTTGCGAGCTTGTTACGATGAGGGTAAGCGCGCGGCTGAGACGCTCTTCTTTGATTATCATCGGATGAACAAAACGAATATTCGCGTTGCCAGGATCTTTAACACCTATGGACCACGCATGCACCCGTTTGATGGCCGTGTGGTAAGTAACTTTATCAGGCAGGCCTTAAGCGGACAGGATATTACGATTTTTGGAGATGGGACTCAAACTCGATCGTTTTGTTATCGGGACGATTTGGTCGAGGGCTTTATTCGTCTAATGGAGGCGCCTAATGAAGTGGTAGGTCCGGTTAATCTTGGTAATCCAGGTGAATATACCATCAAACAGCTTGCTGAGCTCACGATTGAAATGGTCGGCAACGACAATAAGATTATTTTTGAACCCCTCCCGCCGGACGATCCAACTCGGCGGCAGCCTGATATCACGCTGGCTCGCAAACACCTTGATTGGGAGCCCACCGTTTCACTTCGAGATGGTCTGTCCAAGACTATTGATTGGTTTAAGACAATTAATGCTGACGATTATCGACCGCCAACCCCGAACTTTTGATTTTGAGGGACGCAGTAAGGTAGACGCCTGATTTCACTTTCGAAAAAAATTATTAGAGGATCGACGATGTTAAATAAGTGGGATCGAGTCCGACCTGCAAGAGTCATGGGGGCTAAAGCACAGATTGTTTTTGGCTTTGTTTGTTTGATGTTGTTGGCGGGATCTTTGCCTGCCGATGACTGGACTCAATGGCGAGGCAACAACCGGGATGGAGTTTGGCATGAAATGGGTGTGATTACCGCTTTTGAGAAATCGGACCTGGAGCCTCGCTGGCGGACACCAATCGGTACTGGGTATTCCAGCCCAACGGTGGCCAACGGAAAGGTTTTGTTGATGGACTTTGATGAAGCCAAGCAAGACGAGTCAGTCCGATGTTTTGATGTAAAAACTGGCGATGAACTTTGGAACCATACCTATCATTCTGAATACCGGATCAGTTACACGGCGGGACCACGGGCGGCCGTAACGATTGTAGGCGATCGAGCATTTTGTCTCGGTGCGATGGGGCGATTGCATTGTCTCAATCTCAAAGACGGAGCGGTTCTGTGGGAGAAAGATCTGGACGAAATCTATCGGGTTTCTGCAGATCGTCGGATGCCAATCTGGGGAATCGCTTCGAGCCCTATTGCTGTGGGTGGCAATTTGATCATTCAACTCGGAGCCAAGGAGGCCTCCGTGGTCGCTTTTGACCAAGACACAGGGGATGAGGTTTGGAGGTCGTTGAAGGATCGCGGGCAGTACTCCTCACCGGTGCTCGTCAAACAAAACGGGAAGGATGTTTTGGTTTGCTGGACGGGAGATGGGGTTGCCGGATTAAATCCGACCACAGGAATCCCGTATTGGCAACATCCGTTCAGGCCGACGCGAATGCCGATTGGAGTGGCGACTCCTGTTGTTAATGGGAACAGGATTTTTCTGACCTCTTTTTATGACGGATCCATGATGCTAGAGATGTCCGAGACATCGATGGAAGTCAGCCAACTTTGGCATTTGATTGGGCCTAACGAGAGAAAAACGACAGCATTGCATTCGATAATAAGCACACCTATTTGGATTGGTGATTACATCTATGGTGTGGACAGCTACGGTGAGCTTCGTTGTCTCCGCGCCAGCGACGGGGAGCGTGTTTGGGAGGACCTAAGTGCCGTTGAGCGTCAGCGTTGGGCGACGATACATTTTGTTGCCAATGGCAATAACACGTGGATGCTCAATGAGCAGGGCGAGCTAATGATTGGCAGGCTTACTCGGGATGGCCTCGAAGTCACTTCGCGTGAAACCATCCTTACGCCAGATCAAATGCGAACACCCAACCGGAAAGGCGGGGTGTGTTGGTCTCATCCGGCATTTGCAAATCGATGCGTTTTTCTCCGCAACGACCGTGAGTTGATTTGCATTGATCTGGCTGCTCAAAAAAAGTAGAGACTGGCGATTGGCGAATAGGGAATTTATTAAGGAGTTGGGTTTGTCGGATCAATCGACGGTTTATGACTGCATTGTAGTTGGCTACGGCGGAGTGGGGAGTGCGTCACTGATGGCGGCTGCTCAGAAAGGGTGGAGTGTTCTTGGGATAGACCGGTTTGGTCCAGCACATGATCGTGGTAGTTCTCACGGCCAAACGCGAATTATCCGCCGCGCTTATTTTGAACATCCGAATTATGTGCCTTTGGCAAACCGGGCGTTTGAGATGTGGGGAGAACTGAATAAACGCCATCGAACGTCACTTGATAAGAAGGAATTGCTGACGCAGACCGGCTTACTCCAGATGGGGCGGGAGGATAGCGATGTTATTCAGGGCGTCGTTTCAAGTGCGAAGACCCACGGTTTAACGATTGAGCATTTTACGCCTGATGAGATCCGTCAGCGATTACCTTTGTTTAAGATTCCTGACCATTTTGTCGGTGTTTTTGAGCCCAACGCAGGTTTTCTAAGAGTGGAGCTTTGTGTTGCGGCAATGATCCAACAGGCCGTCAAAAATGGAGCAGAGCTGAAATCAAATCATTGCGTCCAAAGCTGGGATGTTGATCAACAGGGTTTGGTAACCGTGGAAACAAATCGCGGGGTGTATCGAGCTCGGCGGCTTGTGATTGCGGCGGGAGGTTGGAGTGCGCCTTTGCTCGGTAATTTAGATTTAGGGCTCCAGCTTCTTCATAAACAACAGCAGTGGTTTCAATTGGATCGGGTTGACCAGAAATTGGAAAGCCAATTCCCCTGTTTTTTATTGGAGGAAGATAATGGCGATTGTTTTTACGGTTTTCCCGAAATCGACTATCTGGGTATGAAGGTCTGCGAGCATTCCGGTGGTGTGCCGGTAAGCTCTCCAGCTGATATTGATCGTGGACTGGATGAGACTCAGTTAATGCGAACTCGCCAGTTTATGAGAGAATATTGCAACTATGGCAAGAGTCGCCTGGTACACCACAGTGCGTGCGTATACACAATGTCTCCCGATGGTCATTTTTTCATTGATCGGTATCCCGGGTTTTCCAATGTTGTGTTTGCAGCGGGATTGTCCGGTCACGGATTTAAGTTTGCCCCGGTATTGGGGAGTTATCTCGTTGATCTGCTGGAAGGAAATCAGGCGTCAGAATTTGATTTTCTAAAAATTGGAGACCGAGCCAAACCAAGTAACTAGGTTTTGGGATTTGCCGAATTGATGACCGCGAGTAGTATCATGCCAAGGGCACAGAGCTGTGAACGATCATCATTTATTGTTTTAGATTTGTGTTCCCGGAGTTTGGATTCGGGTTGGCGATTCAAATGAATTAACTTAATTCAGGATTGGGGTTTTTGTTTTGAAGGATCGGAATGTCGATGTAGTCGTGATTGGCTCAGGCCCGGGTGGCGAGGGTGCTGCAATGCAGTTGGCCAAAGCGGGGAAGCGTGTTTTGCTGATCGAGCGATATGACCGGATTGGCGGAGGTTGTACGCACTGGGGGACGATACCGAGCAAGGCATTGCGGTATTCCATTAACCGTTTGACCGAAGCACTCAATAATCCGCTGTTTCAGGAATGTGGAGTGAATGTTAAGCCAAGCGTGGCGGAGTTAACGCGAGCGGCGAAAGAGGTGATTTCAAGTCAGGAAACGATGCGCCGTAATTTCTACACTCGCAATGACGTGGAGGTAGTATTTGGTCATGCTCGATTTGAAGATGCAAACACGATTTCGATAAACTCGGAAGAACGAGTTAAAACTGAAAGTGTTGTGATTGCGGTTGGTTCGCGACCTTATCGTCCCGAAGGGATTGATTTTTCGCATCCACGCATTTTTGATAGTGATACCATTTTGAAGCTGGATCATAAACCGCATTCAATTACTGTTTTGGGCGCCGGTGTAATCGGTTGTGAATATGCTTCGATGTTTCGAAATCTGTCAATCAAAATCAATCTGGTAAATAGCCGAAGTGAGTTGCTTGATTTTTTAGATGACGAAATTAGTGATGCGCTGAGTTATCACATGCGTGAGCATGGCGTGGTGATTCGTCATAATGAGAGTTTCGAAAAGATTGAAGCGTTGGACGATGGTGTGATCGCCCATATGAAAAGTGGCAAGCACTTCAAGACTGATATTCTTTTGTGGGCTACCGGTCGAACCGGCAATACGCAAGATTTGGGATTGGAAAAAGTTGGCTTGGTGGCTGACAGTCGGGGTTATCTCGAGGTAGATAATTGTTTTCAGACTGATTGTAAAAATGTATTCGCCGTTGGCGATGTTATTGGGTTCCCGTCTCTTGCAAGTGCGGCTTATACCCAGGGCCGGGCGGCTGGAATGAGAATTCTCGGTATGGACGAGGCTCAGTGTAGGCTGGCAAGCGAAATTCCGTCTGGGATTTACACCAGCCCTGAAATCAGTTGCATTGGGAAAACAGAAAAAGAGCTGACTGAGGAAAAAGTCCCCTACGAAATTGGGGTCGCTAATTTTAAGAGTTTAGCGCGAGCTCAGATTTTGAATCAGCGAGTTGGAATGCTAAAGCTCTTGTTCCATCGGGACACTCTCGAGATTTTAGGAATACACTGTTTTGGGGCGAGTGCTTCGGAAATTATTCATATTGGTCAGGCAATTATGAATCAGAAAGACGGAGCGAATACGATTAAATATTTTACCGAAACAACTTTTAATTACCCGACCATGGCCGAAGCGTATCGAGTTGCAGCTCTCAATGGTTTAAATCGCTTGTTTTAAAAATCGCATTCTTAAAACAAAAAAAGCCTCCCTGAAAACGGGAGGCTTGATTGCTTGTAAGGTAGCCAATACTACTTGGCGGGTGCGGTGAAATCTGTACCTTTTCTTAACCGCAGCTTTAGATTGGAAGCCCGGACGATGGGTGGCATAGGCTTGGAAGCGGTGCTGGCAACCGTCGTTTGGTTGTCGGTTGCAGTTTTCGTGGCGGTCGGCTCGGATTCGCCAGCTTTCGCGATGGACCACTTGTAAGAACAGGCCGGGCTTTCGTAGCTTTCTTTTTTCAAGACTTTGATTGTTTTTGTCTTGGATGTTGTTGGTGGGTTGCACTTATGCCAAGGCATGCGAACCGCTGGAACGCAAATGACCTTTTCTTCAACTTTGAAGCAAGTTTTCTTTTCTTTAATTGCCTTGGTCTCCAGCAAACAGACCTCACAGTCGCAATCAGAACAAGCGCCGCGTGAAGAGTTTCGAAGCCCGATTTTCTTGAGTCCGCAGTTTGCGTTGTCGCATCCACATTCGGTAACAGTTGGGGCAATTTCCTGAGCACTGCAAAGGTTTGTGCCAAGAATTACAGAGACGGTTATTGTCAAAGCAGCGAGAATTTTGATTCCGTATTTCATTTTAATCACTTGCGTATTTTTGGGGTTAAACGGTTGGGTCGGACACACACAGTCGTCGATTAAAAGTCGACCATCATTCGGACACCGGCAATCTGGTAGTTTCCTTGACCGGCCGCCCCAGCACCTGAGTGAAGGTCACCGAGGATGTAGTTGAACTGCATTCGGGCGTGAGAGTTCCAGTACCAGTTCATACCAAAGGTGTACGAATCTGCGTCTCCTCCGAGAATATTGTCGTCATTAAGATCCGCATGTGAGTATCGAAATGCGACTTCCCAGGCTCCCATGCCCTTTTGACGGCAGCCGTCACAGTCTCGAACCATAAAGAAGTTCTCAAATGGCTTCAGTCGACCGAGTGTACCGGTTTTACGATCCCAAGGATGGTGCTCTCCGGTTAGGACATAAGCAAACTGAGTGTAAAGCCCTTTAAAGGTCACGTTAGGACCAAATGCCGGTTGGCGTTCGACCTTCGTTTGCAGGTATTCTGAATGCCAGCTGAAGGCCCCTACGTTGACGACAGATTCGAATCCGAAGACAGAGTTTCTATCGGCTCCAGCAATTCTTCCCGTATCTAGCCATCGGCTGTCAGTACGTGCTTCAGGGCGCGTGCGATATCGAGCTTGGTTGTTCGTAGGTGAGTTGCCATCTGGAACGCCGAAGGAGCTACTGAGGGCAAAGTGAATATATCCTCGTCCTCCCGAGGCTTCGTCGTACCAGGCGGTTCTGGCAAGTCTACTTGCAAATTCTCCTTGGTAGTGATCCCCTTTGTAACCGGATTTCGTTTGCGTAAGTTCTTGATTCCAAACACCGAAACGCCAGTTCCATCCGAGATCATCCGAGTAGCCGTTGCTTGAGATTCCCATTCGACGAGCATCTTGGTTGATCGCTTCGATGATGAAGGGACGTTCGATAAAAATGTTGTATCGACTACTATTTAAATGGTCTAAACCGTAAGGACGCTTTTGATTTCCAATGAGGACAGTCCGAAGAAGAGGGAGGTCTTTAAAACCAAGGAAGCAATCGCGATACGAGGTTGCTTCACCGCCTGCAAATTCCCACTCGAATTTGTAGAGAGTGTTGTCATTAAGATCGCCCGAGACACCAAGCCGCATCCGTCGGAAATTGAAACGATCCTGTGGATTACCGCCTGCTTCAAGTGGGAATATCGTTTCGTCGACATTGGGGAATGCCCAATAGTCAGTATGGATTCGGCCAAAGAGCTTTAATTTAGGGCTCTTGTGGCCATGGATGACATACCCCGGAGCGGCAGCTTCTAAATCTTCGATCGATTCTCGTTGGCCAGTTAGTTCCTCTTCAAAGAGAGAAAGACGCTTCCCTACGTCAATTTGATCAACCGATTCTGAAGGTTCGGCCTTTAATTTGTTAGCAACATCGATTTCAAGCTCTTTCAAACGAGCTTCAAGCATTGCAATCTTCTTCTTTGCTTCATCTTCTTCTTGATTAACGAAACGGTATGCAACGCTAGAAGAGGTGAGTCCTGAGGCAGCCGTTTGCTGCGCGGGAACGGTCTGCCCTGAAAGTAAGGTGCAAAAGCAACTTGCAAAAACGAATGAGAAGAAAGATATCCTTGCTAGCATCAATCCGATCCCGTCTAAACAAATGGTAGTTCAATACCGGTACAATCGGAATGAAATGAATAATTAAGATAATCTAAAATACTCTTAATATTGATTTTGTCGGAATCTTAATAAAACCCTGCCCTCATTGATTTGATAACCCATAAACTTTACCCAGATTCTATCAAACACAGGTCAAAAGGGGGGCAGCCAATTGCAGGGTCTTCATTTTTCCAAACTGAATGTTGGTTTTTCAGGAAGATTGCTTAATCAACGGTTCTGTTGGTTCCGAAGTATCTCTGCCGTGCGCTGGGCGATCCGTTCAATCGACTGCTCTGAAAGTTGTGCACCGCTTTGAAAGGTGTCATCCGGAGTGGCTTGCGTTTCGGATGGAATGGTGGCGCTTGGATGACTGGGGAAGGCAGTTTGCACAATTTCAGATTGTTTCCAAGACGATTTGAACGAAGCGAAATCGGCAATATTCTCCTCGGCGTCTACCGCTTCGGATCGTGGGTCTGAAAACCCCCAATCCTTTCTCATGGCAAGAAGCTCCCGGCCTTTTTGAAGAGGTAGATATTTAATCCCACCCAGTTGCTTGGCAAGCATCAAGATTCGACAGTATGCGTCTAGTATTTCAGTCAGCCAGTAAGCGGTTTCAAGATCTGCCTCGTAGCTTACCGTTCCGTGATTTGCTAGTACGATGATGTTGGTTCGATCCACAAATGGAAGAATGGTATCCGCAAAATTTTGACTGCCGGGCGTTTCATAGGCGGAAATCGGAATTTCACCTAGGAAAATATCGGGTTCCGGCAGAACGCAATTTGGAATCGGTTCGTGTGCCACGGCAAACGCAGTTGCATGAGGCGGGTGGCAATGAACGATGCTATTGATGTCGCTTCGGTGCTTGTAAATCTCGATATGAAGTAAGACTTCGCTGGTTCGTTTAAGTTTCCCGTCGATTTGTTTTCCCGACATGTCAACCGTGCAAATATCTTCAGGGGTCATGAATCCCTTGCAGTGACGGGTCGGCGTGCAGAGCACTCGGTTTTCGTCAATTCGGATTGAGATATTGCCTTCATTGGCTGCGGCAAAATCTTTCGCATAAACCCGTTTACCGATGTCGCAGATGAGTTGTTTTTTCGCTTCAATATCAGTCATTAAAGTACCATCGAGTGTGGAAGAAAGTTGGGGCGAAGTTTAATTGACAGCAGCGATTAACGATTGAAAAGGTTGGTAATCGAATGGTGCTTAGGGTTTTGAGATTTGGACACACCGGTCTTTGATTACCACATTTCCTTTGACGATTGCATTAATGATCGTGGGATAAACTTCACATTCTTTTTCGAAAACTCGCTTTGCCAGTGTTTCGGCTGTGTCTGTGGTTTTTACCGGGACGGTTTCCTGAGCGATAATTGGACCGTGGTCATATTGATCGTCAACATAGTGAACACTGCAGCCACTTAGTTTGCATCCATAATCGATCACGGCTTGGTGAACTTTTTGACCGTAAAACCCTTTGCCGCAAAAGGCCGGGATTAAGCTGGGATGAATATTGATGACGCGATTTTCGTAGGCGGAAGGAATGGCCAACCGACGAAGGAATCCGCCCATCACGACTAAGTCAATGTTGGCGGATTGGATTGCTGAAAATATGGCATTACTGAATGCGGATATGGTCTCGAATTCCTTGTGAGAAATGACAAGGTGAGGGATGTCAGCTTCGGCGGCGTAATCCAGTCCGGCGGCATTCGGATTGTTGGAAATCACCAACTCAATTTGGGCGTTCAGCTTTTGTTCCGTCCGCCACTGAATAAGATTTTTCAGGGTCGTTCCACCGCCAGAAATCAATACTGCAATTTTATTGCCATCAGGCATCAACGTCTCCCGTCACCTTGATGAATATTTGTAATTGGCCTTCACCGACACTGCATTCTTTCGCCTCAAATACATCGGCAGGTTTTTCAACGCTCAAACAGGTGGCGAGCGTCTCACCTTTTAGGTACGCGTTGTTTTCTAAAATTGCCTTTTTAAGTTCCTCTGAATCGGTAACGAGATTTAATTCAATTCGATCGGATCGTTCGAGATCGAGTTCTTTGCGTCGATCCTGAACAAGACGATTGACATCCCGGGCAAGTCCTGAGCGGATGAGCTCCGGAGTTAGTTCTGTGGCGAGGACGATCACAGCTTGGGGCCCCTGTGCCGCAGCCCAACCGTCGTTTGCCTGAAGTCGAACCTCAACATCCTCCTGGTCCAGTTCAATTACTTGATCTTCAATGGTCAGTGATGAACGCCCCGTTTGAGTTAATTCAGCGAGCATGGCCGCTCCGTCTGCCGCCTGGAACGCTGCTTTGAGCTTGGGCATTAGTTTACCGACACGTGGGCCTAGACGTTTAAAATTTGGAACTACCTGATAGGTGACAAACTCCCCGGCATCCGTTGTGTAGGTCACATCGTTAACATTGAGCTCCGTTTTTAGAAGTTCATCGTGGGTTTCAAGCCACGCCCGGTCGTGCGGTTCGTTCAGGACGACGGTTACTCCTGAGAGGGGTTGCCTCACCTTTAATTGGGCATTCATTCGCGCGGACAGCCCCGACGAGGCGATTTCGCGAAGCAAGCCCATTCGGCGCGATAAATCCTCATCAATCATCGCTGGATCAGGTGTTGGGAAATCACACAGATGAACGCTCTCAGTAGCGCGCCCGTCAAATACACTGCTGAGGTTTTGCCAAATAGTTTCAGCCATAAAAGGAACAAACGGTGCGACCATTTTTGCGGTGGTCGTCAGGCATTCGTAAAGCGTCCAGTACGCGTCAAGTTTTTCGGGAGCCGACTTGTCTTTCGACCAGAACCGATCCCGACTTCGGCGGACATACCAATTGCTCAGCGCGTCAACAAAAGCGGTGATCTGGGTGCAGGCGCGGTAGTTGTCATACTGATCCATGGACTCAATGACAACAGAAAGAGTACGGTGGAGCTCACTTAGAATCCAACGGTCTAATTCACTGCGTTGGTCAACCGGTCGGTAACCATTGCCATCGGAAAAGTTATCAGCAGATAACTGACCGGGATTGGCGAGGGCAGCCGGCGAAAAACCATCGAGATTGGCATACTGGATGAAAAATCTGTTGTAGACGTTCCACAGTCGCAGTAAGAATTCGGGAATACTCTCTTTGATCTGTCGTTCGCTGTATTGGATCGAAGTCCACGGTGGCTGTTTGGCAAAGAAATACCAACGTAATGCATCGGCTCCGTATTGGTCAAAAATTTCCTGTGGTGCACGATAGTTGCGCAAACTCTTCGACATCTTTCCAACGGTTTGCGTCGTTTTAGATGGCGCTGCTTTTGCCTCTTCGGGTGTTAGGTATATGTTTTTCTCATTGTCCTGCCACCACTCCGAAAGCATCAAGCCAAGCACGATGCAATTTTTGAATGGATGTGGGTAGGGAATAGTTGGGTTTGCTTCCGCAGTCTGGTCACCAAAGAGAAGCGTGCTGATTGCCAGTTGGCTATAGAACCAACCGCGAGTTTGATCGAGAGCTTCGCTGATAAAGTCTGCTGGAAACTGGGATTCGAATTTCTCTTTTCCTTGATGTGGATAGCCCCATTGCGCGAACGGCATTGCTCCGCTGTCGTACCAGCAATCGATCACTTCGGGGACTCGATGCATTCGAGACCCTGCTTCAAACGGGGAATCGTATGAAATATGGTCGATGTAGGGTTTGTGAACTTTAAGGTCATCCGGTAGATCCGGATTGGCGGCCTTGGCTGCTTCCCAGACCTCCATTCCACTAGCTCCCGGCTTGGAAGTCAGTTCTTCCCAACTACCGACGGCCTCAAATTGCCCAGTGCTTTCACAGGTCCAGATTGGCAGAGGCGTTCCCCAATAACGTTCTCGAGAAAGTGCCCAGTCGACATTTGATTCGAGGAAATTACCAAATCTTCCTTCTTTTATGTGTTCGGGTTGCCAGTTGATTTCGCGATTATTCGCGAGCATCTGATCCTTGAATTGGGTCGTTCGAATAAACCAGCTTTCCCGAGGATACTGAATCAGTGGATCATCATCAGCCCTCCAGCAGAACGGGTATTCGTGCTGGTACTGTTCTTGATGGTAGAGCTTGCCACTATCTTTTACTTGGCGGGTGATGGGTTTGTCGGCGTCTTTGACCCACAGCCCCTCGTAATCAGGCGCTTCAGCGGTGAATTTTCCATTAGGACCAATGGCACAGATCATCTTGGGCCCCTGCCCCGGCTTGAAGCGTGCCTGTTCAGCGACAAGCAGTTCGTAATCGACTTCGCCAAAAGCAGGTGCTTCGTGAACCGCACCACTTCCACTGTCCGTTGTGACAAAGTTCGCAGCGGTGACACGCCAAGCGAGATGTTCTTCGGTTCCGTCTAGTAGTTCGCCGGTAAGATCGGATTGTGTTTTGTAATAGTAATCAAATGGAGGGATGTATCGTTCTCCAACGAGTTCGGATCCCAGTTCGACCGATTTGACTTCAAGTTCACGTTTAACCTTGAGGCTCATCTTCTCGACGAGATCTTTGGCAAACACGATGTTTTGATCCAGTTCTGCATCGTACACGGTAACGTATTCGATTTCCTCATTGACTGCCGCGAATTGGTTACTTGGTAAAGTCCAGGGAGTTGTAGTCCAGACGAGTAGGCTTGTATTCTCTCGATTGACTAATGGGAACAATACATAGACCGATGGATCCATGACAGTCTTGTAACCTTGCCCGACTTCACCGCTGCTGAGTGCAGTTCCACCTTGTGCCCACCACCAGATTACTTTGTGGCCCTTGTACAACAAGTTTCGGTCAAAAAGATTCTTGAGCGACCACCAAACGGACTCGACGTAACTTTGATGGTAGGTAACGTATGCGTCATCCAGTTTCACCCAGAATCCAAGACGCTCGGTGAGTTTTTCCCAATCCTGCATGTACTGCCAAACTGATTGCTGGCATTTTTGAATAAACGGTTCTACTCCGAACTCTTCGATTTCCTCTTTCGAGTGGATTCCCATCTCTTTGCAGACTTCAACTTCGACGGGAAGGCCATGCGTATCCCAACCCGCTTTCCGTTCGCAATAAAATCCTCGCATCGTTTTGTAGCGAGGAAACAAATCTTTGATCGCTCGGGTAAGACAATGACCGGGGTGGGGTTTCCCGTTGGCAGTGGGTGGACCTTCGTAGAAGACATAGCGCGGGCCATCTGTCCGTTGTGCCAGAGATTTGTCATAGATTCCGCTTTCGCGCCAAAATTCTAAAATTGCCTCTTCTTGTTTGGGAAAACTGGGTTTGTTTTCGAAGGGGCGGAACATGCTGGAATCCTTCAGCGGAGTAGACATATCTCAAAGCTCGCGAGCGTATAAACAGTTCAAGATTGGAAATTAAAACGGCGAATGCGATTGCAAAATAAACCAGCACGAGATTTGGAAAAATATCGTTTTTGCCTATGATCCGCGCACGCTAGTATCCCCAAAGAAACGTCGTGTGTAAATGACGGACTGAGCCGAAGCGAGTCGGGATAGAAGGGTTTATTCAAAGAGCAGTGAATGGGATCAATTTTCAGACCCAACCTGGCAATCCCATCACTTGCCTAGCTTCGACTCGTGTTTTACAGTCCGCGATTGAACGATGGCAGCAAGGTTGGGTTCGTTGAGTTTGAAACAGCAAACCTCAGTTAGCGCTTCTTTTTATCCGGAACTTTTTTGCTTTCGGCCGATTTTTTCGGAGGAGTTGCGTTTGGATCGGTAAGGTGACCAAATTCTTTGTCAAATTCGGTGCCGTATTGATCATCTGCTAGATCGTACTCGCCTTCGATCTCTTCTTCAAAATCATCGTCAAAATCTTCATCAAAATCGTCTTCGTCGATTTCATCAATGATTTCTATTTCGAGATTATCAATTGGCTCAGCGGACACATCCTCAATTGAATCGTCAACCGCATCGTCTTCGTCCGAAGTTTGGTCGTCGCCCGGAATATCCAGTGGATCTACAAGATCGTCATCTACCATTTTTTCTCTGCCTCGTTGTCATGTGAAATTGAAACTCGCTCAATTTCGGATCAATATTCACCGTCACTCATCGAATCGATAACGAAACCAACTGATGGTGTAAGGATAAAGGGTATGTAGACCTCGACAGTTGTCAACCGACAACCGCGAATGTTCGCAAAAATAGTCGAACAAGCCGTGATATTGGCATCGTTGAGCAGCTTGGAACTTGGGGACCCGTAATCCAAACACTGATTTTCTTTAGCCGGTTTCATTGCCGATTTGATCGGTGCCGGCAACCGTGATAGGACGCTCGTTAGTTGAGAATCTCTTAGCAAAAATCGATTGACTTTGGCTGCGAGGTCGAAAGACGAGGTTTCCGGCAGGAGTTCCCGATCTTTTACTAGCGCTCGTTCACCTGGAAGTTCGAGTGCTTAACGAAAAACAGGGCCAGTATTCATTACCGGCCCTGTCCAACACGGGGTGAGAAAGTCGTTATGGATTGACTTCCCGCCACACGAAAAAAAATAGGCCGGATATTAAAGTGAGTAGTGCTTAACCTTCTTTCTTACTTCTAAACTTGACAAAATAGAACGATTAAACCGGTTTTTATGAAAACTCAGTTTTCAGTCGGGACAGAAGGGAGGTTTTTAAAGACTGGCCGTATGGAGAGCAGAAATGAGATGTTGACCGGTTACTGGATCTCCCTGCGGACGGACGGGCGTCAGTTAGGTTGTATATTCTGAATTAAACCGAACGTATTCCTGAGTAAGGTCACTGGTCCAGTGTCTCGCGAAACCGGAGCCTCTGCCAATGGTTAGTTCAATTAGAGTTTCAAATTGATCATTGAGGGCTTGGCTGACCTGTTTTTCATCGAAATCGACGGGTTGTCCGTGCTCGAACACGAGAAAGCCATTGAGTTTGAGGCTGGTCATCGATACATCCATTTCGGCGCCGGCGTAACCAGCGGCTGAAACGATTCGTCCCCAGTTGGGGTCGGCGCCAGTGATCGCAGTTTTTACTAGCGCACTGGCTGCAACGGTTCGAGCAACACGATCGGCCTGCTGGTCGTCAGCTGCTCCGTGAATGTCGATCGTGATCAAGTGACTTGCTCCCTCACCATCGGCGGGAATTTGTTTCGCAAGTTGGATGCAGTTTTCAGTGATGGCATTCTCAAATTCCTTCAATGCGTCCGCTGAGTCGATCTCAATCCCGGAATCTCCATTGCAGATCATTATTAATGCATCGTTAGTACTGGTATGTCCTTCAACACTGATTCGATTAAACGACCGCTCGACTGCTCGATTTAGAATTTGCTGCGCCTTGCCGGTGTCGATCTTTGCGTCTGAGACGATGATGGCCAGCATCGTTGCCATTTTCGGCCCAATCATCCCTGCGCCCTTAGCCATTCCGGCAATTTTAATGTCACCCGATTCTGTTGAAACTATCGACTCGACTGTTTTGGGGCCTTTATCAGTCGTCAGAATCGCCATCGAAGCTCGTTCGAAATGATCTCGGGAACTACCTTGTTCGGAGATTGCCTGTGCGATTCCGCTGGCTGTTTGAGACATGGGAAGGTGTTGGCCGATAACACCCGTGGAAAGAACCAGGATTTGATTTTCCTGCACGTCTAAGTGCTTGGCAGCGATCGTCGCGATGGTTTGATTGTCGTCGATTCCCTGCTGTCCTGTACAGGCGTTGGCATTACCCGAGTTAATAATGAGTGCTTTAAATTCCTCGGTAGGTGTCAGTTGTTGATTCCATTCAATGCTCGCTGCTCTGACGATGTTCTGGGTGTAGACTCCGACCGCGACACAGGGGGTTTGCGAAGAGACAACCGCGAGGTCAAGTTTTCCGGACGGCTTAATGCCGCAAGCGATACCTGTGAATTGAAAGCCACCGGGAAGTCCCATCTCGATAATCCGATTTATGTTGTACTTGATAGTTAAGTGTGTTGAATTGAGCAGGGAACTTGAGAAAGCCAGTCCGCAGTTGAGTTCCGGAATTAAGCAGTTCCAAAATTAAGTAGTTCCAAAATTAAGCAATACGAGGTGGGATTAAATGAGTCCCGTTGTCTCCGGGAAGTCCATCATGATATTGAAATTTTGAACTGCGGCTCCCGAGGCACCTTTAATGAGGTTGTCGAGGACGCTTACGATCACTGCGAACTCTCCGCATTGTGAAACGGAAATGTCACAGAAATTAGTATGCGTGACGTCTTTTGTTTTGGGCAGCGCATCGGTTATCCGTACGAATGTCTCATCGCGATAAAAATCGCTTAAATGCTCTCGAAGTGCACCCGTCTTGACTCCCTGTTTGGGGCTAACGTAAATCGTTGAAAGGATGCCGCGGTCCATGGGAATCAAATGAGGGGTGAACGTTGCAGAAATTTCCTGATTGCAAATGCGATTGATAATTTGGTTGATTTCGGGCATGTGTCGATGCTTGCCAACACCATAGGCGGCGACCGACTCGTTGCATTCTGGGTAGTGGAATTTTAGATTCGGTTTTCGCCCGGCTCCCGAAACCCCTGTTTTTGAATCGATGATGACTGGCGTCGATTCAATAAGTTCTTGACCTAATAGGGGCACCAAGGGAAGCAAGGCGGAGCTTGGAAAGCACCCGGGATTTGCGACCAATTCGGCGTTCTTAATTTCAGGCCGGAATAGTTCAGGAATTCCATAAGGAACGGAGCCAACCCGAGCTGCATCAGGGTGCTCCACCTCGTACCATTGGTTAAAGGTGGCGGCGTCATTAAGTCGATAGTCGGCGCTGAAATCAACAACCTTGATTCCACGTTCGAGGAGCTGTTTGACGATTTCTGCGGATGCCGCATGTGGAAGACAGCAGAACGCAAAATCAACCTGCTCGGTAAACGAATTGATCTCGAAAATCGAAAAATTCAAATCCAGACGCCCGCGTGTTTCAGGATGCACTTCCGAAAGCGCGGGACAGGACTCATCTCGTGATGTCAATGTTGTGATGGCAACATCAGGATGACGCAACAGGAGCTTGATAAGTTCCAATGCGGTGTATCCGGTTCCACCTATAATTCCGACTCTTATCATCGTGTTAGATTTCTTAAGCGTGTTGAAATATCTATCGATAAGTTTATCGGATTGAGAGTTGAAAGAACATCAGGGAGATCTACTTAGCAAACCAAAGTTATTGGATGCCAGTCACCGTTAGTTTGAGATTGGTGGAGCATTTCTACAATGGATCAGCCAGTGGTTGTAAGAAGCGCGACCGTTGAGCGCCATTTAGGCAGTAGGAGTCTGAGTTGTATCTATCCGCCGAATTATTTCTCGGGTTGTGGAAGTTTAGGGTCGGTTACCGCGAGTGGAACCTGATAATTTCCGAGCTTGGCGTAAATCCGGACCGTAATCGGCTGCTCTACGATTTTGGGAATGGTCGAAAGATACTCTTTGAGTTTCTCATTTGCCTGGGTGCGTTGTTGGTGTTGCTGGGCAAGACTGTTTCTTTGGGCCGCAAATTGCGGGCCTTGATTGGTGCTGTTGTATGCCTGAAGCATCGCCTGTGACTGTCGTCTCATCCCTTCAGAGGTCATTGCAAGATTTTCAAGCATTTTGGGAGACTGGATTGGATTGATTTGACCATTAGCATTCATTACCAAATTACTTTTAAGCTTCAATTTTGAGCGAATGTCGCCGGTAACCTGGATCCACATGAAGCCAGTTTTATCACTACGTTTCAGCCAGACTTTTGCCGGGATGTTCTCCTCAACGCGCGAATTGGGGATGGCTGTTTCCACTCCTTTAATGCGTAGCGGGAGAACGTCGACAACGATCGTCTCAGCTGCCGGCATCGCGGGAATCAAAAGCTCCAACTCATTTGAAAATGATTCTTTGTCGAGGCGAAGATCTCGAATCTTCATCGGTGTTCGAAGGAAAACGATGGTTCCCTGATCTTCGGGAAGTTTTAATTTCAATAAGCAGTTTCGCAAATTACTTGCTAATTTCGCTGCCGTTTTGTCGGTCGAGGCTTCGGGGAGCCACTGAAACAGAAAGGCGTTTTCTGATTTGCGGAAGGTTGCGATGGGAAGTGGTCGCTGTTTCGCACTTTTTCGAACCGTCACATTCCATTTTTGTTTATCGTCTTTGGATCGCTCCAGTTCGAAAACGGGCTTGCCACGGGCAACGCCTTCCTCGCAAATGATTTCGACTCCGAGCAAATACTGGCGTTTTATGACAAGATCGGCCAGTTTTTTCTCGGTGGTATTTTCGATTTCGGGCAAATTGAAACGCTCGGGAAAATTGGCAAACGGGGTTTTTGCGGCGTCTGGTTGAGCGGGTTTGGTGGCTGCGACCGGCGGCGCGGTCTGCTTGATTGGTGAGGTGTCTCCAATGATTGCTTTCGACTGTTGAATCCAGGAGCGGTAGTCTTGCATTTTGTTAGCCGGATTCCAGCCCCCTTTTTGCAAGGCCAGTTTTATTTCCGTCGGGCTCATTTTTGCCATCTGATCAATGGTCTTAACGTCTCCGTTATTGAGCACCTCTTGGGTTTTTTCTGCAATGCCTTTGATGACCGTTAGATCGGTTTTCGGTTTCGGCTTGGCTGGCTCCTGGGGCTTCGGACCAGCCGGAGGTTTTGTTTTTCCGGCGGAGGGATTGGGAGCCTGAGCATCTGGTTTGATGTCTGTTGTCGGAGTATTTGGCTCTTGTGGGGGAGTTGGGTTTTCTGGCTTGTTTTTATCGAGATTGTTGAGGAACTCTTCCATCTCCTCCTCGGACGGTGCAGCTTTTTTTGGTTCTCCAGCTTCGGAGGTCTTGGGCTCAAGGGGCGAAAGCTTTGGCAGCGGCGGGGATTCTAAGTTCGCCGTGCGCGTTTGGTTTGATTTTGATTGATTGAGCGCGGCAATGACGCCAAAAACGGAGCCAATGACTATAAACAAGGCAATAACGGCGGAAGTCGCGATGACGGCGACCGGATTGTCGCGCCAAAGGCGAGCCAGTCCACTCAGTTCTTGCGAGGCTGGAGAAGTTTCTGTATTCGTTTCTGCTTCTTTGCTCTTTTTCTTTCTAGGAGAGAGTGATGTGCTTGCAACGGGTTGGTCGAATCCGCCGAAGTCCATGGGCTCGGGAGCCGCGTTCATTTGAATGAAGCTTGACAGTGCGGCGGAGATGTCATTGATCGACTCAGGAGCGGCTTGGTGAAGCTGGGAAATCAACTCGGCAAGTTCAACGCCAAGTTCAGACGAGTCCAGGTTGGATTCTTTTAGTAAAGACTCACCGATCGCTGCCATCGCGGAAAAATCCTGCGTAACGGTTGATTGCTCCTGAGTTCCAGAGAGTTGTCGTCGAAGGGGGGATAGTGGGAGGTTCTGGATTTTCAGATTTTTCTGGGCATCGAGAATTAGATCTGACCGACCGATCCACCCGTGAACGACCTCTAATTGATGGGCGTGCTGCAGGCCATCGATTGCTTGCTGAATGATCTTCGCAATAAGTAATTCGTCAAACTCGATGGACGCCGTTTGATCGAGCGTTTGGCCTTCGACATGCTCTGTGACGAGGAAGTACCTGCCGCCTTCTTGGTCAATGTCGAAAACATGGGTGAGGTTGGGGTGATCTAATTGAGCGGCGAGGCTGGCTTTTTGAATAAAGCGATCGCAATTCTTTTGGTCTTCAGTGAGCGCCGCCGGAAGAATTTGAATATCGACCTTTCGCGCCAGCGACGTATGAATTGCCAGCAGGCGATCGCCTAATTCATCGCGTTGGATCCGTTCTAAAAGTCGATAACTCCCAACGTCCAATCGTGTCCTGCCGGTCATCAGGAACTTGGCTTGCCAAGTAGTAATTAATTCCTCACGGATCAACAGTTGGGCGACAGCTTCGGGAGTTTCCGTGACGTTGTTACTGAGCAGTTCTTCGAGTTGACTTGATTCGACAATCCCGCTTTGTTTCAGTCCTTTGATGAAGTCATTTTTTGTGATCTTCGACATAACGCTACCAAGGAAGGGATTTTCTGTGACCGGCTCTGTTATTCTTGCACTCGCTAAGGGCAACTTCAACCATTGAATTGAGATTGCAGCGGAATCCTGAGTGGATTTTTCCGTTTAGCCGGTTTAAGCGTGAAAATGAGATTCAAACTAATCAGGCTCGCCTGCACTTGTTTCCGTTCGACCCGAGAGCTGAATGTGGTCCGCATCCGTGGTTGGCCTACAAGTTGGCTTGAAAATAGAGTTCTCAGAGTTGGAGATTTTGAAATCTAATCAGATAGCCGGATTGTGCTTGAGACCGATACTTAATCTAAAAGCATCCGATAATGCCCGTCGATATTGCGAACGCAGCTTTCTATAGAAAAATTAGCTATCGCAACGGCCCTTAACTGGCGGCTGATGGAAGTTAATTCTTGTGCTGAGCTCGATAGCGAGATCACTTTTTTTGCGATTTCCGCGGGACTCTCTGGTGGAACTAATAAGTTCTTTAATTCTGGGGAGGAAAGTATCTCGGCGGTTCCTCCAACGTCAGTTGCGATTATTGGAAGGCCGCTGGCGGCTGCTTCGAGTAGTACGCGCCCCAAGGGCTCTTGGCGGGCGGGGTGAATTAAGATTGTCGACTGACGCATTAGGTCAGGAACGTCATCACGAATGCCGAGCCAAGATACTCGATCGCTAAAAGGCGAGCTGGCGACTTGTTGAATCAATTTCTTCTCGTACTCAACTGCCTCGTGTTTTTGTGAGTAACGTTGCCCTACGATTGAAAGTTTGGCTGTGGGTATCTTGGTAGCAATTTGAAGAAATGCGTCGACTAACATATCCACCCCTTTGCGAATGCCAATTTGTCCTACAAATAGCAGGCGTGGGGGAACGGCGATACGCGTTGACTTGGAAGTTTTGTTAAGGAATGGTTCGGAGGCTGGGGGAAAGAATATATTGCTGTCAACGCCATTATGAACTACCGAGGTGCGAGATGAATCAAGTCCATGCTCACAATGCCATTGCCTTGTTGCCTGAGATACGGCGATTAGCCGGTCAATCTGATTGATGTCAGCCATCGCTTTTTTGCTAAGCTTCAAAATGTCACGGAGGTAGCCAAGGCTGGGAATGCCAAGCGATTGGCAAACAGGGCCGCAGATACGGCTGGTTGAAAGGCTGTTGCAATGAATGAGGTCGCAGCCAGTCTTGGTAGCAAGTGCTGAGAATTCTTCGCGAATCTCAGTCTGCGATTTTTTAACGCCATCAGCGTTGTGCATGCAGAAGTCAACGACTTCGACCTGGGTTTCTTGCAGTCGATTCGCAAAAGGCGATCCTTGGGGAACCGCCGCAAGAAACTGCCACCCCTTACTCCGAAGACCATCGACGAGGGCAAGGAATGAATTCTCTCCTCCGTTAACTGAGCCGTACTCGCTGGCAACCAGTATTTTGTTCTTCAAAGTTCTACCCAAGATTCAATGTTAGTGACAAATTGGGTTAGTTTCGTAGTTCTTCAATTCGCAGTGCTCAAAATCATTGCAAAAACAGTTTGCAAACTGTGGTGCGCGAGCCAGTTTGGGCGCTACTGCGTTAATCAACATTCCATGTGTCGCCGGAGTGGAACAAGTTTTGTAACTCCCCTGCCCCTTTTTCTGAAACTGCGTCTTCGACTTGAGAGTTGATCATGTCGTCGTACGTCGGTCGGTCGATATCTCGAAAGACGCCGATTGGTTCTGGGAATTCAGGATTTCGCATGCGGCTTAATAGAAATGCGAGTTGAGAATTTGCAGCCTTCTCATCGTGAAACAGAAGGTCGTCCTGGGCAACGTTGGCAAGATCGACAACTTCGGGATTAAATCCGTTGAGTTGGATACCTTTGGTACCATCGGCAAAAATAAGTGGCTTGCCATGTTCAAGTAAAAGGGTAGTTTCTGCTTTTGTATTTTTGTTTTTCGCATAATCCCATATGCCGTCGTTAAAGACGTTGCAGTTTTGATAAACCTCTAAAAAGGAGGTTCCCTTATGGGCGGCTGCACGTTTCATCATGGCAACGAGATGTTTGATATTGGTGTCGATAGACCGGGCAACAAAACTGGCCTCGGCCGCAATGGCAACGGAGATTGGATTCAAGGGGTGGTCGATTGAGCCACGGGGGGTACTTTTGGTAACTGAGCCCACCTTCGAAGTTGGTGAATATTGTCCTTTGGTTAGCCCATAAATTGCGTTGTTGAAAAGGATGATGTTCACATCGACATTCCTTCGCACGATATGCATAAAATGGTTACCGCCAATGCTCAAGGCATCTCCGTCACCGGTAATAACCCAGATGTCTAGCTCAGGGCGCGTTGACTTGAGGCCAGTTGCGAAGGCGGGAGCACGGCCATGAATGCTGTGCATGCCGTAAGTGTTCATGTAATAGGGAAATCGGCTAGAGCACCCGATCCCGGAAATGAAGACGGTGTTTTCACGCGTGGAACCAAGCTCAGGAAGCACTTTTTTCATTTGAGCGAGGATGGAATAGTCGCCGCACCCCGGGCACCATCGCACGTCTTGATCTGAAGCAAAGTCAGCTGGTTTCAGGACAGGTAGTTCTGTACTCATGATTCAATACTTTGAATTGGAAATAAGGATTGAGGGTTAGAAGGTGTTCAGCGTTTTGGGATTAGCTGACGCCCTCGCGTGTGGCTGATTTAATGCCGTCAATGATTTCATTTACGATAAACGGTTTGCCCTGAATCTTATTGATCCCGACAACGTCCACAAGAAATTGCTGTCGGATCAACGCCGACATTTGTCCCGTATTTAGCTCGGGGACAACAATGTGATCGTATTGCCGAATCAAGGATTCCAGATTGCGGGGGAAGGGATTGATCCAGCGGAGGTGGACGTGCCCAACATTCATTCCTTCAGCGACACAGGTTTGGACGGCAGTGTGGCAGGCTCCATAGGTTCCTCCCCAACTGATAACGAGTGTTCCGCTGGTACTGCCTTCGAGTTCGGCTTCTTCTACGAATTCGGCAACCAGCTCTACTTTTTTCGCGCGAGTTTCAACCATGTGCTGATGGTTCGCCGGGTCGTAGCTGACATTGCCGGTGCCATCTTGCTTCTCGAGCCCTCCCACACGATGCATTAAATCCGGGGTGCCGGGTAAAGCCCATGGACGCGCTAAATTTTCGTCGCGTTTATACGGCAGGAACTCATTATCGCCGTTCACTTCGGTAGGATGGCAAACTTCGATTTTCGGCAGGGAGTCGATCTCTGGGATTTTCCAGGGTTCTGCACCATTGGCGATGTATCCATCGGAGAGAATCACAACAGGTGTCATGTAACGCGTTGCGACTTGCCATGCTTCAATTGCGGTCTTGAAGCAATCACTTGGACTACGGGCCGCAATGACAGGCAGCGGGGATTCGCCGTTTCGCCCGTACATGGCCATCATTAAATCGGATTGTTCCGTTTTCGTTGGAAGTCCAGTGCTGGGTCCACCTCGTTGGACGTCAATGATGATCATGGGAAGTTCGAGAATCAGGCCAAGCCCCATCCCCTCCCCTTTCAGTGCGATCCCCGGTCCGCTACTTGTTGTGACGGCCATACTGCCGCCGAAGGCTGCACCAACTGCAGAGCAGACGGCGGCAATTTCGTCTTCGGCTTGAAACGTTCTAACACCAAAGTTCTTGTGCTTACTCAATTCGTGCAAAATGTCGCTGGCAGGTGTAATTGGATAAGAGCCAAGGAATAGTTCTTTACCGCTTAACTTGGAGGCTGCAATCAAGCCCCATGCAAGCGCTTGGTTACCCATGACATTTCGATAGGTTCCCGGTTTCAGTTCAGCTTTAGGAACCTGATAGGTAGAGGCGAAATCTTCGGTAGTTTCCCCGTAGTGCCAGCCAGCCTTCAGGGCGAGACGATTGGCTTCCGCGATTTCCGGTTTCGACGAAAATTTGTTTTCGATGAAACGGAGAGTCGGTTCTACATCACGGCCGTAAAGCCAAAAGACCAAACCCATCGCGAAAAAGTTTTTGCAGCGATCGGCCAGTTTGACGGAGAGCCCGGTGGGTTCAACGGCTCCGCGCGTCAGCGTTGTCATTGGAACTCGGATGGTCCGGTAGTTTTCGATGGTGCCATCTTCCAGTGGATTTTCTGCAAGTTTGGCAAGCTTTAAATCTTTTGCGTCAAAACTGTCGGAGTTGACGATCAAAATCCCCGTTCCCTTGAGATCAGCGAGATTGGTGATCAAAGCGGCGGGGTTCATACAGACAAGCGCGTCAAGTCCATCCCCCGGTGTAAAGATTTCCTCGGCAGAAAACTGAACCTGAAAACCGCTTACCCCAGCTCGTGTTCCTCGCGGAGCTCGGATTTCTGCAGGAAAGTCTGGAAAGGTCGCGACATCATTACCGGATAGCGCGGAGGTGTTGGTGAGTTGG
This sequence comes from Planctomycetota bacterium, assembly GCA_029979005.1. GTDB lineage: Bacteria > Planctomycetota > Planctomycetia > Pirellulales > Pirellulaceae > Mariniblastus. The sequence continues at coordinate 5,842 of JAPOIJ010000047.1, read as the reverse complement.
GTTCCCAACAGCTGCATACCGTCTCCCGAGTCCCCTGCAAGGCGGACGGTAACGCCAGACACGGATTCGGAAGGTTTTTGGGTGGGTGGAAACTGTTCGTTGGCACTTATCATTCGAAACTCGTAACAAACTCAGACGGAAGTCGGATCGCGCTGCAAAGCCCCAATTGACTTTGGAACAGCAAATATAGTCGTTTTCTATCGCTATCAGTATGTAAAATGTACCAGTCGATTAGGGTCCTGACGACATCTCCCCATCTGACTTACATTTTTCCATTCGCCCCGGGTTGAAGGGAAGCATCGTCCGTTCGTTTCGGGTGCCGTTCAAATAGTGAACGGAATTGTCGAGTAGTTGAAGTTTCCCAGATATGTCCGGTTTTCGAAAGGGGAAAACATCTGTTAGAATCCGCGATATGGCCGGTTTTTGGCAATTAATCCAGCAATCAACACATTCACAATCACTTAACCGAGGTTAATCTACTGCGATGGAAAGATCACTCGTATTACTCAAGCCCGACTGCGTACAGCGGCGTCTGGTAGGCACTATTATTTCCCGATTTGAGGAAAAGGCCATCAACATCATTGCGATGAAGTTGATCCAGGTGACCCCTGAACTGTCAAAGCAGCACTACGCTGAGCATGTGGAAAAACCTTTTTATCCTGGGCTCGAGGAATTCATTACTGGCGCTCCGGTCGTGGCAATGGTGGTCGAAGGTCTTGAGGTTATCCGAGTTGTGCGTGAGATGCTTGGTGCAACCAACGGATTGAATGCTGCTGCAGGGACGATTCGTGGTGATTTTAGTAGTAGTCGCCAAATGAATCTTGTTCATGCTTCTGATGGTCCGGAAGCATCTGCACGAGAGATTGATCTCTATTTTAACGAAGATGAGATTTGTGAGTACACGCCAACGCTTACTCCATGGTTGAAGGCTGGTGACGAATAGTCGCAGTTTCCCATTCGTAACAACTTTGAAACCCGCAGTTTGAACTGCGGGTTTTTTTGTGCTCGGCATTCAGGCATGACGCGGTTTCCGTTGACCCTGACCGTTTTGAAATTTTTCGTTGTCGTATCGGTGAATTTTCGTCTTTTCCCAAATCAGTAAGGCTGGCGCGAAGGAAACGACGGGAGACTGGGGCAGCCCTTCAACTTTGAACGAACTGCGTCGGTTTTATTTGACGTTTTGGACGGTTGTCGATAGTCTGGAGGTATGAACTTTATTAACCGAATCTTAAACGTCGGACTTGGTTTTGCCATCTTGGGAGTAGCATTCCTGGGGTGTAACGGTGATTCTGAGCCAGCCCAAAAATCCGACGCTCCCAAAAAGTTAGCTGAAAGAGTATCGCTCACTCCAGAGCAAGCGAGTATTCAGGGAATCACAGATTCTGAGACTCTGATTCAGTCGTTGTCCGCCAAGAAAAGTTTGCTTGGGCGCTCCCTGATTGATTCTGATCTTGATACTTCTGCTTTTGTGGTTGAGACCGTGCAGTGTCGCGGCTTGAAGGATTTAGATTTTCAAGATTTGCTCCAGGATTCGAACGCAGAGGTTCCCAAATCATTGCCGGATGGGCAGGAGCTGGCATCGGCAGTTTATTGGCCAATTTCAGAGGAGCGGCAAGGGTTGAGTCTTCGTGAGATATGGCACCCTTTGTTGCGTCAAAACGAATTCGAAAACGCCCAGTTTGGAGTGCTTTCGGGAGCCGTGCTGCCCAATGGTGATTTTGAGATGGCGACCAAATTTGAGGGGCGAATTCGCTCTGATGATGACTCTCTTTTTGGAGTAATTGGTTATCAGACTTTGGTGTGGCATCGTTTTGGCGAGGACGATTGGAAGATTTCTGAGTGGAAACAGAAGAAACTGAAAGTTATCAATTCGATTTCACCTTTATTCGAAGACGTGACCAGCAAGGCAATCACGGATTCCGAAACGTTAGAAAAGCTATCAACTGCGTCGCATGAACAGTTGATTATTCAGAGGTGTGATGAATTGGAGGAGTCCGTACGGCGAGCGGATGCCTCTGGCGGGCAAACTCAAAAACAAAAGCAGGAGATGGTTGCGAATTTCGCTGCCCGTCCCGAATACAAGGGCTGTAATGACTGGACCTCGGTGGGACAGTACCCTGCCGTCAGTTCGGTCGATTTCAATCAGGACGGTTTCGATGATTTGTTCGTGACCGATCGCTGGCAACCGCCGCAAATGCTACGAAATAATGGTGATGGAACATTTACGGATGTGACCAGCGATGTTGGGCTGGATTTAGACGAGATGGTGACGTGCGGTTATTTCTTTGATTACGACAACGACGGCGATGCGGATCTAATTGTGGGCTTGTCACTCGTTCCAAGCTTGTTTTACGAAAATCAAGATGGAAAATTCATTCCTCACACTGAAATTAATGAGGTGCTGAAGGATACCCGCTGCGTAAATGCTATTTCCATTGCCGACATCAACCGCGATGGTTTGTTGGATTTGTATTTGAGCACCTACGCGACCGGGACCGGGCCGATTGAAGATTGGATCGGCTTTATTACGACTGAAAAAGAGCAGTTAAAAACGCGTTTGAAGATCGAGCGGGCTGATAAGTTCGTAGATCGCGGGGGGCCGCCAAATATTCTGCTAATGAATCGAGGCGGGGGATTCGAGTGGGTAAAAATATCTGATGAATTAAAGCAATATCGCGGATCCTATCAGAGTTCATGGGTGGATTACGACAATGATGGGGATCCGGATCTCTACGTCTGTAATGACTTTGCTCCCGATGTTTTTCTGCGCAACGACACAGTTCAAGGAAGTTTCAAGCCTGAGTTCGTAGACGTCACGGCTGACGTTATTCCGACGATGGACATGGGGTTTGGAATGGGATGTTCGTGGGGGGACTTCAATAATGACGGCGATCTCGATTTGTACGTTTCCAATATGTATTCCAAGGCTGGCAATCGCATCGTAGATCAGGTTGAAGGTTCAGACCCGAGACTCAAGGTGTCGGCTCATGGTAATTTTTTGTTTGAGAATGAGGGTGGAGAGTTTCGACAGATTGCCGGGCCTGATGATGGTCAGCAGCATGTCGCGCGGGTCGGTTGGTCCTTTGGCGGACAATTCGCTGATTTCGACAACGATGGAGAGCTCGATCTTTATGTGCCCAGCGGGTGTTATTCAGCCCCGGCGGAGGTGAAAACCAAGATCGATTTGTGAAGTTGCCTTTGGCGCGAAGCAGTTCGCTTCGGTGTGGGACGAGACGCTGAGTTTTCGATGGCCGAGCAATGGGGCTCGTTGGAGTCGACTCGAACGATCTTTTTTGAATGGACGGATCAGCCACCGGAAGGCCAACGACATCTCAACAGTAATTCACTTAGTGGCAAAGAGCGAAATCGGATTTTTTTTCGAAGAGACGGAAATTATCGAGATCTCTCACTCGTTTCAGGAGCTGATTTTCTCTCGGACGGGCGGAGTTTTACGTTGTTTGATTACGATCAGGACGGCTGGCTGGATCTTGGTGTCGCCAGTTCGAACCAACCACGATTTAGGATCGTAAGGAATACGATTGGAGATCTTGCCAACATCGACAATCAGTTCCTCGAAATTTCACTCGTCGGTGGGCAAACATCCGTCGAGCCCAGTGCCGAATGGAGTTCACGAGATGCGTTTGGTGCGACGGTAAAGGTGACGACGGCGGGAACCGAGCGGCTATTTCAATTGTCGTGTGGCGAGGGGCTTTCGGGAGTCAATGCTCAAAGGATTCATATTGGGTTGGGAAGCCTGAAGTCGGTTGACCGCATCGATGTTTTGTGGCCCAGTGGAAAGGTTTCGGTACTTGAGAATGTTGATGCCGGAAAGCGAATTACGATCTTTGAGAATCCCGAGATGTCCAAGGACTAATTGGGGTGTTCGGCTGTTCTGGCAGTCGAGGGGAAGTTGCCGTCAGTCATGGGGAATCGTCAATTCTGGCGACTTGTCAATTTTGATAGCTCAAGACTTGGCTGAAGCGCAATGACCATCGGTGCAGTGTTTCACGGTCTAACGAAGCGGGCAAAATTTGGCGTTCGAACAGGCGTCCGGTTATCGTACGATAAGAAAAACAAGTAAGCATTGATCTCGGCAGCGTGGCTAAGCGTCAATGGTAACCACGGTGGTGTTGTGCGTGGTCAACATCAGCGTAAGGCTAAAAATATGAAATTTGAATTTAGTTATTTTTCTCTAATGACATGTGCCTTAGGTGCGTTTGTTTTGTTGATCGGTTGCCAGGGTGATCCGTCGCCGCCAAAAGAGGTACCCCCTAAAGAAGTCAAGGAGCCGGCGCTTTCAGACGAGCAAATTCGGATCCAGGGAATTACGGACTCTGAAACTGTAATTCAGGGTTTGTCTGGAAAAAAAAGCCTCATTACCACGGGGCTGAAAGACGCTCAGATTGACCTCTCTCCGGTGGTTTCAGGCAAAATTGAATACGTTGGAATTGCAGAGGAAACGCTTGACTCGCTGTTGTCTTCGGGCGAGGGAAAGTCGCAAGGTTCTCTTGCGACTTTTGATTATTGGCCGGTTGATCAACAGTCGAAATTGGTTGCGTTTAGTGAGATCTGGTCGCCTCTGCTCAAGAACGGACGTTTTGAGGACGCTCAACTTGGTGTTCTCAAGGGTAGATTTCTTGAGTCTGGTGTATTTGAGATGGAGACAAAGTTTGAAGGAAGAATGCTTCGCAACGGAAAGCCTTTGGGAGTGCGTGCCTATCAGACTCTTGGGTGGCAGGAAGTAGAAGAAAACGATTGGAAGCTCGTTTCTTGGAGACAGTCAAAATTTACTGTTATCAATGCTCCAAGGACGCTATTCAAAAATGTAACGGCAGATCTAATTCCCGATGTTGAGACACTGAAAGCCGTATCGACAGCAACGCATGAAGACTTGATCGTTACCCGTTGCGGAGAAATGGAAATAGTCCGTTCTCTTGAAAATGGGAAAATGGTCGAAGTTCAGGCAATCAAGGAAGCGCGCGACGAATTCAAAGGTTGCAATGATTGGGGGTCAGTGGGGCAATATCCTTCGGTCAGCGTGGTTGATTTCGATAACGACGGGTATGAGGATCTCTTCATGACCGACCGTTGGCAAGCCGTTCAATTGCTTCGAAATCAAGGTGACGAGACCTTCGTCGATGTTACAAAATCGGTTGGCATCGATGTGCCTGAAATGGCGACGTGTGGTTATTTCTTTGATTTTGATAATGACGGCGATTCTGATTTGTTAATTGGAATGTCGATGGTGCCGAGCCAGTTTTTCGAGAATGTTGGTGGGAAGTTTGAGCCACATGAAGCAATCAATGAAGTGCTAAAGGAAACTCGTTTTGTAAATGCAGTGTCGGTCGCCGATTTAAATCGAGATGGGCTCGAGGATCTCTACCTAAGCACTTATGCAACTGGTACTGGGCCGATTGATGATTGGATTGGTTTTGTTACACAAGAGAAGGAGCAATTAAAAACACGCTTGAAGATTCTCGGAAACGATAAGTTTGTTGATCGTGGGGGACCGCCCAACATACTGCTAATGAATCGTGGCGATAGTTTTGAGTGGGTGAAAATAGACGACGGTTTGAAACAGTACCGAAATTCATACCAAACGTCATGGAATGATTATGATAGTGACGGTGATCTCGATCTCTACATCTGCAATGACTTTGCGCCGGATGTTTTTCTTAGAAATGACACAGAGCGAGGCAGTTATAAACCTGCCTTTACAGACGTCACGGAAGCAGTAATTCCCACGATGGATATGGGATTTGGGATGGGATGTTCGTGGGGCGATTACGATAACGATGGTGATTTAGATCTTTATGTGTCGAATATGTACTCCAAAGCGGGT
>JAPOIJ010000233.1 GCA_029979005.1 Planctomycetota bacterium | reverse complement strand
ACGCGGTTAGAGCACGACGATCACGGCGGAGGTGAGGATAAGAAGAAGTCGGTTGGGTCTGTCATTTTCTGGATTGTTTTGATGAATCTTGTGTTCTCATTCGATTCAATTTTGAGCGCAATGGCACTTTCGGATGTCTTTTGGGTGATGGCCGCGGCGATCGTCATTAGTGGCGTGATGATGGTCTGGCTTTCCGACCGTGTTGCCACATTCTTAGAGAAAAATCGAATGTATGAAGTGCTCGGACTGTTTGTGCTGTTCGTCGTAGGAATTATGTTGGTCAGCGAAGGTGGTCACCTTGCCCATATCAACATCTTTGGAAGCGAAGTAGAGCCGATGACAAAGACTACATTCTACTTTGTCCTTGCGGTGTTGGTGCTGACTGATATTGTTCAAAGTCGCTATCAGAAGAAGATCCTTATGACTGACAAAGCTAAGGTGTAGACAATCTGCATATCGAAGGTAGCGGGTAAGCGCTATCGTTCAGCTGATGGAGTTCAATGGACTGCGACCGGATTGACTAGTTGGCGATTTCACTCATTACCCGGTCAGCCATTTTGATGGTGTATTCGATGTCATCGTTGGTGTGGGCGGCTGAGATAAATAATGCCTCGAATTGACTGCACGGCATATAAACGCCGTGGTCGATCAAGCCCCAAAAGTATTGTGAAAATTGATCCGTTTTTGATTTAGCTGCAGACTCCCAGTCCAACACGGGGCCATTCTGGAAAAACAGCGTCATCATACTGCCAACACGCTGGATGCAATGTTCAATTCCATGGGCTTCAGCTGCCGCTTTTAACCCGGACTCTAGTTTTTTACTGAGGCCCTCCAGGTATTCATACGGTGGCTGATCTCGCAATGCTTTCAACATTGCGATTCCGGCGGCGGTTGCGATCGGGTTACCCGACAGCGTGCCTGCTTGAAAAACTTTTCCAGCCGGTAAAACGTGTTGCATGATCTCGCGTTTTCCTCCGAATACGGCGAGTGGCAGCCCGCCACCGACGATCTTCCCCATGGTCGTCAAATCTGGAGTAATACCAAATAGTTCCTGGGCACCGCCGCGGGCGACGCGAAAGCCACACATAACCTCATCAAAAATAAGGACGCTCCCCGAATCCTCTGTCGTTTGACGGAGTGTTTGTAAAAACTCAGGCGTTGGAATGACGCAGCCCATGTTTCCGCACACAGGTTCGAGAATAACTGCTGCGATTGAATCTCCATGATTCTTAAAGGTCTCAGTTAAACATTCGCAATCGTTATAGGGTAAAACTAATGTGTCACGGCTAGTGCCCTCGGTCACACCGGGGGAGTTGGGTACGCCAAGTGTTGCCGCGGCGCTGCCAGCGGCGACCAATAGGCTGTCGACGTGGCCGTGATAATTTCCGGAAAATTTGATAACTAGATCACGTCCGGTGTAGCCGCGCGAGAGCCGAATGGCGCTCATTGTTGCTTCCGTGCCGGAGTTTACCAGGCGTACCATTTCGACGCTGGGAACAGCATCGATTACCAATTCGGCTAATTCGTTTTCGGCAACGGTTGGTGCACCAAAGCTGGTTCCGCGTTCGACTGCCGCATGGACAGCCTCTTTGACCGGTGCGAATTGGTGTCCGAAGATCATCGGTCCCCAGCTGCCGATAAAATCGATGTATCGGTTGCCGTCAATATCGAAGAGGTAGGCTCCCTCACCTCGTTCAAAAACGATAGGCTCTCCACCGACGGCTCCAAAAGCCCGCGCGGCGCTGTTGACACCTCCCGGCATCAGTTGTTTAGCACGACTGTATTCTAGCTGACTCTGGGTGTGGGATAGTTTCGTTTCGCTCACTTGAATTCCGATGAAATTTGAGGGTTAAGGCGTAATGCAGAATTGTTTCCTGATGAATACCTGAAATTAGTTTGTGAACAGTCCGTCATCAAGCGGGTGCTCAAATCCGGCAGTCTTTGCAACGCTCGATTCGAATAATTCACTCCAGTTTTTATTTAACAACTCGCTGGCACGATGGATGGGGGATGCAGTCCACACTTGGTGCTCGTTTTTCGTTGCCAGGGCTAGTCGTTCAAGTTTTTCAAGTCCGTCGTGCACCTCGAAATCGACATCGATGCCTGTCGTCTGTTGGAGGAATTCTTCGACTAATTTATCCAATTCGTCTTCGGTTAGTCCTTGGCCAGATTTTGTGGATTTCCAAAGAAACGTGTACGCCAAGACCGCTTCGCAAAGCTCCTGTTCTTCGGCTTCATTGAGAATGCGGTAGATCACCCCAGAGTTGTTGTCCAGGTTTTTGATGTAGAGACTTTCCGTCAACCCAAATTGGTATTTGTTTTTGGTATTGAGATAACTGAGAACTGATTTAAAGACGTAACCGCCGATGGCTCCTATCAGAATTGCCCATCCAAGAATGTTGGCAAAATGGAAGGCTAGAGAAAGTACAAGTACGCCTCGGGCAACTTTCCAAATAGTAAACGCCATTCCCGAAAGCGTCGGCAGGAGAATTTTGGCGCGATCCAATTTGGTTAACCGCACCTTAGATCCTGGTAAAAGAATCTCGAGATCATTTTCTGGAATGTTCTTAAATGCTTTTAAGTAGACAAATTTCTCGTCCAACGATTTCTGGTTATTTTTGAATTTTTCCTTTTTACCCGCGTTGAGCGCCGGGCTCATGCGGAACGCCATTATCAACCGTTGAAATTCAGGAAGTTCAATGGATTCGAGTCGAAATAGTCTTTGCCAACGGCGACGGGTTAGCTGAACGGTCCTATAGCCTCTGGCGAAAATTTCCAAACGGTCGTAGTTGTCAAAGTTGACGTCCAATTGAACGCCCCATTGGCAGCCGACTTCGATTGCTCGTTCCAGTTCCTCTCTGGACAGGCGTTTGTAATGGGCACTAAATAAAAGCTTTTCAAGCTGACTCAAAAGCGAACTGGTAAGTGCGTCTCTCTTTTGGGCGGACACGGTTTCAAGATCAACGAGGTTGCTGTCTGGATCGAGGGCGTCGTAAATCTCTTCGAGGAAAAGCAAACTTGCCAGATGCTCTACATGAAAAATTGCCTGGAGTCGTGAGCAAAGTTTCTTATATTCCTCAAGTTCTCCGTTGGTAATCTGGAACTTTTTGATCAACACATTTTGAAGGTCTTTTTGCCGTAGCGGAATAAAAGTAGCACGCTTGGGCAATCCGTCAACTAACGGATCGTCTTCTATACGACTGTTTAACTTCAGGGGATTGAGTAGATTCAAGTGTATATTCGCACAATAGACGCAGGAGGCTGGAAGCTGATTAAAATTTGCTAACCAATATACACTGATTCACGTGTTAATCCGATCGGTGTCTCAATCGCGAAACTTACTCCTCAAACAGTTTACACGAACCGAATCAGTCTGGCTTTGAGTTGGTACCTGTTGAAACTGGATTAATTGAACGTTTCCATTCATAATTTGGAGAGCGAATTGTTGATGGCATAGTTGTTTTTTGTCATTAATGCTTCGGTCGCTAGTGAGACATTCCGGTTAGTAGAGCCGTTTGTGTGCAGAATCCGTGCAGCACCGGCGTTAGGTTTTTGGTAGACTGAGTTGCGGCGGCTAGGTTTGATGTATCGATAACTGGTTTAGATGTTAAGAAATGAATCCATGACTGGTACTTACGAAAAAGATCAGAAACTGCGGCGGTGTTTTAACGGTGCCATCCGTTCCGGCTTCATTGCTGCTTTGGGTTTGATTTTTGCAAATTCAACTAGCTTTGTAGTTGGACAAGAGGGCGAATCAAGCAAGATTGACTTCGGATCTCAGGTTAAGCCAATTTTGGCGGACAAATGTTACGCATGCCATGGTCCTGATGAGTCCAAGCATCAAGCTGATTTTCGGATCGATCAAAAGGCGAGTTTGCTCGATCCTGATTCTGGGATTTTGGTGCCCGGAAATCCTGATGCAAGTCTGCTCGTTGAAAGAATATTGTCAGATGATCCTGACGAGGTAATGCCTCCTAGTGATCATTTGAAAGCACTTAGCAAGCGCGAGAAAGAATTGATTGTAGCGTGGATATCGCAAGGCGCTGCATGGGCAGAACACTGGTCATTTAAATCACCCGTGGCCGATGATCGCGGTGGTGATTTAAGAGATTTTATTGATGAATCAATTCGGGTCCGGTTGGAGAATTCTGGACTTAAATCGTCGCAGCAGGCCAATCCCGATGCGTTACTCCGTCGGGTAAATCTAGACCTGATTGGCTTACCGCCGAGTCCAGAACAGATTACTGAGTTTAGAACAGATGTAACCAAGCGGGGGTTTGAGGAAGCCTACCAAGCAGAGGTTGACCGCTTACTCGCAAGTCCTCATTTTGGTGAGCGATTAGCAGTGAATTGGCTAGATTTGGTCCGCTATGCTGACACGGTTGGTTATCACGGTGATCAGAACATGAGTGTGTCACCCTATCGAGATTATGTGATCGAAGCTTTTAATTCGAACATGCCCTTTGATCAGTTTACGCGTGAACAGATAGCTGGAGATCTTCTCGAGAATCCCACCCAGAAACAACTGATTGCTTCGGGATACAATCGATTAGGGATGATGTCGGCTGAAGGTGGAGTGCAACCGGAGGAGTATCTTAATAAGTACGCATCGGATCGGGTGCGAACAACCGCATCGGTTTGGCTTGGTGTTACCCTTGGTTGTGCGGAGTGTCACGATCATAAATTCGATCCGTTTTCCTCAAAGGAGTTTTATCAGTTTTCTGCGTTCTTCGCAGACATCAAAGAAAAAGGGCTCTACGCTGGTGCAAATAATACCGGTCAGTGGGGCCCTTCGATCAATGTCTCAGATGATGAATTGCCCGATCTGTTGATTCCGATCGACGAGAAAATATCGATAGCAAAGAAGGGTCTTGCTCAATCGCCAGCTGCAACAGAGAGTCGGCTGGCCTGGGAAACATCGCTTAAAGAATCAGCGAAAATTTGGAACCCGCTTTCACCAACCGCAATCAAGGTGCCCGAGGGGCTCAAGGCCGTGTCGGATGCTGACCATTCCATTTTAATCTCGGGAGAGAACCTTGCTGTAGCCGTTTATGGTGTTGCTGTTGAAATAAGTGATTCCCTCGAAGGAATTAGATTAGAAGCGTTGCCTGATAAATCATTGCCCCAAAACGGGCCGGGTAGAGCGCCCAACGGAAATTTTGTCGTATCTGAGTTAATTTTGATGCGTGGTGATCAATTGGAGCACTTCGATTGGTTTGACAAAGATTTTGCCGAGTGGCCCGAGGATTTAAAGGCTGCGATGATTCAATTGAGTGATGCGAGTGCAACGATCGAACAAGCACAGGCGGGTGGGCATCCGGACAAAAAGTGGTCTGCAGCAAGTGCGATTGATCGCGACGCCCGCGGAAGCACTTGGGGGTGGGCCGTCCTGCCGCAAGTCGGTCAGTCCCATGAATTGGTCGTCCGAACCAAAACAGGGCCAATTGAAAAAGGAACGTTTACAATTGTTGTTCGGCAACAACACGAGAACCCCACCCACACGCTGGGGCATTTTCGACTGTCGGAGACCGTTGT